>JAFWUY010000027.1 GCA_017524035.1 Lachnospiraceae bacterium | reverse complement strand
TATTCCAGGGTTCCCGTACTGACATCGCCGGCATTCATTCTTCCGGAGACAGTGCCGCTCAGATCAAGCCGTCTTCTCGAGAGTTTTTCGGGGTCGTCGATAACATATCCGAGTATTCCGCTGTTTACGCTTCCGGCTATGCCGCTCACCGGTGAACTGTACTGTTCGGGAAGGGAAGTCAGTTCGGGAGCCTGAGGCGGTTCTTCACCCGCCTCTTCCGCTGCTTTGCAGGCTTCCTCATATTCCTTTTCCTGCGCATCCCTTTCGGACTGTCTTCTGTTTCTTTCACCTGCCGCCGCCACAGAAACTGCGGAGCTTTGGGAATTGAGCTCTCCCTGTATGTCCATCCCGTCCGCCGCGGTAATCTCCGAACTTGTTGCCCAGGCGACCACCTCCTGAGCAAGTGTCAGCCCGAGATCATCCTTTATCGCCTCTATGGCACATGCCCTGAACACCGCTCCTTGATCATCGGTCAGGTAACTGACCGCATCCACAGTGGCGCTTTCGGGATATGCGCCTATATAATCCCTGTAATCCAGCCAGGGCATCGGGACATCCGGATCATAGTTTTTCTCCATGTAATCCTTAAAGTGCAGCGAAGCCTGTCCCATTCCGGAGTCCGGCGTCCCATAGGATGAATCAACCGCGAATATGTTGTACTGCCTCATCAGTTCCCTGTTGTATTCTGCGAGCACACTTCTCATGGCGGTATCCGTTATGACCTCCGCCTGCATCCTCATGGCACTTCTTCTCGCACCCTCGATCATGGTCAGGCAGAGACTGAGCAGCACTGCAAGCGTCAGGGTCATATACACGGTCAGATATCCGCCGCAAGCCCTTCGCCGCATCATACGGAATCGGTCTGTGTGGTGATCTTGTCGAAGAGGTTTTCCACTATTTCCGTGATCCTGCTTTTGAAAATGATCACCAGTCCGACAAGCACAACGATAATGAGTATCACCTCCACGGTTCCCATCCCGTCGTCTTCCTTCAGAAAATCCCTGAATCCCTTTAATCTCATCATCTTTCTGTCCTCCTTATATCTTTATTCCGGTCAATGCCGGCATCATTATCATCACCATCACAACGGCAAGCATCATCATCATTGGGGCAAGGAGCTTAGTCTGCGCTTTTTCCCCCGCCTTTCTGGATTCCAGTACCCTTTCGTGCATCGACTGATATGCTTCTTCCCTGAGTCTCGAGGTAAATCCCGGGTTTCCCCTTTTAAGATTCTGTGAAAGAAGACCTGACAGCCTGATATATTCGGCCAGTCCCGTTCTCTTCCCGAATCTTTCATAAACCTGTGTTTCGCTTATGCCCTGTTTCATCTCGAGGCAGGCGATCTTCATCTCCTCGAATATGAATTCCCCGCTTTTTTCCGGAGCATCCTCCGCAATCCTCGTAAATGCAGCCTTGACCGTCATGCCTGCTCCTATGTATAACGCCAGCTGCCGCAGGATCTTCGGATAACTCTTCCTCATGTTCTCTGTTTTCCGTTCGGTCCCGGAGGTCAGGTCCTTTTCGAATGCCATATATATGACCGCTCCCACCGCGGCAAAAACCGCCATGATCAAAAAGCCTTCGTCCTCTGTCCTTTTTTCCCATCTGAGCTCCCTGCCCGCATACTCGGACGGAAGAGTCCAGATCTTATCCTCACGGTTTTCTCCCTGACTATCCGACAGGAAACCTGCCAGACCGGTTTCAAACATCTGTTTATCCGTCATCCCGGGCAGTACCACTCTTACCGGAATATCCATGATCTTTTTGAAATCCCCGTATGAATATGTGACCGTGAGCATCACCTCGGCTTCCGAAGAAGGATCGACCCTGCCGCCATATGCGCTTATCCTTTTCGGATCCGATGATCTCCATACGCATTTAAACGGGTATCCCCCGTATTTTTCAGCGATCGCAAGATCCGTACTCACATGCCGGAGGTCCTCATTTTCACCGAGTATCAGTTCCCCGATCTCTTCTTCAAACCTCTCCGAATATGAATCCAGCTCCGCTTCTCCGAGAAGTCTCGGTTCAAGGGTTACATCGATCTCATACACCTCATCTCCGGATATCGCATAAAGCTCCAGCCTCTCCTTTTTCCCGTTCCATTCGCTTCTTTCGAATCCCATACCGGATATACTGCGTCCCGTAAGAGCGGAAATCTTCATAATGCTTCCAAGGATCAGTCCGCCGAGTATCGTGACCAGGGTCAGTTTGATCCTCCTTATGCAAAAATCCCTGTAAAGCTCCCCGGTATCCCCGGCAGGGTGCAGAAAAACCAGCTTTTTTATGACCGACTTGTCAGGGCGGCTTCCCTCCCTGCAAAACAGGACCCTGTATATGTATCCGCAGATCTTATCCAGCATTTTTACACCTCCTCAATCCCGGCAAGAACCTTATCCCCCAGGACAAAGCCCGCCAAATATATGAATAAGAGCCCGGTCATCAAAAGAACTCCCGTCAGATTACCGTAAAGAGGATCGAAATACCCCGGACTTGTGATCCCGACATAAGCGAGTATCCCGAATGGCATGACCCTCATGATGTTCAGCTCCATCCTTCTTCCCGAAAGAGAGCTTTCTATCTCCTCTGCAGTCTCTATCTGAAGCGAGATGGTGTCCGCAGCGGAGGATATTATCTCGGGCATATTTCCGCCGTATCTTTTGGCGATCGCAAAAACCCTTGCAAAATCCGATATTGCCTCGCTCCCGCTTCGTTCGCCCAGGTCTGCGAGCATTTCTTCAAGAGTGATGTTCAGGATCATTCCCCTTCTTATCGCTTCGAGCTCCCCGCATATAAACGCATCACTTCCGAACTGTCTTTCCATATCCTTTCCGCTCTGGACAAAAGCATTTTCTACCGAGTATCCCGCCTTGAGTGCAGCCTCTGCGCTGCGTATGGCTTCACCGAACTGGGATTCCAAAGTCTTCCTGTCCTTCACGGCAAGGCTCCTTCCCTTTTTTCGAAAGTACAGGATCCCGATAAAGGAAAGAGGTATGACTGCTAATAAGCTCCGGTAAAAAAAATACGAAAGGAGAAGAACACACCCGGCCGACTCTGAGACCGCCCGCAGTCTTTTCGCCGCATCCCACTTAACCGAGCGATAATCCCGCGCGGGCGAGCTTTTCCCTGTTTTCAAGTTCCCCTGTCTTCCTGAGAGAGCCTTTGACCCTGCCGTTTTCATATCCCTCTTCAACGAATCCGTATAATCTTTTAAGGGATATTTCACCGTTTTCATATCCGCAAACCTCCGATATATCCAGTACCTTTCTGCTCCTGTCCCTGAGTCTTCCGAGATGGACTATTATGTCCAGTCCCGATGCTATCTGTGACCTTACGGCATTCAGCGGAAGCTCTGTTGCCATCAGCACCATATTCTCGAGTCTCGACAGCATATCCCTCGATGAATTGGCATGCCCGGTAGACATCGAACCGTCGTGTCCCGTGTTGAGGCACTGGAGCATATCGAGTGCTTCCCCTCCTCTTACCTCACCGACCACGATCCTGTCCGGACGCATTCTCAGTGAAGACCTTATAAGATCCCTTATGCTTATCTCCTCAGCTCCCTGCCCTCCGTTCCTGGTCTCGAGTCTTACAAGATTCTCGATCCCCTGAAGCCGGAGCTCTGCGCTGTCTTCAATTGTTATCACTCTTTCATCGGACGGGATGAAGCCGGACAGCACGTTCAAAAAAGTGGTCTTTCCGCTTCCGGTACCGCCGCTTATGAATATGTTGTACTTAGCCTTAACGAGGATCTTCAGAAATGCCGATACCTCATCCGTGACCGATCCGAATCTCAATAAGTCCTCCATTGTTACGGCCTTTTCGGGAAAACGTCTTATCGTGACTGTGGGTCCCGAAAGAGCAACGGGCGGAAGAACTATATTGACTCTCGATCCGTCGGAAAGCCTGGCATCCACTATCGGCGATGCCTCGTTTACCGTCCTGTTGCATCCCGCCACGATCTGCTGTATCACATCCATCAGCTTTTCCTCGGAGTCAAAACCGCGGTCCAGTTTGGTAAGTGCCCCGGCCCTTTCCACGAATACGTTTCTGTATCCGTTTATCATCACCTCGGTGACCGACTTATCCTCGATAAAGCTCTGAAGTATATCCAGCCTCCTGAGTGAATCGAACACTTCCTTTCCGATCCTTCTTTTATCGCCGATGGGCAGGAGCCTCAATCCCGGTGAATCCATGATGCAATCGTCAATGATCGCGCTGACCTCTTCGTCCGTATATTCCTGTCCGTAACCCAGTCTTTCCCAGACTGTGTTTTTCAGTTCTTCCTTGGCCTTTACCGCATCCATCAGATCTCTCCCAGCTGTTTTACGATATAGTCGACAAACTCCCCGCTCATATCCCCCGAAAAAGAAGGAACCCTGTTCACGGAAGGCGGACTGCACTTGATGCTCTTTTCCCTGACATCGTCATAGTTATACAGACTCAGAACATTCTCATAGCTTTCAACCTTGCGCTTTGCCACGCGGTCATTTCTTGTCAGCGTGTATATCCGGTCGCACATTCTCAGGATCGAAAAGATTCCCCTTATGCTCTCCGACAGATCCAGGATCACGTACGAGTACTCGCCGTAATCGCATATCCGGGAAAGGAACAGCTTCCACTCCGTCTCGGGTATATCGGAGATGTCCGTCCCCGAAAGTGCGCAGGGTATGTAATCGAGTCCCGCGATGCTCCTGACCATTGACTTAAACCTGAGCAGAAATACATTGACCGGACTTTTTATGAAATACATCAGATCCGACAGCCCCCTGCTGTCTTCCGGCGGGATCAGCTCATCACAGCCTTCGCAGAATTCAAAGCTCAGGTATAAAACCCTGCCCCTCTCCGAAAGAAGTCTGCCCATCAGAACCGAAAATGTCGTCTGGTAACATCTTCTTACCGGTGAAAAGACACCTATGAGCTTTGCCCTGTCCTTGGCCGGGTTCATAAAATACGCTTCACCGCCATCCTCATCGTCCGCGCATATGTCGAGAATGGCCCTTAAGGTATTCTCCGCGGGCTGATACTTTTCGGTCACTCCGCGAACTCCCGGAGTTCCATCACTTAGGATGATCAGATGCTTTGCCCCGATCTTTTCGAGACATTTGTCATAGCATGAGGCGGGTGTCACCAGCACCTCGGGCGAGCGTCCCTTCACTATTCCGAGCAGGTCTCCCGCACTCGTACAGGCAGCGATCTTCCAGGGAAGGCCTTTACATCCGAGGATATATTCCCCCATCAGATGCGCATATTCCTCGTCCCTGTCGTATAAAAGCAATATCCTTTCAGGCTTCATCTCAATACAATCCTCCGATACCGATAAGTGCGCTTATGAACATCGGACCGGCAAGGGCAACTCCGTTTTCCAGTGCGGCCGCCCTGTTTGCGTGGTACATTTCGGGTCTGCCCGTCCTTATGGTTTTTTTGATATATAACGCGAGCCGGTGCATCCTCTTTGAAAACTCTCCGTTAATACCCATCTTCAGGACTCCGATGACCGAAGCGATCAGAAGCGAAATAAAAAGAAACATCAGTGCCTTTCCTGCCGGTATAAATCCGCAGCTGACCGCAATAAGCTTCACATCTCCCGCACCGAGTGCCCCGATGACAAATACCGGATAAAAGAGTGCGCCCGCGATAAGGATCCTCGGGATCACATCCGTAAGAGAGGAAAGTCCCGACACATAAACGTTCATTATCAGACAGACTCCGAGCATGAGAAGAATGAGCCTGCCGGGTATTTTTCGGAAAAAGAGATCAAAGAGTCCGGCAACCGCGAGAAATGCGGCTAACAGATACATCTCTTTTCTCCATGATCAATTTGTATTAACTGTTGGGTAAACGGGACGAGCGTCCCTGAGACGACGAGGCGTTAACTCATCATCTGCGCCCGGAAAAAGAATTTTTCCGAAAGGCGTTTTTGTAAGTGCGATTATATATTCGCATTTTGAAGATTTCAATACCTTTTTTCACGAATCCGAAAATTTGTGAAATCTGACGGTAAAAACATGACATGAACGTCACAAAAAAGAACTCCCCGAAAAGGGGAGTTCCGTATCATTCATTTAAAACCCTTGTATTATATGAGCATTCCGCGGTTTACGTTGTTGACGAGATTCTCGTTTATGTCGTTCTTTCCGTAGGTTAAACCTGCATAAACGGTCTCGGAATTGCCCATGACGGGACCGGATGTATTGTATCCGACAAGGCCCGCATATGATTCCCTGAGGGGCTTGATTATCTTTCTGATCTCATCGAGGGGCTCAATGCTCCTTCTGATGCCGACCGTGGTAAGCTTTCTGATGCAGAATCTGTAAAGTGAAAGGAGTGCCGCAGCAGGCTCGTATTCCATATGGAGTGAGCACATGAGTTCGTTGATGCAGTTTCTCATTCTGGAGATCGCTGCGTAGAATTCGTGATCCTGATCGGTCTTAAGAGCCTCTTCGGCATCATCCGCATAGCAGAGGACCATGTCGTAAAGGACTACGATAAGCTCGGTTGAATTTGCAACGCTTATTCTTCTGGTGAATTCCTGCTTGAGATTATCTGTCATATCCTATCCCCCTTACTGAAGAAGCTGTAAAACGGTCGAAGGTCTGTCGTTAGCCTGTGCAAGAACGCTGGTTCCTGCCTGGGTCATTACGGTGTAGGTCGAATACTTGGTCATTTCCTCAGCCATATCGACATCCATTATCCTGGAGTAAGCCGAGGTCATGTTCTCTGCGGTCACATCAAGTCTTGCATCGGTATTCTCAAGTCTGTTCTGATATGCACCGAGCTGGCCTCTTACGGTATTTACGAAGGTCATCGCATTCTTGATCCTGTCGATGGCTTCCCTTGCTTTATCCTCGGTGGAAAGATCGAGTCCGGTAAGTCCCATGTTGCTAAGGTTCACTGCGGGGATCTGCATCTCAAGTATCTGACCTTCGTTGGATCCGACCTGGAGTCTCATGGCTCCGATGCCGGTACACTCAACTTCGAGGGCTCCCGTAGCTCCGCTTGCGTTTGCCCGGTTCTCGGGAACGGTCAGCTTAAGTTCAAATCCGTCCGCACCGGTTATGGTGATAACATTATCGAGCATGGAACCCTTGTATTTTGTGGTCGATCCGGTGGAATCGGTAACGGTGACATCCTTGGTTCCGTCGGCATTTAAGGTCCAGCTGATATCGTTGAAATTGTATTTATCTGCGGGGATCTCCTTGGAATAGGTGAGAACCTTCACATTGATATTGTCGGTATAGCCCTTGAGATCGTAGAATCCGTCGAGAAGGGGCTGTGAATTGAATTCAGTACTCTTGGAAACCCTGTCGACCTCTTCTTTGAGCTGCTCGATCTCCTTCTGGATGATCTCCCTGTCATCATCGGTCATGGTTCCGTTTGATGCCTGTACGGCAAGCTCGTTCATTCTCTGGAGCATTGCGGCAACCTCGGAAAGAGCACCGTCTGCGGTCTCGATAACGGAGATTCCGTCCATGGTATTGTCATCGGCGGTATGTGTGCCGGTGATCTGGGCGTTCATTCTTTTTGCCATGGCAAGACCTGCGGGGTTATCCTTGGCCCCGTTGATCTTGAATCCTGATGATAATCTCTGAAGTGACGCACTGAGAAGGTCGTCGTTATTCTTAAGGGAATTATTGGCGATCATCGCCGAAACATTATAATTGATCCTCATGGAAGCTCTCCTTGACTGCCTTCAGGAATCTCTCGGATAACCTGAAGAGCTCTTTGCGACCGGCTCCCTCCTGTCTGTTTACACCGGCATCCTTGCCGGAGAGTTCGTATTTATTTGACTTTTCGGTTTCGTCCGCCTTTATGACCTTGACCCCGGCGGAGGTATTGAAACCGTCATTATTTAAGTCTGCAGTAAATATATCGGCAGCTCTGAGCAATTTCTTAAGTTCTGTGCCCGGATCTGCGGAAACAATACCGTTTACGGACCTTTCCCAGAGCTCAAGATGTGCCCTGCACTCGTTTCCGTCGGTATCGTTAAAGGTGATGTCCGCTGAAGATGAACCTTCACTGCCTCTGAAGGATACCCTGACCTTGGAGATCTCTCCGCCTATATCCACGGGGATGAAATACTCTTCGACGCCTTCCTCTATTGCCTTTACGGCTACGGAAAGCTGTCTTCCGACCTGCTGAAGCGCCCTGACATCTATCACTTCGCCGGCTTCGAAGGTCATAGCCTGAACATCGGCTCTCATTTCCTTCAGGAAATCCGCATATTCCTCTTCGGGCTCTTTCGCGGATGCTATCCTTTCTAATGCCTTATCGGCCGCCTTTTTGTCTTCCTTTTTGCCGAAGACCGTCCTGTAGAGATCATCGTCCGAAGAAAGCAGATTCTCTGCGGCAATGATGTTCGCGGAATTTACCTCTGCTCCCGCATCTTGGATAAAGGAAAACTCGGCTTCTCCGGCAAATGCGGCGTTTCTGAGGTACTCGGCCTTGTCCTCGTAATATGCCCCGCTGGCTTCCCTGAAGGATGCCATTATCTGGTCAGTAATGGAACGTCCCGCCGATACGACCTCGGAAAGACCCGTGCCGTCATCTACCCTGACATCCATTCCCCTGAACTTTGCGCTTCTTACCGCGGAAAGAAGGTTTGCGAAATCGAGTTCGCTCTCTGTGTTTACGACGGAACCGATCGCAGCTCCGTCCTTCTTTTCGATCTTGTCGAGCATACGGTAGATGCCGATGTAGGTTTCCCTTTCCTCTGCTGTTATCTCCCTGCTCTTATCGAGAGCGTAAAGGAATTCGGCGTAGTTTTCGGATGCTTTCTCGTATCCTTCGGTATTTACGATCCTCTCATCGAGGAATTTACCAATCTCATCAAAGCTCTTTTCGAGAGGATTGATGCCGCTTCTGATCATATCGAGCACCGCGGCGGGCTTCATCCTGTCGATGACGGAAGTGACGGTCTCATCTGCGGCCGCAATCCTGTCCATGTTTTCGATGCTTATTTCCATGCGGTTGTAAGCAAGGATCCTGACATGTCTTCTGTTGAGGTCGTTAAGATCGAGTCCGAGTCCTTCCACAAGTCCGTCGACACTCGAAAATGCCTTGCTTATGCTGTCTCCGAGGTCCCTTCTTACTTCGGTGGAAAGGGCTTCGTAGCTTTCACCCGCTTTCTTGAGTCTTTCTTTTTCGCCGAGGGCGATCTCTTCGAATTCTCCGAATGCGACCTCCGCACTGACCCTGGGAACGAATACGCCGAGGGATGATGCGGGTGCATCCCCCAGTTCGGTAACTGCGGTATTGACCGCATTCATCAGTCTGTATGCGGCGACGGCATCCTCGGGACTTCCGATGCTCATGCCGGGCGCACCATCGTCGTGGTCGGTAACGCCTGCGGTCTCGGGGAAGTACTTAAGGGCTACCTCCTGCTCGATGACTTTAAGTCTGTCTATAAGCTCCTCGATGGGAGCGGTATCGATCGCAAAGCCGCTTCTTACAAGCTCCAGGTTGACCTCCGCGGTCATGCTGAACCTGATCTCCTGGATCTTTCTTGTATGTGCGATGTCCTCGGTTTTAAGGACCGCATCCGAGAAATAGCCGGCTTCCAAAAGGGCTGCCTGCTCATAGACGCTGCCCTTTTCGGTAAGATCCGCCATATCCGCGCTCTTTCCGGAAGCAAGGGCACGGGCTCCCGCACGGGCCGCTCTTTCCGGGGATATGGGGAACTGTATATCGGAAATATTCTTGGCCCTGAGGATATTTTCACCGGTGACGGGGAGGTTTCTTTCAAAGAGCCACTCAGCGATGGCGAAGCCTTCCTCGGGATCGTCCAGAACCTTGCCGGCTTCGATCATGCTCTCCCTGATATTCTTCATCTCGGGAGTATCGAGCACGGAAGGGTCCAAAGCCTGCGCGGGTCTTTCGGGAGCTGCACTCTGGGCAACGTAAAAATCCCTTACCGCAAGAGAAAGGTCATTTTCGATGATATATGCTATTTCGGAATCGGTGGGTACTTCGAGCTGTCCTGCAAGATCGACCGCACCGGAAAGTTCACGGATATTATCGCTTGTTGCGGGAAGATCCTGCTCGGCGAGGGCCTTTTTGACAACGCCGTCGAGGCCTCTGTTTCCGGCACTTTCGAGAACCGCATCATCCAGATCGTCGTTAAAGCCCCTGATGACGGTTCCGCCCTTTGCGGTCTCTGCCTTAACCTTATCGAGAATGGTGACGCTCTCTTCCGGGGACATATTCTTAAGGTCGAATCCGTCCTCCTCGGCCCTGCGGACATCTTCTCCGGACATGGTGTGTGCCATGACCACGCGGTAATTCTTGAGAACTCCCGCATCCTGAACAGAAGCATCCCTTGCAGCTCCGGCAAGAAGGCTGTGCTTTCCTTCTTCTCCGGGGATCTGAAGGTTATTGCCGTTACCGATATCCACAAGTGCGGACATACTTTCGGGAGAAAGCATATCCCCTTTTTGGATCTGCTTTCCCTGAGTGTTGTTCTTTATGTATTTAAGGGCCCGGGAATTGTCCTGTCCTTCGAATGTGATCTTCAATCTTAAATCTCCCGTTTTATGGATAAAATGGGGGATCCGTCCCGATCGTTTTTTCGAAAATAAAATCGAAAAAGGTGAGTGCGTCCGTGCACTCACCTATAATTTCGGTCAAAAAGGCTGATTTCTTTAGCCTGTCAGAAGGTATACACAAGACCGCTGTAAGGATTCATATCGAGTTTTATGACATTTTCCTGGAGAACGCAGTGTTCCCTTACGGATCTCAGCTTTTCGGGAGCACTTGTTCCGAAGCCTCCGAATCTCTCCTCGTCGGAATTGAGCACAAGCTTGTACTCGCCGGGCCCAGGAACGGGAACGATATAGTTCTCCCACTTCATCGGTGTCATATTGAGGATAAAGAGCAGGTTCTTTTTCCCCGATTCATCCCTTCTGACAAAGGAGAAAATGCTCCTGTCCGCATCGTCCGCATTCATCCATTCAAAGCCCGCCCAGCTGTCATCGATGCTGTAAAGGCAGGGATATTTGTGATACATATCCAAAAGCTCTCCGACGAAGGTCTTAAGTCCGGAGTTGAGTTTTTCACCGAGAAGGAACCAGTCGAGCTCCCTCGCTTCGCTCCATTCCCTTTCCTGACCGAAGTCCTGGCCCATGAAGAGGAGCTTCTTGCCCGAATGTCCGAACATATATGTATATCCGAGCCTGAGGTTCGCATACTTGTCGATCTTGTAGCCGGGCATCTTCTCGACCATGGAGCACTTGAGGTGTACGACCTCGTCATGGGAAAGAGGAAGTATGTAATGCTCGGATTCGTTATAGGACATCGCGAAGGTCATCGAGTGATGGTCTCCGCCCCTCATAACGGGATCGAGCTTCATATATTCACAGAAATCATGCATCCAGCCCATGTTCCACTTAAAGGTAAAGCCGAGACTTTCGGTTCCGATGGGTCCGGTGACGTTAGGCCATGCGGTGGATTCCTCCGCAACGGTGATGAATCCGGGATAGGTTCCCCTTACCACGGAATTCAGGTGGCGGAAGAAAACGATGGCATCGAGATTCTTGTTGTCACCGTACTTATTGGGAAGCCACTGTCCGTCCTTCTTGCCGTAATCGAGATAGAGCATGGAAGCCACGGCATCGACACGGATACCGTCGACATGGAATTCCCTGAGCCAGTAGAGAACGTTGGCGATGAGGAAGTTCTTGACCTCGGGCTTGGCAAGGTTGAATATCTTGGTTCCCCAATCGGGATGCTCTCCGCGTCTGGGATCGGGATCTTCGTAGATGCACTCTCCGTCGAACTTTCCGAGTCCGTGCGCATCGGTGGCAAAGTGTGCGGGAACCCAGTCAAGGATGACACCCACGCCTGCTTTGTGGAGTTCGTTTACGAGGTACATGAAATCCTCGGGAGTTCCGTAACGGGAAGTCGGTGCATAATAACCGGTTACCTGGTATCCCCAGGATCCGTCAAAGGGATGCTCCGCAATACCCATAAGTTCGATATGGGTATATTTCATTTCCTTCAGATATTCCACGATCCTTGTTGCAAACTCGCGGTAATTGTAGAAACCGTCCTCGGTTCCGTTGGGATGCTTCATGAATGAACCGATATGGCACTCGTAAACGGCCATCGGCTCCTTGTACCAGTCCTTCTTGTCCCTTGCGCTCTCCCATTTGGAGTCGGTCCACTTAAATCCGGAAATATCCGCGGTGACGGAAGCGGTGCCGGGTCTGAACTCTGCCTGATTTGCGTAAGGGTCCGCCTTATAGAGCTTGGATCCGTCCTTTGCATAGATCAGGAATTTATACATCTGTCCGGGAACGACACCCTCGATGAATACGGACCAGATGCCGACGGGGCCGAGCTTTTTCATCTCACCCTCGGCTTCGTTCCATCCGTTCCAGGAGCCTATGACATGAACGGAAAGGGCGTTGGGTGCCCATACTGCGAAGAAATATCCCTTTTTCCCGTTCTGCACCGAAGGATGTGCTCCGAGCTTTTTGTAAATATCGTAATGCGTACCCTGTCCGAAGAGATACATATCATCTTCGGAAATAAAAACTTCTGCAGCGGAAACCACTGCAGGAGTCTTTTTGGTTGTCTTCGAAGCCGCAGTCTTAGCGGGTTTCAAAGTATTCACTGTTTTCTTTTTTGCGGTAGTCTTTTCGGATGCCATTATCAAGACCTCCTTTAACAAATTTTAGGCGAAATCCTTTTCACCGAGAATTGTCATATCTTCAATATCATAACGCTTTCCGAGCAGGATATCAAAGAAATGTGTGGCGGTCTTTTTCTCGACATGCTTGATGGCGTCATCAACGATGCGCTTTACTTCCATTACGGTAACGGCGTGATCGTTGGACTGTCTCATTGAGATCTGTGTATGGAGTGCAAGCTCACCCATCTCACCGATCACATATTCTCTCTCACGGGCATACTTCTTGGCGAAGGCTACGAGCTTCTTTTCACTGAGGGCCTTAACCTCCATATATGCGGTGAACATCTCGCACAGGGTGGGATACATATCCATGAACTTCTCGATATTTCTCTTCCTGTCTGCGAGGATCACTATCATGCCCTGGTCTTCCTTGAGCAGTGCATTCTTGAGCTTCTCCGCAGTCTCCTCGGTAACCGCGGTAACATCGCTGAGGATGAGTCCGCCGCCCGCAAGGAGCTTCATTGTTGCTTCCATGCTCTTTCCGTTCAGGTTATCGCCCTTGATCCGTGCGACTTTGCCGGACAGATTGTGGTCGCTGTTCCTGACTTCCTTGAGGATCCTGATCGCAAGATTTTCGACATCTATTCCGTCATCACCGGCAAGGATGGCATTTCCGGTATAGGAAGCCATGCTGAGTGAATCGAGAAGAACCGCAAGCTGGCGCTTTGCAGCCCTGCTCTGTATATAGGGACCGAAGAGTTCCTTTTCCTCTTTGGTGAGATCTCTTACGGAATCATCGTCGCCTACAAGGCGGATCCTTTCCTGGTTATCGCGGATACGCTGCTTTGCCGCTTCTTCGTCGGCATCCTTTTCGGTAAGCTCCGCGATGGTGGTAACGGGAATAAGTCCGGTCTCGAGCTTTGCTTCATCGGGAAGTTCATCCATCTCGGAAACACGTCCTTCGTAGATGGCCTGGCTGGCTTCGGCTTCCTCGTCGGATTCTCTTTCGAGGACCTCGAGAAGCGAATTGAGGATCTCGGTCTCGAAATGATCGAAGAGTTCTCCGGTCTGGACCTTGACCTGCTCGTGGAATTCCTCCTGAAGGCTCTTTTCAAGCTCTGCCTGTCTCTTTTCCCACTCTTCGAGAACCTCGGCTATGTTCATCTGGCCGGTGATCTGTCTGGTGATCTCCTGATCGTCGGGAAGAACGAGACTGATCTGTCCGTCGGCTTCCTGTGAAAGTGCGGAAGCGATGGACTCGGGAGGCTGGTCGGTAAGTGCATCCTGGATGCGGACGGACTGTGTCTCGGTAAGGTTGTTATACTTTGACATATCCTTGGGATAGTAGGACTTGATATTGCCTTCATCCTTAACTATGCGGTCTTCCTCAGGATCGGTGACTTCGACATCCTCCACGGAATCGAGCTTGGGATAATCCTTCTCCTCGGGAATCTCGGCCACTTCGGCCGTCTCGGTAAAGATAGTCTCGGGAGCTTCATCGGCGTTGATATCGCCGGTATCGTAATCGTATTCTTTTTCCTTGGCTTCGGAATACTCGGGATTGTCAAGACTTCCGGTATCGGGATCGATCATGGGAGCCATGAGGGTCCTGGTAACATCGGAAGACTGTGCGGGCTCGCCGACAACTTCCCTGACTGCGGATGCAAGTGCCTTCTGAAGATCGATGGTGTTGTACTTGCCGACATCAACGGTCTTGACACGGATCTCGGGCTCAGCGGGAATATCGATGCCCCTGAAGATCCTGGTCTCATCGGAAAGATTGTGTGTCTCGAGAGCAGCCTGGACCTGTGCGGGATCGTAGACGATCGTATCCCCGGGAGCGGTCGCCTTATTGATGGCGGAGATCTCTTCTGCCGTGATCTCCCTGGTGGCGCCTTCGTCTTGAACTTCTATCCTGCGGGTATCTTCCCTGACCTCGGTCTCGGAAGTTATCTGCGCGGTATTCTGTTCAGCCTCGGGCTCTTCGTCCTTTGCTTCCTTCCAGTTATCGAAGATCCTCTGCTGCTCGGGAGTGAGCTCGGTATATTTCTTCTTAAGAAGCATTGAAGCATACACATACTTGCCGTCGCCGAATGCCGCGATCAGACGGTCGCACTCATGGATGCAGTCGCTCTCACGTCCGGCAAGATAGTACTGATAAGCAAGGGTGTATGCCCACTTTTCCGTATATTCTATGTCCCTGAGGGTCTCAAGGGTTTCGATCTTCTGCTCTATCTCGACATGGAGCATCTGATCGCGCATATACTTGAGCTTGTAAACCCTGGGATCGTTCTCGCGTGCGATCCTTTCGAACTCGTTATATGCATAGACGGCCTGAACTATATATTCTTTCTTGATGTAAAGCTTGCAGAGATAGTAGCAGATATTCTTGTTTTCGGGAGCCTTGCGGTATGCGATCCTGTAGAGCTCGATCGCATCGTCATATCTCATGACCTTTCTGTAAAGGTCTCCGATACGTACCAGTGTTTCCACGGGCTTCTTTTCCCAGTCGATCGTATCGGCTATTGCTACGGCATCGAAGTATTCTTTTTCATCGATGAGTTCGTTGATCTTCTGCAGTTTTACCTTATATTCGAACTTATCCACAGTTTCACCCCTAAATAAGAGAAAAAAACCACAATATATACTGATCCAATCTTTGAAATTGTACCATAACTAGTGTTAGGATGTCTATAATACCTGACTATATTTTGTGATTTTTGTGAAAAACCACCCCAAATGTTGATAACCTTGTGGATAAAAAAATCGCCGCCCCCATATATGGGGACAGCGATCGTTTTATGTTATCCGTTTTTTACAGAAGATCGGTAAATGCGGCAAACTGTTCGAGCGTCAGGGCTTCTCCCCTGATCTTCAGATCCAGCCCCATCTCCGAGAGCAGCTTTTCGGTCTTTTCCCTGGGGATCTTCGTATCGGGATTGTTCTGAAGCGCATTGGAAAGAGTCTTTCTTCTCTGCATGAACGATGCCTTGATGATCCCGAACATTTTCGCGGGATCCTTTACCTTCACGGGAGGCTTTTCGTACAGATCGAGCCTTATGACGCTGCTGCCTACACCGGGCATCGGGAAAAAGCACTCGGGCGGAACATCGAGAACTATCTCGGGCTTCGAATAATACTGTACCGCCAGCGACAGGGCTCCGTAATCCTTGGATCCGGGACCGGTCTGCATCCTCTCCGCAACCTCGGTCTGGACCATTACGGTGATGCTCTTAAAATGTATCCCGCTCTCCAGAAGTCCCGTTACTATCGGGGTTGTGATGTAATAGGGGAGATTTGCGACGACCTTGACGGTCTCTCCGGGATAGGTGCCTGCGATCGCATTAAGATCCGTCTTCAGAACATCCGCGCAGATGACATTTATATTGTCAAAAGATGCCAGCTCTTCCTCGAGCACGAGGATCATCTGCCTGTCGATCTCTATGGCGGTTACGTGTGAAGCCTGCGCCGCAAGTTTTTTCGTGAGGCTTCCGAGCCCGGGACCTATCTCGATGACATGGTCCTCACCGCACACCCCCGCAGCTTCGACGATCCCGTCCAGAACACCTTCGTCAGTAAGGAAATTCTGTCCGTATTTTTTCTGAGCTCTGATATTATGCTTGCGCACGATGTTCATCGTGGCATTTTTCTGATCGGAATAAGGCATTCTTACGCTTTCTTTTCGCTGCGGAGCTTTTCGACGAAGTGCGAAAGTCTCTTCATTGCTTCCTCGAGTCTTTCGAGTGAATATGCATAGGATATTCTCAGATATCCTTCACCGCTGTCGCCGAATGCGGTTCCGGGAACGGCGGCAACCTTTTCCTCCCTCAGGAATCTCTCGGCAAATTCCTCACTGGTCATGCCGAATTCCTTGATGCAGGGGAATACATAGAATGCACCGAAGGGTTCGAAACATTCGATGCCCATCTCCTTAAACGCATTCAGCAGGAATCTTCTGCGTCTGTTGTAGCTTTCGCGCATCATTTCGACATCCGCATCGCCGTTTTTAAGAGCCTCTATTGCGGCATACTGGCTGGTTGTGGGTGCGCACATTATGGCAAACTGATGGATCTTGGTCATCTGTGCGATGATGTTCTCCGGTCCGCACGCATATCCGAGTCTCCACCCGGTCATAGCATATGCCTTGGAGAAGCCGTTGATGAGAATGGTGCGTTCTTTAAGTCCGGGAAGAGAAACGATCGATACATGCTTGCCCTTATAGGTAAGCTCGCTGTAGATCTCATCGGAGATAACATAGAGATCGTGCTTAACCACGACCTCGGCAACTGCCTCGAGATCGCTCTTTTCCATGATGGAGCCCGTGGGATTGTTGGGGAAAGGAAGGATAAGTATCTTGGTCTTATCGGTGATCTTTTCCTCGATCTCTTCAGGTGTAAGGCGGAATTCATTCTCTGCCTTGAGGTCTATGATAACGGGAACCGCGCCCGTCAGAACGGCGCAGGGCTCGTATGATACATAGCTGGGCTGGGGAATAAGAACCTCGTCCCCGGGGTTGCACATTGCCCTGAGGGCCATGTCGATTCCCTCGGATCCGCCGACGGTGATAAGCACCTGCTTTATGGGATCGTAGGTAACTCCCTGGGTCCGGTTAATGTAATTGCAGATCTCTTCCCTGAGCTCCTTGAGTCCGGCATTTGAGGTATAGAAGGTACGTCCCTTTTCATGAGCATAGATACCCTCATCCCTTATATGCCAGGGCGTATCAAAGTCAGGCTCTCCGACGCCGAGCGAAATGGCGTCCTTCATCTCGCTGACTATATCGAAAAATTTTCTTATGCCCGAAGGCTTTATGTCTATTACTTTTTTTGCAAGAGGGTCTCTCATGGTGTGACTATCTCCCTGGTGTCTTCCTTCTTTTTGCCAAGTATGGTTCCGTGATCCTTGTATTTCTTGAGAATGAAATGGGTCGCGGTTCCGGTAACAGTTTCAAGTGCGGAAAGCTTCTCGGATACGAATCCGGAAACCTCCCTGATGGTCTTGCCCTCAAGGATTACCATGAGGTCATATCCGCCTGCCATGAGATATACGCTCTCAACCTCGGGATAATTGTAGATGCGCTCCGCAATATTGTCGAAGCCCTGTCCTCTCTGGGGTGTTACCTTGACCTCGATGAGTGCGGTAACGATCTCGGTGGACATATTATCCCAGTTGACCATGGTATGGTAACCGCAAATGGTGCCGTCATTTTCAAGCGCCTTAAGCTCCGCCGCCACAGTGTCCTCGTTGACTCCCAATAATACCGCCAGTTCCTTGGTGCCGATGCGGCTGTTTTTTTCGATGATACGGAGCAGTTCTTCGCGGAATTCCATATTTGCCTCCTGAATTGATTTATTTATTCACCCGGTCTGTTCAGACACGAACTGACCGAGCCGTTGAACACTATCTTGTCCCTGCCTTCGCAGGTATTGCCTATAAGCTTCATGTCTTCGGGATACGGAAATGTGTACAGTCCCATCTCCAGATCCGCCGATTCCAGCTCATATATGTCGAGCCCGAGTGCTTCCGCCGTCTCGACGGCTTCCTGCTCGAGCGGTATATCCCTGAGTGATACCTTAAAGCCCGTCTCCTCCCCCAGATCCCAGAGAAGGGTATGCATTCCGGGACTTACTTCGGATGAGGCGTACCTTTCAAGCGCGCCCGCCGCCCATTTTCTGAGCTTGTTCCAGGTGTATTCCCTGATACCTTCCGGAACACCATCCGTTTCCATGCAGGCCTTTGCCGCACCGTACGATCCGGCAAATCCCCTGACCATGATAGAAAAAGAGGCGCCGTTAGTCCCAGCGCCAATACAATTATTCATTCTGTAGACCCCCGGCGCACGGTTCGCATTGAATCAGCCAAATGCAGATGCTATAATCGGAACTATCATTGCAAGCGCAAGCAGTATTCCGAGTACTGCTGCAAGGATCTTTTTGGTTTTGCGGCTGTGAAAATTGATCATCTCTAAACTACCTTCTTT
The DNA here is from genome assembly GCA_017524035.1 of Lachnospiraceae bacterium. Taxonomy (GTDB): domain Bacteria; phylum Bacillota; class Clostridia; order Lachnospirales; family Lachnospiraceae; genus AC2028. Next base: position 24,806 of record JAFWUY010000027.1, on the reverse strand, counting down.
TATCGGGATATCGGGAAGTATTATAGTATGAAATACCCTGTTTTTGCAAGTTTCATAATACTTATACTGGTCATCAGGCATGCCATCAGAAGAAACCGCCGTATAGGTGAAGAAGCGGAAGAATCCTTCTGGAAACGCGAGCATGATGCGAACGAAGTCAGGAGAAAGCCCCTCGACGACCTGATCTACGTAACTCCCGACACGTCTTCTTTTCCGACGGATGTTCTCGCTGACGATCCCGAGATCGCTGACTGCCGCAGGCTTGTTGACGAACTTAAGGAACAGAAGATCGTCAATCTCACGGGTTTTACCAATACCGACTTAAAGCTCCGCTACGGTGTGGCAAACCTTCCGCTGCTCACGGAGTATGATGACAGGTACACTCTTCTTGTACAGACTCTTCAGAAATGGGCCGACAGACTCTGGGAGACCGGCCATACAAAGGAAGCGATCCCCATTCTGGAGGAACAGGTCCGTATCCATGCGGACATTTCTTCCGTGTACAGAAAGCTTGCAAAATATTACAGGGAAAACGGCACTCCCGAAAGGATCGACGATCTGAAAAAGACCGCGGAAACACTTAATTCGGTGAGCAAGGCTTCGATACTCAGGTACCTCGAAGAGGCCTGATCAGAGGATCTCGCCCGGACCGTCTCCTATCTCAACAACATAGAAATCAGCCGCATATCCTATCTTTTCAATATATTCCGCACCGACCTTTTCTATAAAGGAATCCACACATTCGTCTTTTACGATACTGACGGTACATCCGCCGAAGCCCGCGCCGGTCATCCTCGAGCCGATGACGCCGGGCTGTTTTCTTGCGGAATCAACCAGCGTATCGAGTTCAATACCGGTAACTTCGTAATCATCCCTGAGCGATTCATGGGATGCATTCATAAGCTGTCCGAAAAGAGCGATGTTCTCTCTCTTTAGTGCCTGAACCGCAGTTATAGTTCTTCTGTTCTCATATACGGCATGACGCGCTCTCTTTGCCCTTACATCATCCCTGATCAGCATCTCGACTTTGCCGAATGTGGCTTCATCAAGTTCACCGAGGCTCTGTACATCAACAAGAGTTCTTATCTCGGAAAGGGCCTTCTCACACTCGGCTCTTCTTTCGTTGTACTTGGAATCTCCCAGGCCGCGCTTTTTGTTGGAGCACGCGATGACCAGCTTGCACCCGGTAAGCTTGATGGGTGCATATTCGTACTGGAGTGTTGCGGTATCGAGGAAGATCGCGCAGTCCTTTTTGCCCATTGCGATCGCGAACTGGTCCATGATCCCGCAATTGACACCGTTGAACCTGTTCTCCGAGTACTGTCCGATCTTGGCCAGATCGATATTGGAAACTTCAAAGCCGAACAGGCTCTTAAGTATGAAACCCATAAGAACCTCAACGGATGCGGACGATGAAAGACCGGATCCGTTGGGAATATTTCCGTACAATACAATATCGAAGCCCGAAGGAACTCTCATGCCCTTTTCGGCAAATGCCCATATGATCCCCGCGGGATAATTGACCCATTTAAGATCATCGGAGGGCTTAAGCTCCTTATCAAGGTCGAGAGATATCACTCCTTCGTCCTCGAAGTTCATCGAGTAGAAGCGTGCCGTTTTATCATCGCGGAGTTTTACTGCTGCGTATGTACCGATGGTAAGTGCGCAGGGAAATACATGTCCGCCGTTATAGTCGGTGTGCTCACCGATGAGGTTAACCCTTCCGGGCGCAAAGAATACCCTTACTCCCTCGGAAGAACCGAATTTTCCGGCAAAGACATCAAGAACCTTGTTCTTTATTTCTCCTGCATTTTCCATATCCGTACTCCGTTATCACTGAATGACAACCGCAGTTCCGCTTGCGGTGACCATGAGCATTCCGTTATCCGCCCCGAGCACCTCATAATCTATATCCACGCCGACAACGGCATTTGCCCCGAGCTGTGCGGCTCTCTGCTGCATCTCATTTACGGCCTGCTGTCTTGCCTGGATAAGCTCATCCTCATAGGTTGCGGAACGTCCCCCGAAAATATTGGAAAGCCCCGCCACCATATCCTTGATCATATTGACGCCGGCAATGACCTCGCCGAATACGATCCCTTTATACTCAACAATACTGTGTCCTTCAACGCCCGGCGTTGTAGTAACTATCATAATGTTCTCCTTTTATCGAAGTTATGCGAGAGCCTGGGCAAGATCCTCTATGATGTCATCGACATTCTCGAGTCCGACGCTGAGTCTGATAAGGTCGGGACCTACTCCTGCAGCAACAAGCTCTTCGTCCGTAAGCTGTCTGTGGGTTGATGATGCGGGATGAAGCACGCAGGTATGTGCATCGGCAACGTGGGTTGCGATCATGGCAACCTTGAGTTTTCTCATGAAGTCCTCCGCAGCCTTTCTTCCGCCCTTTACGCCGAAGGAGATAACTCCGCAGGTTCCGTTCGGCATGTATTTCTGTGCAAGCTCATAATACTTGTCTCCCTTAAGTCCGGGATAGGTAACCCATGCGACATTTTCATGACCCTGAAGGAATTCGGCAACCTTCTGTGCATTCTCGCAATGTCTGGGCATTCTTACCGCAAGGGACTCAAGTCCGAGGTTGAGATAGAATGCGTTCTGGGGAGACTGGATGGATCCGAGGTCTCTCATGAGCTGTGCGGTGCACTTTGTGATGAACGCGCCTTCCTTGCCGAACTTTTCGGCATAGGTGATGCCGTGATAGCTTTCATCGGGAGTGCAGAGTCCGGGGAACTTGTCGGCATGTGCCATCCAGTCGAACTTTCCGGAATCTACGATGCATCCGCCTACGGCAACATCATGTCCGTCCATGTACTTGGTTGTGGAGTGGGTTACGATATCCACTCCCCACTCGATGGGTCTGCAGTTGATGGGAGTTGCGAAGGTGTTGTCAACAATGAGGGGAACACCGTGCTTGTGAGCTATCTTGGCAAATTTCTCAAAATCAAAAACGGTAAGTGCGGGATTTGCAATGGTCTCGCCGAATACCGCCTTGGTATTGGGCTTAAAAGCGGCATCAAGCTCTTCCTCGGTGCAGTCGGGTGAGATGAAGGTGAAATCGATACCCATCTTTCTCATTGTAACGTTAAAGAGATTGAATGTTCCGCCGTATATCGAAGAGGATGAAATGACATGATCTCCGCAGTTCGCAAGATTGAAGACCGCGAACATATTGGCTGCCTGTCCCGAGCTGGTGAGCATTGCGGCGGTACCGCCCTCAAGTGCCGCGATCTTGGCCGCAACATAATCGTTGGTGGGGTTCTGAAGTCTTGTATAGAAATATCCGCTCGCCTCAAGATCGAAGAGCTTACCCATATCTTCGCTGGTATCATACTTAAAAGTAGTGCTCTGAACAATGGGGATCATACGGGACTCTCCGTTCTTGGGAGCATATCCCGCCTGGATACATTTGGTTTCTGCTTTCATATTTTCCTCCTGGAAGTGGTCAAAATTCCTTTATATTTTAGCCCCCGCATTCTGCACCTGCAAGGAAATATTTGATAAATTCCGCATTTGTGTACACAAAAAGAGGACCCTTTCGGATCCTCTTTGCTCTTTTGCTTTATTCGGCATTATATATTGTATAGGAACTGTACTTGCTCCAGACCAGACAGATCCAGGTCTTTCCTTTGTTGAGGATCACTTCCTCATCTTCGTTATCCGCATACAGGTATCTGGTCTGTGCGTATATGTCATCCGTATAATTCAGACTCTCGTCAAACGCCAGATCTCTCGCCCATTTGAGGTTAACGCACTTTCCGTTCGTGAAAAGAAGTCCGTCCCCCGCACCGAATACTATGAAGTTCATATACCCGTCGTTACCCGGGTATGCTGCGCCGTCAACATATTTGATGATGACATTGGAGACGGCAAGCTGCTCGCCGGTAAGTTCGTCGACCTGGGGCTCGCCGTTCTGGTATCTGTAGTAGAGCTGATCCTCGGGGTTATATACAAAGTAAGGATTGAGCTCGCTGTATCCGTTCGCAAACTCCTGATTATGATCTCCGCCGGGATAGATGACCGTTATATCGGGATAATCCTCGTATTCCGCCCTGCTTGCATCGGTTGCGAAGGGAAGGGGGAATGTGTAGTTCTTGGTCGGATAATCGGTACTGTATCCGAGACGGGAAACTGCGGCGTTGTATCCGTCAATACGCATTACACCGGTATACTCGAGAGACCATCCGAGCTCCTGACGCTCCTTGTCCCTGGAAAATGCCTCGTCCGCGCCTACATCGATACCCTTTACCGAAGCACTGATATTATCTACATAATCACTGTTTATGAGAGGCCCGACATATGATTCGGCAAGTCCCCAGTTGCAATAGATGGCATCATAACTGAGTGCTTCCTGAAGAAAGTAATGTCTTGCACTTCTTATGGGCTCGATGAATTCCAGACCGTCATAGTCCTGGAAGATTCCCATAAGTCTTGTGCAGCTGCACTTTTCCATCGGAGCTTCATAGATGATATCCGCATAGGATACTCCGTACTGGGGAAGCGCATTGCGGTTATTGGGGATCATGACAGCCATGGGTCTGCGCTGTGCGATATCCGCATCTATCCATTCACCGGTAAGATAGCTCTCCATCTTGCCGTCATCACGTACATATCTCTCGCCTATGGCCATAAGTCCCGGAAGAACCGTGGGACCGGGATCAGGTGTCTCATTTGATGAAACGTCGATCGGCTGATCCTGATAATCGACCGGTTTGTATTCGTCGGGATTTCCGCAGGCAGCGAATGTAAGAAGCGCCGCGGAGGCAAATATCATATATTTTTTAGCAAGTTTTCCAAACTGCATATCTATTTCCTCAGAGCAGATAACAGAGCAGTGCGGGTAGCCGGACTCGAACCGGCACGGTGTCGCCACCGAGGGATTTTAAGTCCCTTGCGTCTACCTATTTCGCCATACCCGCATCATCAATCTGCAAGAAGGGATTGTATCATAAGGGCTTGTAAAAAGCAAGAATCATGGCGGATTCCGGGGGTATCGCGATGTCCAGCATTCCGCCCGTAAGCTGGTATACGGGACCCGTCATCGAGTAGCCTTCGCGGGTGGTCGAAAACACCGTTCTCATAAGTCCGGATCTGGTCGTTCCGATCTCCCATACCGTGATGTTCTTAAGTATCTCGTGGTCATTATTGTTGATGAGGATAAGGATCTGTTCCTCCCGGTCGAACCTTCCGTATGCCAGGAAGTTGTAATCGCTGTCCACCATCTTGATGGAGCCTGTCCTGAGCACCGGATGCCTGTTTCTTAGCGAGATAAGGTCCCTGTGAAAAGAGATCATATCCTTGTCCTCGTGTCCCCAGGGATATGTACGTCTGTTGTCGGGATCGGTAAATCCGCATACTCCGGCTTCGTCCCCGTAATAGATCGTGGGAGCACCGAGCCAGGTCATCTGTATGACGACGGCTTCCCTGAACACGGCCTTGTTTGTATTCTTTTCCGCGGCAGCGGGGCCGAGAGTTCCGGTACGGCCCACCATATGGTTGGTACGGGTCAGGAATCTCGAATGGTCGTGGTTGGAGAGCTCGTTCATTGCCGACTGGAGGCTGGGCGTCGAGAAGGTCGCACCGTGATGCTTCATCGCACCCCAGAAGACATCGGCATTTCCGAGAAGGTCCTCCCTGAAATCGTCGGAGTGCTTCTCCATTCCGGTAAGGAACCAGGTCACGGGCTCCATGAACGCGTCATAGTTCATGACCGAATCCCATTCGTCGCCCTGCAGCCAGGCCTTTTTGTCGCCGTAATGCTCCGCAAGTATCAGGGCATCGGGATTTGCTTCCTTTACCGCCTTGCGGAATTTCTTCCAGAAATAGTGGTTGTATTCGGGTGAATGTCCGAGATCGGCTGCGACATCGAGTCTCCAGCCGTCCGCATTGAAGGGCGGTGATACCCACTTCTGTCCGATCTTAAGGACATAATCAAGGAGCTTGTCCGAACCCTCGTAATTGAGCTTGGGAAGAGTCTCGTGACCCCACCATCCGTCATACGATCCGTTGTAGGGCCAGCCGTTTTCATTGTTGAATGAGAAGTAATTTCTGTACGGGCTTTCGGGACTTACATAAGCCCCCTTCTCATAACCTTCCTCGTTCTCGTATATACGCTCCCTGTCCATCCATTTGTTGAACGAACCGCAGTGATTGAAGACACCGTCGAGAATGACCCGCATTCCTCTTCTGTGTGCCTCGTTCACTACCTTTATGAAAAGCTCATCGGATGCGGTGAGGTTTGCCCTTCCTGCGGTCCTTCTGATGTACTTGGTCGCAAAGCGGTTTTCCTTTTGCCCGGGAGGAAGCACATCACCTCCGTCATCGACGATCCTGCCGAAGTGCGGATCGATGTGATCGTAATCCTGGATATCGTATTTGTGGTTGGAGGGCGAAACAAAGAGGGGATTGAAATAGATAACCTCGACTCCGAGGCTCTTGATATAGTCCATCTTGTCGAGGACACCCTGGAGATCTCCTCCGTAGAAATTCCGGACATCCATCTGTGAAGGAAGCTCGTCCCAGTTTTCCACCTTGTGGACGGGCTGCCCGATATATGCATACTCTCCGTCGATGACATCGTTGGTGGGATCGCCGTTGCAGAAACGGTCCACATAGATCTGGTACATGACGGCGCCCTTACTCCACGAGGGCGTCGAGAAGCCGGGGAATACAACAAAGTCATAGTACTCGTTCGGATCGGAAACGGGACCTCTCGAATCAAAGAAGACCTTCACCGGTCCCGATACTATCTCAAAATGATATGCGAATCTGCCGCCGGAGAGTACGGTCTCCGTCTCGTAATAATCAAAATGCCTCTCGGTCAGTACCTTGTGCATGACGTAACGTCTGCCGCCGCTGACAAGACATACGATATCAACATTGTTCTTGGCTGTACGGAACCTGATACGGACCTGCTCGCCGGCCTTTGGTTCCTCGGGATCGAGATAATTGGAAGTGGTATCGGAATACAGGGCTCTGCTGTTGAAGACAGGCCTCATATTGAGTACATAGTGAAGATTACCCAGTACTTTCTTCCGATGCTCCAGATCTACGGACATGAAAAACCTCCGAAATTCAAAACCACAATATATTGTAGACCATTTTAAAATCATACACAAGAGAAAGGAAAAAGAAAAAGGACAGCCGGGGAAGCTGTCCTTTCTCCAGAGAATCTATCTCTTGGGGTATTTCCAAAACAAAATGTATTGGGGGTACACTGATATATTATCATCAGCCCCCATATAGCAAAATGCCAAAGATTCACAAATCTAACAGAGACTTTGCTTTCTTTTTGTGCAACTCTTCCAATCAGGATGCGGTAAACAGTGCTTCGAACTCTTCCCTGCCGATCTTCTCCTTCTCGAGAAGAAGCTCTGCGCACTTGTGGAGCACACCTTCATTCTGAAGGATTATATCCTTGGCCTTGGCATAGCAGTCGTCAATGATCGCCCTTACTTCGCGGTCTATCTCGCTTGCGACCTCTTCACTGTGCGACTTGGCATGCGCAAGATCCCTTCCGATGAATACTTCGTCGTCGTCATCGTCATAGCAGACAACACCGATATTGTCGCTCATTCCGTAACGGGTTACCATCCTGCGGGCTTCCTTGGTGGCACTCTTGATATCTGCCGATGCGCCGGTAGTGATCTCTCCGAAGATTATCTCCTCCGCGATCCTTCCGCCGAGTGAAACCATGATATCCTGGAGCATCTTGCTCTTGGTAAGGAACATCTCGTCCCTCTCGGGAAGAGGCATTGTATAGCCGGCTGCACCTACTCCGGTGGGGATGATCGATACGGTATAAACGGGACCCACATCGGGAAGCACATGGAAAAGGATTGCATGTCCGGTCTCATGATAAGCGGTGATCTTCTTTTCCTTGTCGGAAATGATCCTGCTCTTTTTCTCGGAACCGATTCCGATCCTGATGAATGCGTCATTTATGTGGGACATCGTGATAAAGGGATTATTCTTCCTTGCCGCACCGATCGCAGCTTCATTCATAAGGTTCTCGAGATCCGCTCCGGTAAAGCCCGCCGTGGTGCGTGCGATCTTCTCGAGATCGACGTCCTCGGAAAGCTTCTTGTTTCTTGCGTGTACCTTGAGTATCTCCTCACGTCCTGCAACATCGGGTCTCTGTACGGTTACCTTGCGGTCAAATCTTCCGGGTCTTAGGATTGCGGGATCGAGTATATCGACCCTGTTTGTCGCAGCCATTACGATGATGCCGGAATTTTCCGTAAATCCGTCCATCTCGACAAGAAGCTGGTTAAGCGTCTGCTCTCTTTCGTCGTGTCCGCCGCCGAGTCCGGTTCCCCTTCTTCTTGCAACGGCATCGATCTCATCTATGAATACGATGCAGGGCTTATGCTTGTTGGCTTCTTCAAAAAGATCCCTGACTCTTGAAGCACCGACACCGACGAACATCTCCACGAAATCGGAACCCGAAATCGAGAGGAAAGGAACCCTTGCTTCACCTGCGATAGCCTTGGCAAGAAGCGTCTTACCGGTTCCGGGAGCTCCCTCGAGAAGAATTCCCTTGGGGATCCTTGCTCCGAGAGCGGAATACTTTGCGGGATCCTTGAGGAAATCGACTATCTCCGAAAGTTCTTCTTTTTCTTCCTTGAGTCCGGCAACATCTGCGAAAGTGGTCTTGCCGTCTCCGTTTATGATGTTGACGCGTATCTTACCGAAATTGAGCATCCTGTTCCCGGAGCTCTGGTTCCCGACGGGTCCCAGCATCGCGGAAAGAAGGAATACCATTACGAATGCGAGCAGGACAATGGGGATCAGGATATTGACAACCCAGTTTGTGACCGACTTGTCCTTGATCTCGGGATCGAGTCCCGCACTGCGCATCGCAGATTCAACCTCGCTTACATTTGTGACATACAGCCTGTGGGAAACACCGCCCTTGCCGGAAACATATACGTAACCGGCATTACCCGACGCATTCGGGGTTATGTATGCCTCGGCAACCTTGCCCTGGTTTATGTCGTCGACAAGCTGACCGTATGTATAGTTGACGGCATTGGTCTTGAGTGTCTGAAATACCCAGAATATGACAAGCATTATGAACAGCAGCCATAAATAGGGTCTGAACGGATTTCTAGCGGTCTTTTCCAAAATTTACTTCCTCCAAAAGGATCAATCGAACTTAACAACTCCGATATAGGGCAGGTTCCTGTACATCTGGTCGTAATCGAGACCGTAGCCTACCACAAATTCATCCGGGATCTTGAATCCCGTGTAAGTCACATCCACATCGGTAACGCGTCTTGAAGGCTTGTCGAGAAGGGTGCAGAGCTTAAGGCTCTTGGGACCTCTTTCCGAAAGCATCTTAAGAAGATAGCTGAGGGTCCTTCCGCTGTCAACGATGTCCTCGACAACGATGACCTCCTTATCCTTAAGAGGCTCGTCGAGGTCCTTGACTATCCTGACCAGTCCGCTGGATTCGGTTCCCGATCCGTAGCTGGACGCACTCATAAAATCGAGCGATACATCAAGCTTGATGCGTTTTGCAAGCTCACACATAAAGAACGCACCGCCTTTGAGCACGCATACCATATGTACCTGCTTTCCGGCATAATCCCTTGTGATCTGATCTCCGATCTCCTGGATCCTGCGGTCAACTTCTTCTTCGGTAAACATTACTTCAATATGATGTTTCTCCATATTATTCCTTTACCTCTAGTTTCAAAATATTAACGGTTGTCTCGTCAAGCTTGGCGGAATCTGCCATTCTGCGTCCTATGACCCACAGAACCTCACTTCCGACCGCACATACAAGAATGTTTTCCTTTTCGTCGGGTGAGAGCTTCAGATCGGTCAGATAGTCGCCGATCTTCTTGGTCGCGCTCTTCCCGCCTGCGGTGATCATCATATGATCGCCATCACGTCTTTTTCTGATCTCAAAATAGGGGGGATCCGAAACACCCTCAAGGGTTGCGATAGAGGATATTTTATCACAATCGAAATATTTAGTGTAGCCGTCACCCGCAAACGCAGGATCGGTCAAGGCTCTTCTTTCATCTGCGGACAGGTCCGAAGCCTTGAAATATACCGCGCTCACAAACACATCCCCGGCATCCCGGATCCCGGGAGCCGAACCGGACGCCCTTAATAGGAGTTCGTCCGAGGATACATCGGCTTTGATACCGTACGGTAGATCCGCATGCTTTCCCGCGCTTCCCTTAAGGAGCGATATGACAGCGTCAGCATGGACTTCCCCGATATCCTTTTTATATGGGGTAAGGTCCGTAAGAAGTTCAAGGATAAGGAGCGAACCGATAATATCCGGAAGCAGGCCAAATGCCTTCCTGTTCACCCTGTATGTTCCGGGGGCATCGGATGTGACCGCGGATCTCTTCGCCTCTTCAACTCTTTCACCGAGGTAAACGGATATCTCACGGAGCTTTCCGGATGCTTCCGAAATATGTTCCGGAGCCACGCTGCATATCTCACAGGCCTCGGGAATGATGACATTACGGATCCTGTTTCTTGCGTATGAATTGTCCGAATTGGTACGGTCCGTCCTGAAAGCTATTCCCTTTTCACTAAGGTATGCTTCGATATCCTTTCTGGACATATCGATGAGCGGTCTGATGATACGCCCTCTTTCGGAGCCGATACCGCCGAGTCCCTTTATGCCGGTTCCGCGGAAAAGGTTAAAGAGGACCGTTTCCGCATTGTCCTCAAGGTGATGGGCAACGGCGATCCGGACGCTTCCCTCGGGATAGGAGCATTCCTTTTCCCATTCAAGCGCTTCATTTTCAAAGCACTCATAACGGAATCTTCTTCCGGCTTCCTCCTCGGAAAGTCCGTTTTCGGAAGCGTACGCCGGGATGTCCTTTTTGATCTCCTTAAAGGAAACCCCATGCTCCGCACATATCTTCTCCACGAAAAGCGAATCCTCATCCGCTTCCCTGCCGCGGATCATATGGTTTATATGAATGACACGAATGTCGGATTTATCGAGATATCCGAGCAACAAAAATAAAAGGCAGATGGAATCTGCCCCGCCGGACACCCCTGCGATCAGATGCATTCCTGCATCAGATACGGGGATGCCATCCATATACTTTTTAAAGATGACTTCCGCTCCGGCTTTCACTAATTGTCCTCAAGCTTAAATATGATCTCGCCCTCATTGACAAGCCCGAGTTTTTCATGGGCCTGCTCCTCGGCATATGCCTTGGTCTGGACGTATTTTTCAAGTTCGTTGAGTTCCTCGGTGCGGTCGAGCTGTGCGGCGATCTGCTCATCAAGCGCCTGATCCTGCTGCTCGTAAACACTGAGTCTCTTCTTGACATCCCTTATCTGTACAAGTACCACAAGTGAGATAAGAGATACGATAACTGCAAAGAGAATATAACCGGAAGCACCGCTTCTTCTGCGGCGTTTCTCCATCGCGGTCATTGTGCGGTTTCCGGATCTCTCCCTTGCTGCCATTACAATTCCTCATACATCGCGTCGGCCTCTTCCTTCCTGACCGTCTCGCGAACATCCGTGACTTTTACCTTAAGCTCCCTGTTTCCGAAGGATATGCTGAGGATATCCCCTGCCTTGACTTCCGTCGATGCTTTGGCGGGTCTGTCATTGACGGTAACCCTTCCGGCGTCGCACGCGGAGTTTGCAACCGTCCTTCTTTTAATAAGTCTTGAAACCTTAAGATACTTATCAAGTCTCATTATAAAACTCCCGATACAAAAGTGCACCCGCCTGACTCATCAAACGGGTGCGCTGTTATTCATAACATGAAAATTAGTTAAGAGCGTCCTTAAGAGCCTTGCCTGCCTTGAACTTAGGAGCCTTGGAAGCCTTGATCTTCATAGCCTTTCCGGTCTGAGGATTTCTTCCCTCTCTAGCTGCTCTCTTAACTACTTCGAAAGTTCCGAAGCCGACAAGCTGAACCTTGTCACCCTTCTTAAGTGCCTTGGTGATAACCTCGGTAAAAGAATTAACTGCCTTTTCAGCATCCTTCTTGGTAAGGTCAGCAGAATCTGCGATAGCAGCAACCAATTCGGTCTTGTTCATGTAATTACTCCTCCTGTTTTATAAGAATGTTTGGGGTGATCTCTTATCTTGGGACCACTACATACTTTATAAACAGTTCATGCCTCTTTGTCAAGGAAAATAGGGCGTTTCAACGAAAATATCACGAAAAACGGCATTTTCTCAAAAAACGCTTGACAATCTCTTGTTTCAAGGGTTTTTGGGCTCCAGATCCGTGAACGAAAATGACATGTCCGAAAGTGCGTTATCGACACTTATTGTATAGCTCCTCGTGTTGCATCCCGGACTGCTCAGAGTGACAACGTGAGTACCCTCCGCCTTCTTGAAATAACAGGGCACCACTCCGACATAATTGCCGTCGATATAGCACTCAGCTCCCGCAGGTGCATTGATATATACACGATAATATGACGTGCTTGTCACATCCTGCCCCGATGAGTTGCCGCTCACATCGTTTGCGGAGCCTCCGGACTGTGATGAAGAGTTTCCGCTGACATCGTTATTGCCGCTGACATCCGTCTGCGTTTCGGTCTTTTCCTTTTCAAGCGTGATGCTGATGCCGGCGTTTTCCTCACCGACACTGAGATATCTTGTGAGTGTCACATAGCCGTCGCATGTGCACATCAGCTGATGCAGTCCGTAAGTCAGGGATATGCCCTGTGATGTATCGGCCTTTTCACCGTCTATGTAAAGTGTTGCATCGGAAGGAGTAAGTGAAAAGAGTACGAGTCCTTCCTTGGGAACCTCGGGAACGACATCCGAAAGATCGAGCACGGTCTCAAGTCCCTTCTTTATCGTAACACTCCTGTCGACCATGCATCCGTCCGCGGAAACGACAACATTGTATGTTCCTTCGGGAACGGTAAGGAGCATGTCTTCCGTGATCTTCCAGATATACTTTGTTCCTACTTCTATCCATCCTCCGACAAAATACTCATGTCCCGACAGTCTTAGGTATCCGTGTCCCTTATCAACATTGATGCTGTAAACGGTCGAATCTATTCCGTGGAAGGTGAGTACATCGACGCTGTTGAGTTCCTGGTACAGAAGCTCTTCCTTTCCCGAATAACAGAAGCAGTCATCAGCAAGCTTGTATATGTCGGATCCGATGGTGACTTCCTTCTTTACGCTGTCGAAAATATACTGGTCCGTTGAAGGCTTGGTCCATGCATCGGGGGAAAGTGACGCGAGTGTCAGATGCCTTTTGCTCTTTACGAATCTCACGTTAAGGATATCCCCGACATTTATCTGGTTAAGGGATATCAGGTTGTTATATCTGTCATAGAAGCCCGTGGTTCCGTCATATGCGAGAGTGTATCTTCTGTGATTGGTCCTGTTGAGGAAGGTAAGAGTTCCCTCTTCGGTGTTCCTGTCCACGAGGATCGCGGTATCGGTGGAATCGTAATCGTAAGTTCCGTACAGGACAAATCCCGTGTCCTGAGACTGTGTCTGCGGAAGCTCCGATACGGGCTGCGGAGTAAAAGGTCCCTTGCAGCCGGAAAAGCAGAGCACGCTAAGTACGGCGCTCATCAAAAGTGCGACGGTCTTACGTATTCTCTTTATGCGCTCAGACTTAAGGGTCATATGTATTCCTTTGCAATGGAAAGAAGCTTTTCGCGGTCGTTCAAAGACGGATCTTCCAGAACTTTTTCCAGAAGCTTTCCGAGTATCTCTCCCATAACGGGTCCCGGCTTTATGCCGGCGTCTATAAGGTCGCGTCCACCGACCGCAAGATCCTTGAGACTGCAGCATTCTCCCTCTTTTACGATTCGCTCGTATTCCGCACTGTATTTATCAAGGTTTTCAAGCTTCTGCTGTCTCTGGAAATCACTCTGTGCAAGCACATCGGCTCTCATCACTTCAAGAAGGCGGAGAAAATCGTCCTCCATCACGGATACAGCTTTTCTCGTAAGTTCGGGAGTACATCCCTTTCCCTTGCCCATATCGTGATGCTTTATAAGCCTGCAGACACGGAAGATCGTATCGTTATCGAGCTTCCATCTCCTCATTATCTCCTCACCCATCCTGGCGCCCACAGCGGGATGTCCGTGAAAGTGGGTGATCCCCTTATCGTCTATGGTCAGGGTTTCGGGTTTGCCGATGTCATGCAGGAGCATCGCAAATCTGACAATCCTGTCATTTTTCGACAGCCTCACCGATTCGGTGATATGCTTGCCGACATTAAAGCAGTGGTGGGGATGAACCTGCGGTGTATCAAATGCTTTATCGAATTCGGGGAAAAACACCTTCGTAAGTCCCGTCTCGTAGAGAGTCTCTATCATCTCGGGATGATCGGAAACAAGGAGCTTCGTAAGCTCGGTCGTGATCCTTTCCGCGGAAACCCTGGAAAGCGAAGGTGCAAGCTTTTTGATGGAAGATATGGCCTCATCGTCGATCGAATACCCGAGCTTTGCGGCAAACCTCACCGCTCTCATCATACGGAGCGCATCCTCGGAAAATCTCTCGTCCGCACAGCCGACGCATCTTACGGTCTTCCTTTCGATGTCATCCCTTCCGCCGAAAAGATCCACAAGTCCTTCCGTATCATTATACGCCATGGCGTTGATCGTAAAATCACGCCTCTTAAGATCCTCTTTAAGTGAAGGAACGAAGGTTACCTTATCGGGATGCCTTCCGTCGGAATATGCCCCGTCGGTGCGGTATGTGGTGACCTCATAGCCTTCGTCGCCGATCATGACTGTCACGGTTCCGTGCTCTATACCGGTATCAATGGTACGTCTGAACAGCTCCTTAACCTGCTCCGGAAGGGCATTCGTTGTGATATCCCAGTCATCGGGCTTTAGGCCGAGAAGGCAGTCTCTGACACAGCCGCCCACGATATATGCTTCGTAGCCGGCGCCGATAAGTTTATCGATTATGGACTTGGCGTCTTTGGGGATACGTATTTCCATGTTCAATATAAAACGGCCGTGATCGGGAGTCGCCTCCTTATCTCACGGCCGTAAAACACATGTCAGAGCTTATTATTCCGTTTCGGTCAATGCATTCTGTACTTCCTGGAACATTGCCGCCGTCTCTTCAAGAGAAACATACTTGAGATTTCCCTTGGGATCGTCAACCGTTACGGTAGCGGTAAGTCCCGCAAGATATGAATCCATGCTCTCCGACTCTATGAGATTTCTAATAGTATAATACCACGAAGGCTTTCCTTCGCCCACATAATAAATCACATAAGTCTCGCCGGCTGCTTCGTCAAAGTAATAGGTAACATCGCCCTGCGCCCTTGCGGAATCAAGGATCCAGACTCCGAGGTCACCGGGAAGCTCTCCGCCGGAAAGACCCTCGTAAAGTCCGCCGTTTCCGGTTCCGGAATCGCTGTACTTATCTACAAGTGCAATGAATGCGTCCTCTGTGGCTCCGGCAGCATTGTATTCGGCAACGATTGCATCGCCGGTAGCATCGGGAGTGGAGATGATCCTTGCGGTAAGGCTTGTTGCGGTATCCTGATATCTTGCAACAAAGCCTGCGATGTAATAGCAGTTGGTGGTTTCCGCTTCAACGACCGTGGTGTCTCCTTCTTTTCTTGAAGGATCGACAAGCCAGGTTCTGACCTGATAATTGACGGAAGCGGCTCTTTCGCCGGTATGTACATCACCGTCATCAAATACGGTAGCCTCGATCTCGTCAGCCTTTTCCTTGGCTTCCTTCATTGCCGCCTCGACCTCCGCTTCGGAAGGAGTATAGGTTCCGTCCTCCGCTACGGCTGCGCCCTCATCGGCAAGCTCGGTAGGCTCTTTGGGAAGCTGAGCCTCAACCCTGATAAGATTGTAATCGAAAAGATCGTAGTCATCGGCATCCTCCGCATAACGGGCATCGATAGCCGCATCATCGGGAGTGAAGCTTGCCTGCTTGTCATCGGAGTAATGAGCGATAAGGAAGGACTCCTTTACAAACTTCTCAACTCTTCTCTGGGTGGCATACTGTCCGAGTGATTCCTTGTAATACTCTCCGAGGCTTATGTCGGCTTCCTTGGCGCCTTCCTTCATAGCCTCGATATACTCTTCGTAATCCTTGGTGATATCGAAGGTATATCCTTCTTTTTCAAGCTCGGCGCTAAGAGCGACGGTTGACTTGATGCGCTCAACAGCTTCCTTGGTGAAATAATCCCTGAAGGTAAGGGTGTTGTCATACATCTCGTCTTCGATCGTGTTTACATCCATTCCGTAATAGGAAAGGTATGAACCGTAGTTCTTGACATAAGCGTTCTTGACCATGCTGTAGTTGTAATCAAACTCAACACGGCTTATATCCCTTCCGCCGATGGTGCATACGGTCTCGTTGACGGCGATATATTTCCTGATGGGAAAAGAAAGAATCAGGGCAACAACAGCGGCAACAAGCACAAAGCCTATTGTCTTCCATACCCAGGCTTCTCTCTTTTCGCGCTGCTTGGCCTTTGCGCGCTGCTCCATCTTAATATCATAGTGCGTCCTGACAGTTTTTTCTTCGGTCACTGTCTTGTTTTCTGCACTTTCCTTTTTCTCGGACATTACTGATCTCCTTTCTGATCGGTCAGACTTATTAGTCTGTGTCGGACAATGCCTTATTCTATCCCATTTTCGGCGTTTTGGAAAGTTTTTTCATAATATAACGTACAAAAAGGTCGGCAATATCGATATCGGTATTCGCATAGAGCATCCTTGCGCCCGCCGCATCCTCTATCTCGTTGACGGTCCGGCCTCCTTTATGCCTTATCAGGTCGAGTCCTATATAGTCGGGATCAAGCTCATCGCAGACTATGCGGGCAAAGGCTTTAGTTTCTTCATCGATCTCCTCCGCCTCTGCAGAGCCTCCGAGTGAAAAGTTGCTCCTGAAGTCGCCGCCGGAGGTCCTCTTTATCGCGGATATGACCTTTCCGCCCAGGATGTAGAGCCTTGTGTCGGTCCCGGGCTCGTCGCACATTTCCTGGATGATATATTTCGAAGGATCCCTGCCCTCCAATATCCGGGAAAGCTCCGCCTCATCTTCCGCCATGAACACCCCGCTTCCGCCGTGACCCGCTCTTTCCTTTACTACCAGGGGAAAAGAAAACGGGATATCCTTCGGGGCCGTGTCACCCGGAACCGTCTCCATCACCGGAAGGCCGAGCTTTTTGAAAAGACCGTACTCGGCGAGCTTGTCGTTTCCGATGCGTACGGTTTCGGAATTATTGAAGCTCCGGATCCCTTTTTCTTCAAAACTTTTCGACACAAGGTGATCTCTCGATCTGTTTATGACAAAGAACGGATCCGCAACCTCCTCGGCATCTTCGGGGGTTTTCAGCAAAAGATCGACTCCCCTCTCCTTAAAAAGGGAGGTGAGCCGGTCTATGAACCATCTGTTTTTCTCTATGTCTTCTTTTGCGTATACGAGGAGTGCGTAATTATCCATTTTCAGCACCCATCACTTCGGCAATATGGGAAATGATATGCTCTGCCATGTTTATTCCCGTGCATTCAAGTGTCGTCTTGAAATGGGGATTGGAATTGACCTCGCAGATTATAGGACCGTCTTTTCCGAAAAGGACGTCGACACCGGCAAAATCAAGGCCTATCGCCCTTCAGGCATCCACCGCTATCTTTGCCTGTGCCTCGGATGCTTCGTATTTCTTCATGCTTCCGCCGTTTGTGATATTGGAGCGGAAGTCGTTATCGTTGTATCTGTACATCGATGCGACAACACGGCCGCCGACAACATTTACGCGGACATCCCTGCCTGCGGATTCTTCGATATATTCCTGCAATATAAAGGGATGCTCTTTGAAGGAAGCGATCAGCCTCTCTGCTTCGTAGGAATTGTTCACAAGGTGAACCTGCTGTCCGAACGATCCGCGGTTTTCCTTGATGACCATGGGATATCCGAGTTTTTCCTCGGCTTTCCTGAGAAAGGTCATATCGGTGCAGCCGAAAGCGGGATAAGCCTTGGGCGAAAGGAAGGTCAGGGGAGTCCTGATCCCGCCTTCCTGAAGTGCGATGGCGGTCTGTCCCTTGTCATCGCAGGTCTCGATGCTGTCGGACGAATTGAAAAGTCTGAGTCCCATCTTCTCAAGGCGCTTAGCCAGAAGGATGTCCTTGTCCCAGAATATCGCAAAATCGGGAAGTTTCAGCGAATCGAACTCACTCTGAACGCTGCAGAAGATGTCGGATGAAGTCTTCATTTCAAGGCTCACGCCGATCTTTTTCCCCGCATCCAGGAGGAGCTCATAGATCTCGCTGAATTTATCCCATTTTACGAATGAATTTACTATTAACCAGCCGTTCAATCTTTTTTCCTTTATCAGTTCTTTCTGTACTGGACGGGAGTCATTCCGTAGCTCTTCTTGAAGAGTCTGTTGAAGTGCTCCACATTATCGTATCCGATCTCTTCGGCGATCTTCTCGATGCTCTTGCCGGTTTCCTTAAGAAGGGTCTTGGCTCTCTTGAGTCTCTCGATCCTGAGGACATCCTGGAAGGTTTCGCCGGACTTATCCTTGATGTACTTGGAAATGTAAGGCCTGGAAAGGTGGAACTGATCGGCAAGGTCATCAAGGGTAACGCTCTTGTAATTTCTCTGGATGAAAGTAAGGATCTCAACAAGTCTCTCCTCACGTCCGCGGTTGACGTGCTGTTCGGTAGCAACCTTATTGACAACGCTGACAAGAGCTGCGTTTGACGCCTTGATGATATCCTCATCCACACCTACGCCCCAGTAAGTCTTTCCTTCGGATACGACGCTCACATAAGCTGCAGCCTTGGAGGAACTGGTCTTGGAGATTGCGTGCTCCTCGTATCCGGTAAGCTCGTAATCGACACCCAGGTAAAGCTTGAGCGCATTGCTGACGGAATCCAGACGTCCGTTTCCGATGGTGGAAACATCAATCTCGCCGTTCTTGTCCTTAAAGCTGACGGCTGCCTCAATTCCGGCATCGCCGAGCTGCTTGTAATGGACGGCTGTCACATCAAAAACAGGTCTTGAAGTGATATAGACATCCTCAAATACCTGGAACATCTCATCGGGCTTAAGCTCCTTGTGCTTTCTGTCGGAGACGCCCTTCATCAGGTATCCTACCTCCTCCTTCATCGCCGCGGGAAGGCTGAAGCCGAACTGCTGCTTGAGAACGAATGCTACGCCGCCCTTTCCTGAGGTGGAGTTGATACGGATGACATCGGATTCGTACTCTCTTCCGATATCGGTGGGATCGATGGGAATATAGGGAACATCCCAGCGCTTTCCGGTCTTTCCTTCGGCACGGTAGTTCATTCCCTTGCTGATCGCATCCTGGTGAGAACCGGAGAATGCGGTAAATACGAGGTCTCCGCCGTAAGGTGTTCTTTCGTGGACCTTCATATTGGTATACTTTTCATATGCTTCGCGGATCGCCATGATGTTGGAAAAATCAAGTCCGCTGTCCACACCGTGTGTCATCATGTTGATGGCTACGGTGACAAGGTCGACATTTCCGGTTCTCTCACCGTTTCCGAAAAGAGTGCCCTCAACCCTGTCGGCACCGGCAAGAACGCCGAGCTCGGCATCTGCAACTCCGGTTCCTCTGTCGTTGTGGGGATGAACGGATACCACCACACCCTCACGGTACTTGAGGTTATCGGACATGTATTCAATCTGGTCTGCGAAAACATGGGGCATCGCAACCTGTACAGTGGAAGGAAGGTTGATGATGGCCTTCTTTTCCGGAGTGGGCTTCCATACGTCGAGAACCGCGTTGCAGACCTCAAGCGCAAATTCGGGCTCGGTCTGTGAAAAGCTCTCGGGGCTGTACTCGAACATGAAGTTTCCGTCGGTCTCATCGGCAAGCTTTTTGAGGAGCTCGGCACCGTCTACGGCAAGCTTCTTGATCTCGTCCTTTTCCTTCTTAAATACCTGCTCCCTCTGCTCTACCGAGGTTGAGTTGTAGAGATGGACTATCGCCTTGGGGCAACCCTTTACCGCATCGAAGGTTTTGCGGATGATGTGCTCCCTCGCCTGGGTAAGAACCTGTATGGTCACGTCATCGGGGATCATATCCTTCTCGATGAGTGCACGGATGAATTCGAATTCGGTATCGGAAGATGCGGGGAACCCGACCTCGATCTCCTTGAAGCCGACATCAACAAGGAGTTTGAAGAACTCCAGCTTTACCTCGAGGCTCATGGGATCGATGAGGGCCTGGTTTCCGTCCCTTAAGTCAACGCTGCACCAGATGGGAGGTGCGGTGATCCTGTCCTTTTTTACCCATTTGTGTTCACATACCGGAGGCATGTGATATGTGGGCTGATACTTCTCACTTACATTGATCTTGCTCATATAATCTCCTGACTGCGGATATACTTCCCGCACTGCTTTTTATAGCGATACATTATCACTGCATAAAGCAAAAATCAAGAGCGATTTTAATGCATTTTATTGATATATTTTAATGTGTTCGAGACAAAAACGCCGAAAATGCGTTGTTTATATAAAAATCAGGTCAATTTGA
Organism: Lachnospiraceae bacterium; assembly: GCA_017524035.1. GTDB lineage: Bacteria > Bacillota > Clostridia > Lachnospirales > Lachnospiraceae > AC2028. Next base: position 4,321 of record JAFWUY010000027.1, on the reverse strand, counting down.
CCTCTTGCCGAAATTGACCTGATTTAATATTTCTCATTGATGTATCAAATAAACCCGACTGATCAATACAATTCCTTAAGTACAAGTATAGTGATACCCCTGTTGTCGCCGGGGATCACTCTTTTTACCTTGTCATTATACTTAAAACTGTCATATATCATATCACGAATAGCGGTACCTCTGTTATATCCGTGTATCGCCCGGATCTGATATGTCCCGGGACCCGCTTCGCGTACTGCTTTCCCAAGTGCTCTTTCCGCTTCGTCCGTGCGCATCCCGTGAAGGTCGATATTTACAAAAGGTTCGTTCATCCTCGTTCTCCCTTTTGATACAGCCACTCGCCCAAAAACTGAAGCTCTGTGGGATTGAAATCCTCGGCATCACAGTAAAGGTAATAACAGCAGTCCTTTGTCGAAAGCACGATACCCTGTCCCTTAACGCCTCTGTAGTCATACTCGGTCTGGACCGATTCCCTTGACTTATGTGGAAAGGAAAGAACCTTTTTCCCGCCTTCTTTTCCGAAACGGAGCGTGAACTGCTCTTTATCCATATCGAGAGTCCCTTCACCAAGATCCACAAATCCTTTTTCATTCGGAAGAGCCTCGACCCTGACCCTGTAGGATTTCTTAAACCGTTCCTCTTCGATCGCTTTGCCGCAATCCGAGATCTCAAGATCCCTTTCCCATTCATACCAGTCCGGAATCACGAAGGTTTCCTTTCCGTCCTTTTCTTCGAGAAATCCGTCTTCCCTTAAAAGGAATTCCTTTCCGCAGGCCATACACTTAAGGGTATCACCCTTACTTGTCATCTTATACTTTGTACCGCACTTTCTGCAGATATAGAGCGGCTTGTGAAGCCCCTCAGCCCGGAACAGCTCTTTTATCAGGATCTTCTTTGCCTTCTGGTATTCGTACTCGTTGTACTCAAGGCCTTCCTCGATCCGCTTTTGTATATCGTCGGGTGAAGCGTTTCTCAGATCGTCCTTCGAATATAACAAAGTGAGCTTTCCCTCGATCGGAACCTTCCTCGTTCGCAGCTCATCCCAGAACGGATTTGCAAGATAAGAACCGTAAAGCGTAAAAAGAACGACAGGAACATCCATGAACTTACAGAGCTTTCCGAGGTTCTTCGGGATATATGCCGTTGTTCCGACATTCGAATGTCTCGATTCGGGAAACACAAAAACGGACTGCTTCTTCGAGAAAGCATACTTCATGTTTTTTATGACAGTAATGTCGGAAACAAATCTCCTTTTTCCGATGCAGCCGAGTCCCCTGTACAGCCATTTCCCGTAGTAGAGGAAGCCCTCCATATCGGAGACATACATCGCACGGTGCGGGAATACCGCTAAAGGAGCTGCGGAATAATCGGCAGGCCCCTGGTGGGTGGCAATGATGAGAAAGGGTCCCTTCACACCCTTTATTCCGGACCTGTCTATCTTCATGCCGCATTTTAAATAGGACAGCTTTGCGGCTGCCCATATAAGCGGCATCAAAAAGAAATATTGTTTTGCCGGTTTCTCCGTCATATCGAACGGAGTCATGTCTGTCTGATATCTGATCATTATTACAGTTTGCTACGGATCTCCGGGGCGTTCTTTCTTTTCACATGGTCTACAGCAGTATTTCGTACAGGCTGTCCACACTTTCCGCGATATAGGTGGCTCCCGCTTCTTCAAGCTCCTGCCTGCTTCCGTATCCGTATAACACTCCGACGGATTCGATCCCGAAATGAGCCGCGCCCGTAATGTCATAGAATCTGTCTCCCACCATTACGGACCTTTCCCTGTCGACACCGCCGTTTTCGATGGCGAAGTTCAGGACATCAATCTTATTTTTCCTGTCCGCATTATTCGATGCGACTATCAGATCGAAATATTTCCTGAGTCCGAAATGGTCCATTACGACATCAGCCATAAGCTCAGCTTTGGTCGTTGCGACTATCAGTTTTTTGCCGGATGCTTTCAGCTTTTCGAGAAGTTCCGGGATGCCGGGATAGACATCATTTTCGTAAACGCCTTTTTCCGCATAGTATTCCTTGTAAAAGGCAATTCCCTTCGCAGCATCCTCGGGAGAAAAGCCGAGTGTTTTTTCGAAGGAATCCCCGAGAGGGGGTCCGACAAATTTTCTTAAGGATGCTTTGTCCGGAACATCGATGCCCATTTTGCCCAGGGAATATTCGAATCCGTTTATGATGCCCGGGCCGGAATCCGTCAGGGTTCCGTCGAGATCGAACAAAATATGGTCGTACTTACTCATTGATATCTCCCGAAATGTGTTTGATCGCTTTTTTCATTTTAATCAAAAAAGCCCGAGAATTGAAGTCCCCGGGCTTTTTGCTTTATCTGTTTTCAGGATCAGTCGACTGCTATGTCGATGTTCTTGCCGGTAAGTCCGACATAAGCACCTGAAGCTGCTTCGCTGCTCTCTGCGTGAGCGATGAGCCACTTGTTGCGGGCCCAGAGAAGCTTATCTTCGTCGTTGCCTTCCCCTAGAGCGGGCTTATCGGTATTGGTGTTCTTGGGAAGAACTACGCAAACGCGGAAGTTTGACTCGCCTTCTGCATTGCAGGGTGCATAGTGAAGGGTATCTTCGTAAACAACTACGACATCACCCTTGTCTGCAACGAATGCCTTGACCTTGGAAGTGTCGAGCTTTCCGTCAACGATGTCATCCATCTTGGCAAGAAGGAGCACGAACTTGGAAGTTCCGATGTTGAGCTCGCAGCCTCTGTGATACTCAAGGCAGTTGAGCTTGGTGTTGGATCCCCAGCACATTCCGATCTGGATGGGCATTCCGCCGTAAGCGCGGTCGGTGAAATCCTTGTAAAGGTCGGTGCATGCCTCAAGGCTGTCGATGCCGGGTTCGTAAGCAACTCCCTCTGCGGGAAGCTCGATCTTCTCCATTGCATCGAGAAGGGGAGCTACATCATATCCGGTAATGACATGTCCGTATCTCTTGAACTCGTCGCTGTGAACGGAAATAAACAGCATAGAATTTTCCTCCGTCTTTTGTTTTGGACTGCGTGTCTGGACGCTATGTACATATACTATCACGTCTTCGCCTGCTTGTGTAGAAACTGTTTTCTTTTTTGCAAAATAATGACAGGCTTTAGCAAATTATTGCAGAGGGTGGTACAATTACGGGAAAGTATGAAAACAGAGGTGGATCATGTATCTGAGAAAAGGAAGGTTAACATTCTTCAAGATAAAAAACATATTGCTGGCGATCATAGCGATCGCCAATCTGATAGTTGGCACGGCATTCGAGGTGTTCCTCGTGGTCCGCTACTGGGGCGATACATTTACGATCATGCACGCCAAGGCCACTCCGGAATTCATCTTCTGGGTGATCGCCGGACCGCTCATGCTGATATATGTGGCGTGGTCGTCGGGAAATATCGGTGACGCAAACTTTTATTCCGGATATTTCGAAGGAGATCTCGACGGATTCGTAAGTGCGGAAGAACTTGCCGAGATTACGGGAAGACCCGTTAAGAAAGTAAGCAGACAGCTTGGGTATTTCCCCAAAATCTACATGAAAAACTACAAGTTCGAAAAAGGCCGGGCAGAGCTTGCATCAAAGACCACAACCTGCGACTGCCTCAGCTGCGGCGGCGTATTTGAAAAGAGGATCTTCTTTACCGGAGAATGCCCCTACTGCGGAAGCTCCGACCTTCAGGCGAGAGTCTTAACGGACGGAAAGTTCTACAGCATTTCCAACGAACTGAAGGGTCAGCCCAAGAACTACTCATATTACACGGCGGATAATCTCGAGACCAAGAAGATCCTGTTCCCGATACTTCTCGGATTATCACTTTTTGTAATCTTGATCTGCATATTGACGGGAATCGATACGCTGTCCAAATACAACGATCACGATTACCTCGTATCGATCATCCTGGATCCGAACGATCACAGGTACGATTTCGATAATATTCACTATGACATGATCTATTCACTGCTTGCGGATTTCTTCATCATCGTGGGACTGATCCCCATAGCAATCAAAAGGATCAGAAAGATCGGATATGTAAAGATTGCGGACCTGATGGCCCTTTTTCTTGCCAAGGTAAAGACTCCGTTCGTCGGCGCGGAAAAGATCCCCTCATACAAAAGCGCAAGTGATGAGAAAAAGATGAACCTTATCTTCCGTTCGCTGAAAAAAGGGTATCTGAGAAACTGCACCATTGAAAAGCACAGCGGCGAGCTGCAGGTTGCCCTCGCAAAGAAGATCGTCAAGGACCGCTGTCCCAACTGCGGCGGACCCATAGTAGGTGCCGCGGACAAGGATTACATCTGCAGGTACTGTGATTCGAAGAT
>JAFWUY010000026.1 GCA_017524035.1 Lachnospiraceae bacterium | reverse complement strand
CTGCGGAGCTGCTATAGGCGTAACTGCGAACGTTCTCGACAGAGCAAAGGCTCTTATTGATGCTCAGGCTGATGTTCTCGTTCTCGATTCGGCTCACGGTCACAGTGCAAACATCATCAAGTGCCTGAAAATGGTCAAGGAAGCATTCCCGGATATCCCGGTCATCGCCGGAAATATCGCCACTGCCGAGGCTGCCGAGGCTCTTATCGCAGCCGGCGCAGACTGCCTCAAGGTCGGTATCGGTCCCGGCTCTATCTGTACGACCCATGTCGTTGCAGGTATAGGTGTTCCGCAGATAACAGCAGTCTATGACGTTGCCTGCGTAGCTCAGAAGTATGGCATTCCTGTTATCGCTGACGGCGGTATCAAGTATTCCGGAGATGTTACCAAGGCTCTTGCGGCTGGCGGAAGCGTTTGTATGATGGGTTCAATCTTTGCGGGATGCGAAGAGAGCCCCGGAGAGTTCGAACTTTATCAGGGAAGAAAATACAAGGTTTACCGTGGCATGGGTTCCATCGCAGCCATGGAGAACGGAAGCAAGGACAGATATTTCCAGGAAAATGCCAAGAAGCTCGTTCCCGAAGGAGTCGAGGGAAGAGTTGCTTACAAGGGACTTGTTGAGGACACCGTATTCCAGCTCCTCGGAGGTCTCAGGGCAGGTATGGGATATTGCGGAGCACAGGATCTTCCCACTCTCACCGAGACCGGCAGATTCGTCAAGATCTCAGCTGCATCCCTCAAGGAAAGCCATCCTCATGATATCCATATTACCAAGGAGGCTCCCAACTATTCCGTTGATGCATAAAATGAACTTTAAACGGCAGGATGAAGATCCTGCCGTGTTTGTTTTTTAATGTATTCTTAATCACCTGATTCCTTTTATTTAAAGCGGAATTATGGTATATTTTTAGAGTAAAAGGTCAGTTTTTGTGTGATGGGGGGAAATGCTTCACGCATTAATATTATCGGACCTTTATTTTTGCTTTTCAAAAATCTTCTTTCGAGGTGTTTATGTCCGCCGTCAGGATGATCGACAGAGAAAAACTTCAGATGATCCAGGACCTTGTATGCGCCTTTGCGGGAGTCAGTGCCATTGTTCTCGACAAGAACAGGATGGCCCTTTGCGAGATCAGTAATGACCGTGTAAGCTCCGGTGCGCTGTCCCAGCTCGTCGGAAGCGAGTATCTCGACCGCATGCTTGACGATATCGGCGATGATACACCCGAAGATATCTGTATCCAGAACATAGAAGACAGCGAAGACGGAATGGTAAGAGTCGGAGCCGTCAGCATCAAGCCCGCCGGTAAGATGTATATCATATGCATCGTTGCAGCCCCCGGCAATGTTACCGCCGAGAAATTCTCCAATTTCCTCGACTTTATGAAGACCGGAGCGGAGAGCTATCTTACTCCTCCCTCTGCCAAGAATAAGGACAGTGAGTCTCTTTATACGGGGGATGAAGCCGATGCCAATCTCATAACCCTTGAGACCACCAAGAACATCCTTGAACTCATGGATTCGGGCGATGGCATCGAGGCAGTCTTCCAGAAGTGGCTCAATCTTGTTGCCGATTACCTTAAGGTTGACGGAGCCGAAATATTCAGGCTCGGTGACGGCAATATGGACGTAGTCGCACAGTACAGCGCGCCGGGATTTGTTTCCGATTTTACGCCCAAGAGTACTGTGCCCCTTGTCGATGCGTTCAAGAACGAGGGACCGGTTATCCTTTCATCTTCATCACTGGACAAGCAGCCCGGGCTCTACGGGGTAAGAAAGTACGATATTCTTGCACTCATGAGTTATCCCCTCCTTGTAAGGGAGAACGGGGAAGGTACATTCATCGCAAGCTTTGTGATGAAGAAGCACAGACGCAATTGGACCATGGATGAGATAAGGTTCGCAGGCGATGCCGTAAGGATCATGCAGAGCATCATCCGTGCAAGACTTATGTACGGCACGATCTCGAGATATTCCGCATCCGTGACCGAGATCCTCGACAATGTCGGATGCTGCGTATATCTGACCCAGGAATCCACCGGCAAGGTTCTCTTTGCCAACAGGATGCACACCGATACCTTCGGTTCCGACTGGCAGGAGGGCGAACTCAGGGATATCATTTCCAAGGGTGATTTTGAGAATCCCGTGAACGGATCCTTTGAGATCTATTATCCCGAAAAGCGCAGATGGTTCGACCTTATGTACAAGAGGGTTGAGTGGGTCGACGGTTCGGCCGCAATGCTCTATTCGCTTTATGATGTGACAGACAGAAGGCTGTACCAGCGTAAGATCGAGCAGCAGGCGTTCACCGATTTCCTTACCGGTCTGTACAACCGTATGTGCTGTGAGAAGGATCTGTCCAAGCTTGTTGACGAAGCCAAGATGACGGGAAGGCGCGGAGCCGTTATCTTCATTGATCTCGACGATTTCAAGCATATCAATGACGGACTGGGACACCAGTACGGTGATGTGCTGTTAAAGGAGATCTCCGCATCCCTTCAGAAGATAATGGGTGTGGAGAGATACTGTTACCGCATGGGCGGAGACGAATTCGTTGTTCTTGTTCCCCCTGCCGCATTCGGCAGATATGAGGAGATCAAGCACAGCATCGAGACCACCTTTGCATCTCCCTGGATCCTCAAGGATATCGACTATTACTGCACTGCAAGTATAGGAACGGTCATCTTCCCCGACTACGGCGAAAGCGTAATGGATCTGCTGAAAAAAGCGGACATCGCCATGTATTCGTCCAAGAAGGCCGGCAAGAACCGTGTTACCGAATATACCGACGGTCAGGAGACCGTATCCGGAAGACGTCTCGATATGGAAAAGAATATGAGAGATGCTTCCACCACAGGCTACAGGGAGTTTGAGGTTTATTATCAGCCCATAATCGATGTGGAGGGTTCCGAGCCCAGATGCGTCGGTGCGGAGGCACTGGTCAGATGGAACAGCCTCAAGATGGGCTTCATCTCTCCTTCGGACTTCATACCGCTGGCAGAGTATCTTGGACTGATCAATCCCATCGGAGGACATGTCCTCGACAAAGCCTGTGAGAACTGCAAGGCATGGAATGATGAGTTCGGCAAGGATTACAAGGTCAACGTAAACCTGAGCGTTGTACAGCTCCTTCAGAACGACATAGTCGAATCTATCGAGGAGACCATCAGGAAAACGGGCATCGATCCTTCGCATCTGTGTCTGGAGGTTACCGAATCCCTTGCGATCAATGATATGCCCAGGATGATCGAGATCCTTACCAGGATCAAGGCACTCGGATGTACGATAGCACTGGATGATTTCGGTACGGGGTATTCATCACTTAACCACATAAGGGAGATCCCTTTTGATATAATCAAGGTTGACCAGAGCTTTGTACGAGATCTGGATACGGATGCTTACGCACAATCCTTTGTAAGGATGGTTGCCGAGCTGGCCGAGACCATAGGGGTCAGGATCTGTGTGGAAGGTATCGAGAATAAGGCCCAGCTTGATAAGCTTAAAGGTATGAAGATCAAGTATATCCAGGGCTATTATTACGATAAGCCCCTTAAGAGGGACGAATTTGAAGATAAATATGTGATCGGTGATCAGAGTAAATAAAGAGGAGGATTATTATGTCACTTGAATCGAGCTTGAGAGCCAATTCCTATCCGGGAAGAGGAATAATCGTAGGAGAAAGTGCCAACGGAAAGTATGCCGTATGTGCTTACTTCATAATGGGAAGGAGCGTCAACAGCAGAAACCGTATATTTGTTGAGGTTCCCGAGGATAACGGAATAGAGACCAGACCCTATGATGAGAAGAAGCTCGGTGATCCCAGCCTCATCATTTATCATCCCGTAAGAGTGGACGGACACACCACCATTGTTACAAACGGTGACCAGACCGATACCATCAGAAACGGACTCGACAAGGGTTTTACTTTCGAGCAGTCACTCAGAAGCCGTACCTTCGAGCCCGATGCTCCCAACTACACACCCAGGATCTCCGCTGTACTCAATGTACACGGCGGAAAGTTCGATTACCAGATGTCCATTATCAGAAGCGAGGACGGTAGCGAGGACAGGCCCATTCACTGCACCTATTCCTACGGAAAGCCCAAGGCAGGCGAAGGACATTTCATCCACACCTACAAGCATGACGGCGATCCCCTTCCCAGCTTCACGGGAGAGCCCGAATTCGTCAAGATCTCCGATGACATCGACGATTTCGCGCTTATCATCTGGGATTCACTCAACCGTGACAACAGAGTATCCCTCTTTGTCAGATACATCGACATTGAGACCGGCATCGCAGAGAGCCGCATCATCAACGCGAACAAATAAGATGAGACGGTTCAGCCCCGGCGCAGCAGGCGCCGGGGCATTATTTTGTTCGGAACATGGTGACTGATGGCAGAACGGGGCTTTCACAGCCTCGTTTTATATTTGTGCTCTAATTTCGCATTAATTAAGAAATGACGGATTACACTAAGGCTCTGATATGATATAATCACTATTTGTAGTACTGTATTATTTTCACAGAAAGGACGCCTTTTTAAGGCGAGTATGAAAGAATGAGCGAGATTCAGCTTAAGTACGGATGTAACCCCAATCAGAAGCCCTCAAGGATCTTTATGGAGGACGGAAGTGACCTACCCGTTACCGTTCTTAACGGTAAGCCCGGATATATCAACTTCCTGGATGCTTTCAACGGATGGCAGCTTGTCAAGGAGTTAAAGCAGGCTACCGGACTTCCCGCAGCAACCTCCTTCAAACATGTATCACCCGCAGGTGCGGCGATCGGCCGTCCTCTTTCCGATACTCTCAGGAAGATCTACTGGGTTGATGAGAAGGCTGAGCTCAGCCCCCTTGCATGTGCCTACGCAAGGGCAAGAGGAGCGGACAGAATGAGCTCCTTCGGCGACTTCATCGCTCTTTCCGATATTTGTGACGTCAGCACCGCCATGCTGATCAAGCCCGAGGTATCCGACGGCATCATCGCTCCCGGCTATGAGCCCGAGGCACTTGAGATCCTCAAGGGCAAGAAGAGCGGCAATTACAACATCATTCAGATTGATGAAAACTATAAGCCCGCCGAGATCGAGAAGAAGCAGGTATACGGCATCACCTTTGAGCAGGGCAGAAATGAGCTCAATGTCGATGAGGTCCTTCCCGGAAATATTGTTACAAAGAATAAGGATATCCCCGCAGATGTTCTTGCCGATATGAAGGTTTCACTCATCGTTCTTAAGTATACACAGTCAAATAGCGTATGTTATGTAAAGGACGGACAGGCTATCGGTATCGGCGCGGGACAGCAGTCCCGTATCCATTGCACCAGGCTTGCGGGCAGCAAGGCAGACAACTGGTTCCTTCGTCAGAGCCCTCAGGTTCTCGGACTCAAGTTCCTCGACACTATCAAGAGAGCTGACCGTGACAATGCGATCGACCTCTACATCGGAGATGAGTATGAGGATGTACTTGCCGAGGGTACCTGGCAGACCATCTTCGCTGAGAAGCCTCCCGTATTCACAAGAGAGGAAAAGAAGGCGTGGCTCGCTAAAAATACAGATGTTATTTGTGGCTCCGATGCATTCTTCCCCTTTGCTGACAATGTCGAGAGAGCTCGTAAGAGCGGTGTAAAGTACATCGCACAGCCCGGCGGATCCAAGAGGGACGATATAGTCATCGAGGCATGCGACAAGTACGATATGGTCATGTGCTTTACCGGAATCAGACTTTTCCATCATTAAATAACAAGTGACAGTTAATTTCCAACCGATTACCTGCTGCTTAAGATAAAATATCAGGAGTTATAAAATGGCAGAAACCGAAGAACGTTCCAAGCATTTTATAGAAAATGAGATCGATAATGACCTTGCCACGGGAAGGTTTGATCATGTTATGACCAGATTCCCTCCCGAGCCCAACGGTTATCTTCATATCGGTCATGCCAAGAGCATAATCCTTAATTCGGGTATGGCCGAGGAGTACGGCGGAAAGTTCAACCTCAGATTTGATGATACGAACCCCACCAAGGAGAAGACCGAGTTCGTCGAGTCCATTAAGGCGGATGTTATGTGGCTGGGTGCCGACTTCGAGGACAGGCTTTTCTTTGCATCAGATTACTTTGACAAGATGTACGAGGGCGCTGTCAGGCTCATCAAGAAGGGCAAGGCATATGTCTCAGATCTGACCGCCGACGAGGTCAGGGAGTACATAGGTACTTTCGAGCAGCCCGGAAAGGACGATCCCGGAAGGGACAGATCCGTTGAAGAGAATCTTACTCTTTTTGAAGAGATGAAGGAAGGCAAGTATGCCGACGGTGAGAAGACCCTCAGAGCCAGGATTGATATGGCATCCCCCAATATCAACATGAGGGATCCCGTCATCTACCGTGTTGCCCATATGGAGCATCACAGGACCGGAAATAAGTGGTGCATCTATCCCATGTACGATTTTGCCCATCCCATCGAGGATGCCGAAGAGGGCATTACCCATTCCCTCTGCACCCTTGAATTCGAGGACCACAGACCTCTTTATGACTGGGTGGTCAGGGAACTTGAATATCCCAATCCTCCCAGACAGATAGAGTTTGCCAAGATGTATCTTACCAATGTCGTTACCGGTAAGAGATATATCAAGAAGCTTGTCGAGAACGGAACCGTTGACGGATGGGACGATCCCAGGCTTGTTTCCATTGCGGCGCTCAAGAGAAGAGGCTTTACCCCCTCATCGATCAGGAAGTTCGTCGAGCTCTGCGGTATCTCCAAGTCGCAGGCATCAGCCGATTATGCGGCACTTGAGTATTGCATAAGAGAGGATCTTAAGCCTGTCGCAAAGCGTTACATGGCTGTACTCGACCCCATTAAGCTCGTGATAGACAACTATCCCGAGGGACAGACCGAAATGGTAACCGCTTCCAACAATCCCGAGAACGAAGAACTCGGATCAAGGCAGGTTCCTTTTGAGAGAGAGCTTTATATCGAAAGAGACGACTTTATGGAGGAGCCTCCGAAGAAGTATTTCAGGCTTTTCCCCGGAAACGAAGTCAGACTCATGAACGCATACTATGTGACCGCCGTATCCTGTGAAAAGGATGCTGACGGTAAAGTGACGGTTGTGCACTGCACCTACGATCCCGCGACCAAGGGAGGTACCTCCGAGGACGGACGCAAGGTCAAGGGTACCATCCACTGGGTTCCCGCATCGAGTGCCATAACCGCTCAGGTAAGGCTTTACGAGAATCTTGTCGATGAGGAGAAGGGCGTATATGACGAGAACGGAAACGTCAATCTCAACCCCAATTCCCTCACCGTATGCGAAAACTGCAAGCTTGAGCCCGCTTTTGCGGGAGCGCAGGCTTTCGACAGATTCCAGTTCTTAAGAAACGGCTTCTTCGTTGTGGACTGCAAGGATTCAACCGCAGAAAAGCTTGTTTTCAACCGCATCGTGGGACTTAAGAGTTCGTTCACTCTTCCCGCATCAAACTGATCAGCTTAGTTTTTGGAGGATGTTATGGCCGGTCTTTTATCAGGGCTTGAAAGCCTTGGTCTCGGAAAACTTGAGAATGTAGATATCTACGAAAAAGAAAAAAAGGAAGAAAAGGCTGCCTCTGAAGCTGTTGTCCATAAAGAGCCGGAGTTTGTCGAAACGGATTATATCCTTGACAAGAGTTTCAAGTGCCCCGTCTGTGACCGGCCCTTCAGTGCCAAGATAATGAAGACCGGAAAGGCCAAGCTCATTAAGACCGACTTCGATCTGCGCCCCATATATGACGGTTTTGCAGCCGAGAAGTACGATGTGCTCATGTGTCCCGGATGCGGATATGCGGCTCTCGGAAGATACTTCACAACACTTCTTCCGACCCAGATCAAGATGATCAAGGAGCAGATCTGCAGTAACGTAGTCCTTACCAAATATGACGATGAGACCTATTCCTTTGAGCAGGCTCTCGAACGTTATAAGCTCGCACTTGCATGTGCCGTTGTAAAGAAGAGCAAGGCAAGCGAGAAAGCATATGTGTGCCTGAGAATGGCATGGCTACTCAGAAGTTACGGAGAATTTCTGTCTGCTCAGGAGGGCGATAACAAGGCTATGATCGAGTCCCTCAAGGCTCAGGAGAATGAGTATGAGGAGAATGCTTACAACGGATTTCTGGAAGCAAGAACCACCGAGAGTTCTCCGATAGCCGGAATGGATTCCACCACACTGGATTACCTGCTCGCACAGCTTTCCTTCCATCTGAAGGATTATACGACCTGCAGCAGGATGATTTCCGGAATTCTTACTTCACCCGGGGCAAATGCCAGGATCAAGGATAAGGTCAGGGATCTTAAGGACCGGCTGGCAGCCGTAAAGGATCAGAAATAACCTGTTTTATCCCTAAAACAAAATATTGTGATCGTTTCTGCATATAATGAGGGGAGAGATTTATGGCAGAAGATTTTATCACCACCAAATCGGGATGTTTGATACCTACCGGTCTGCCCGGCGGCTTTTTTATCTACGAAGCCGAGGGTGACGAGAGAATTCTTTTTGCCGAGCCTAATGTCATCAGGCTTTACGGCTGTGAAAGCTTTGAGGAATTCTATGAATATGTGGGCGGAACCTTCAGCGGAATGGTCCATCCCGATGATGTTCACAAGGTTCAGAATCAGATAGTCGCACAGACCACCGCATCTGACAAGAGGCACGACTATGTCAGATACCGTATACGCACCAAGAACGGTGAGGAGAAGTTCATCGAGGATTTCGGGCATCTTCTTCACTGGCGTAACGGCAAGAGCTTCTTCTATGTCTTCATCGTTGACGTTGATCAGAACGAATTCTTTAACAGGAACCGTAATTCCTTTGCAGAGGCTGAACTTCTGAGCAGCCATCAGGATACAGATCCCCTGACGGGGCTTTTCAATATGTCATTCTTCTATCATCAGGTTACTGTGGAACTCAGTTCCCTTGTGCCCTGGAAGGGAGATATGGCATTCATTCATTTCGATATTCCCAATTTCAAACTCTACAATGAAAGATACGGATTTAATGCCGGAGATAACCTGCTGTGTGACTTCAGCAGGGCTATTGTCAGTGCGTTCAAAAACAGCACGGTATCGAGATTTTCGGACGATCATTTCGTAGTCTTTTCCAAGAATTCCAAAGAGGATGTGCTGAAGCAGGTCGAACAGGTATACAGAACAATGCTCAGTTCCGATGATCCTGCTTCAAGAGTCCGTATCAAGGCCGGAATATACTTTCCCGAAGACAGACGTCCCGAGGTCGGTCTTTCCTGCGATCATGCAAGGCTTGCCTGCAACAGCATAAAGGGAAGACATGACTATTATTACTGCATATATGACGAGCAGTTGCGTGAGAAGCTCCGCAGGCAGCAGTACGTTGTTGATCATGTCGAGGAAGCTGTCGCCAAGGAATACATCAAGGTATTCTATCAGCCCGTCATCAGACTCGAAAGCAGTGAGATATGCGGATATGAAGCACTTGTCCGCTGGATAGATCCCGTGATCGGTTTCCTTTCCCCCGGAGATTTTATTGAGACTCTTGAGCAGTATCATCTGATACATCTGGTGGATCAGTTTGTCATAAAGAAGGTCTGTGAGGATTACGCTGCCCTCAGGGAAGCCGGAGAGGATGTGGTTCCCGTATCCATCAATATCTCAAGACTTGATTTCGAACTCTGTGACATATTCGGAATTCTGGAATCCACGAGAAAAGACTACGATATTCCCAGATGCATGCTGGATATCGAGATCACCGAAAGTGCTCTGAACGACAACGTAAAATATATCAGCCACGAATGTGACAAAATGCGCACCAAGGGCTATCATCTCTGGCTGGATGATTTCGGAAGCGGGTATTCATCGCTCAATACCATTGCGGAATACGAATTTGACGTACTTAAGCTTGATATGGTATTCCTTCGCTCGTACGAGGATAATCCCAGAACGGGGCTTCTTTTGACTTATATCCTAAAGGGAGCAATGGGAATGGGGCTTGAAAGTCTGTGTGAAGGTGTAGAGACGGAAGAGCAGTTCAGATTCCTTAAGGAAAACGGCTGCGTGAGAGCTCAGGGCTATTATTTCGGAAAGCCCATGCCCATGGAAGAGACACGGGCATTTACCAGGGAAAAGGGTCTTGTCTGGGAAAAGTACTGATGGAAAAAACAAGAAAAAGGGGATAGCCGAAAGGCTATCCCCTTTATTATGCGTCTGATCTATTTATCTACTTCTTCGGAAGTTCCTTCGGCATTGTCGCTGTCATCAAAGAACTCTTCAACGGTCTTTCCTGCCTCGTTGACGGCTTCCTTGGCTGTCTCGGAGAGGGGGGTGAAATCTGCCTCCTCATCGTCTTCCTCGAAATCCTCGAAGAGATCGTCGAGATCATCGGATGAAGCAAACTTATCCTTTACCTTGGAATATGCTTCCTTGGCACTCTTGGATACCTTGCCGGCCGTTGTCTTGGCAGACTCCGTAAACTTCTTGGCTACCTCAGAGATATCGTCAAGAGAGGTATATGAACGGGTGGGAGCTTCTTCGGCATCGTCGTCTCCGTCGAGAACGATGGGCTCTTCCTTCTTCTGATAATAATAATAAGCTGCTGCTGCGGCTACGGTGCCCAGAACTGCAGTACCTAACAGGAATTTACCGAATTTTTTACTCATGACAGACTCCTTTCAGAAGTACGAATTCGCTTTTAGGGCGTAAGACCATTTTAATATAAAACTTCCCATTGTAAAAGGGTAAAATCATTAAGTTTTCATTCAATTCTGACCGGCCGGAGCCGGGAGTCGGAAAATGATCCCGCTTCCGGGAATGGGAAGATCCGAAGATCGGACCGGGGGATATATCGAAATACCTGTCCTGAATATACCGGAGGTAAAATCATATCCGGGATGGGCTGAAATCGCAGGAATGAAAAATGTATCGTTAAGTAAAATAACGTAGATTACTGTAATGCGTTTAGTAAAACTATAGCTACTTAACGAAAGACTGCCGGGATGAGCCGGTGGGGTTGCCGGAAGAGAGCCGGTTAAGTGATTGGACGGTCCGGTGCAGCCGTTTTGAGTCCGATCCGGGTCCGGTTACACTCCAAAAAAGAGTGTGGAGGAAGAAATCATGGGAAAGATTTTTTCGAGGCGGTTTTGGGTCTGAAAAATGACATGATGATTTTATATTGTGTGTTGTGTATACAAAAATAATATGACGACACTCGTGTTAGTTTTTATGATGTCAATTCTTGTGGATAACTTTGCCCTGGAATTACAGGCAATTCTCCTATTTTTCCACAGACGTCTGTGTCATAAAGTGGAAATGTGACAAAAGATTTAGCGGGTAAACTTTCAAGATAATAGATGTTTGCAAATAAAATGCGAATACTTTATACGATATTATGTCGGCTGACAGGAATGTCAAAATACCTGCTTATGTAAACCTAAGCCTATATCCTTCCGTTCGGAAGTTATGATCAGCACAAAAAAAGTCCCCCGTAGGACAAGATCCGCCTGCGGGGGACTTAACAGTTACTGTATTAAGTTTATGACTTAAAGAACACTCCGAGGAAGTTTCTTCCGATGCTCGATCCGATGTTTCCGCCGAGGGTCTTTCCGAACTTTCCGCCGATCGCACCGCCAACAGTTTTACCGACTTCACGGCCTACGGTTCCGGCTCCGGTCTTGGCAACGCTCTGTGCTGCCTTGGCCGTCTTGTAGCTCATGGAGTTTTTGTCGGGCTTGGCCGGCTTTCCCTGCGCGGCTGCGCTGCCCGGTGCGGGCTGGCCTGCGGGTAATTCGCCCTCCACAAGGGTCTGGTTTCTCTGGAGGAACTCGAATGCCGAATCCCTGTCGAAATAATCGCTGTACCTGTTAAATAATCCGCTTCCCCTTATCACGCTGTCCCTGGTGGAATCATCGATGGAGCCCATGAGTGAGCAGGGAGGAAGGATCTTGGTGTTTTCAACCATTGTGGGAACACCCTTTTCATCGAGGACGGATACAAGTGCTTCTCCGGTTCCCAGGGAGAGGAGAGTTTCGTAGGTATCGAATTCGGGATTGACTACGAAGCTCATGGCAGCTGCCTTGGCTCTCTTTTGCTCTGCGGGAGTGTATGCGTGAAGAGCATGCTCAATTTTATTACCGAGCTGTGCCAGGATCTCGTCGGGAATGTCTCCGGGGTTCTGCGTTACGAAGAAGATTCCCACACCTTTGGATCTTATGTGCTTGATCACCTGCTCGATCCTGTTCATCAGGGTCTTGGGTGCGTTATCAAACAGCATGTGTGCTTCATCGAAAAAGAAGACCATCTTGGGCTTGTCGAGGTCGCCGACCTCGGGAAGTGACTCGAAGAGCTCGCTCATCATCCAGAGAAGGAAGGTTGCATACATATCGGGATGATTGATGAGTTTCTGGCAATCCAGTACCTGAATGGTTCCCTTATCGGAATCCCTGCGGAGCCAGTCGTTGATATCAAGTGCCGGCTCGCCGAAGAAATACTCGGCTCCTTCGCTCTCTAAGGTCACAAGGGATCTTATTATCGCGTTTACGCTCTGTCTTGCGATGGTTCCGTATTCGGAAGTGTATTCCTTGGCATGGTCCGCTACGTAATTGAGCATGGACTTAAGATCCTTGGTATCGATCAGCAGCATGTTGTTGTCATCGGCGATCTTGAAGATCATGGCAAGAACATGGGACTGGGTATCGTTGAGGCCGAGGATCCTTGCGAGGAGAAGAGGACCCATCTCGGAAATGGTTGTCCTTAAGGGCATTCCCTTTTCCGCATATACATCCCAGAAATTGGTGGGATATGAATCGAAAGCAAATCCCTCGTCTTTCAACCCAAATCTCTCGATCCTGGCCTGCATATCCTCGGAATCCTTACCCGGCTGACAAAAGCCCGCCAGATCTCCCTTGACATCGGCCAAGAATACGGGAACTCCCATATCGGAAAAGCTTTCGGCAAGTACCTTCAGGGTGATGGTCTTGCCCGTTCCGGTAGCTCCGCAGATCATACCGTGGCGGTTAGCCATCTTGGGATAGATACAGATCTTTTTGTCTCCGCTCTTTCCCAGAAAAATAGTTCCGGACTGCTTATCGTACATTTCCTGTCCTCCTCATATTTAATAATATGCGTTATAAAAATAAAATCTATGCCGTTTTGGTGGCATATACACTATAAATAACTTACGCAATTGAATTGCCGGTGTAGAGGGTATAGTACCTTCCCTTAAGGTCTATGAGCTGGTCGTGGGTTCCTCTCTCTATGATCCTTCCCTGCTCCATAACCATTATACAGTCGGCGTTCCGGACCGTCGAAAGTCTGTGTGCGATGACGAAGGAGGTCCTTCCGCTCATCAGCTTATCCATACCTTCCTGAACGATCCTTTCGGTTCTGGTGTCGATGGAGCTGGTTGCTTCGTCAAGGATAAGAACGGGAGGATCCGCGATGGCCGCTCTTGCGATGGCAAGAAGCTGACGCTGACCCTGGGAAAGATTCGCTCCGTTTCCGGTGAGCATAGTGTTGTAACCCTCCGGAAGCTTGGAAATGAATTCGTCCGCATTGGCAAGTTTAGCAGCGGCGATAACTTCCTCGTCCGTGGCGTTCAACTTTCCAAAACGGATGTTATCTGCAATTGTACCGGTGAAAAGATTGGTTTCCTGAAGTACTATTCCAAGCGATCTTCTCAGGTCTGCTTTTACGATCTTGTTGACATTGATACCGTCGTATCTGATCTTGCCGTCCTGGATGTCGTAGAAGCGGTTGATCAGGTTTGTGATGGTGGTCTTGCCTGCACCGGTGGATCCAACAAAGGCGATCTTCTGACCGGGCTTGGCTTCCAGCTTGATATCGTGAAGCACCATCTTTTCATCGGTGTAACCGAAATCCACCCCGTCGAAGACCACGTTTCCTTCAAGCGGCTTGTAATCCGTGGTTCCTTCAGCCTTGTGGTAATGCTTCCAGGCCCACATTCCGGTGTGCTCGGAAGTTTCCTCCAGCTTTCCGTCCGGGGTTTTCTTCGCATTTACAAGGGTGACATATCCTTCGTCGGTCTCGGGAGTTTCGTCCATGAGACCGAAGATCCTCTCTGCGCCCGCCATTGCCATGACAATGGAATTGAACTGCTGGGCAACCTGAGAGATGGGCATATTGAAGCTTCTGTTAAGGCTCAGGAATGAAGCAACGGCACCCACGGTCAGAGGAGTGTTGATAGCTAAAATACCACCTGTTATTGCACAGAGGACATAGCTGAGGTTACCAAGCTGGGCGCTTATGGGGCCCAGTGCGTTGGCATAGGTGTTGGCCTTGGAGGATGCGTCGAACAGTTCATCGCTCAGTTCCCTGAACTGTTCAATTCCCGCTTCTTCGTGACAGAAGACCTTGACAACCTTCTGACCGGTTATCATCTCCTCAATAAAGCCGTTGACGGTACCGAGCTGTTTCTGCTGGCGTGCAAAATGCTTTCCGCTGTTTTTGGCTGCAAATCCGGTGCAGAACATCATGACTCCAACCATAACAATTGTTACTGATGTCATGACTGGGCTGAGTACGATCATGGAGATCAGCACGGATATGATGGTGATCACCGAGTTGATGCACTGGGGTATGCTTTGGGATATCATCTGTCTCATGGTATCTATATCGTTTGTATAGACGGACATGATATCTCCCGTGGTATGGGTGTCGAAGTACTTTATGGGCAGCTTTTCCATTTTGCCGAACAGGTCGTTACGCAGTGTCTGCATCGTGCCCTGGGTAATGGTTATAAGGAGCTTCTGCTGCGTGAAATTGGCTGCGACTCCCAGTGCGTAAAAGCATGCCACCCTGGTGATGGCTCTTGCCAGGGGAGTGTAATCCGGGAGTTTATTCGGATCCAGCAGATAGGGAGTTATATACTTGTCTATCAGTTCCTTCATGAAAAGAGTTCCCTGAAGGCCGCTGGCGACTGTTATGATTATGCAGATTATGACGACCGCATAGTGTAAGAGATACTTATCGAAAACATATCCCATTATCCTTGCGAACATTTTGCCGGGGTTCTGGGCTTTGGGCCCCGGCCTTCCGAGCATATTTCTTCCGGGTCCGGGCATTTAGTCCACCTCCGTTTCATCGAAGTCTCCGGAACCGCCTGTCTGGGATTCGTATACTTCGCGATAGATCTCGTTTTCTTTTAACAGTTCTTCGTGGGTTCCGATGGCATTGATCCTTCCGTTATCAAGGACGATGATCCTGTCCGCATCGGAAATACTGGAGATCCTCTGGGCTATGATGAACTTGGTCACACCGGGGATCTCGTTTCTGAAGGCCTCACGTATCCTGGCATCCGTAGCGGTATCGACCGCACTGGTGGAGTCGTCCAGTATCAGGATCCTGGGCTTTTTGAGAAGTGCCCTGGCGATGCAGAGTCTCTGCTTCTGGCCTCCGGATACGTTGTTGCCGCCGTGTTCGATATAGGTGTTGTAGCCTTCGGGCATATTGGAGACGAATTCGTCCGCACATGCCATTTCGCACGCCTTCCTGCATTCTTCTTCGGTTGCATCGGGATTGCCCCAGCGAAGGTTTTCAAGAACCGTACCGGAAAAGAGCTGGTTCTTTTGAAGGACCACGGAAACGGCATTTCTCAGGGTCTCCAGATCGTATTCGCGCACATCCCTTCCGCCCACCATGACGCATCCCTGCGTCGCATCGTAGAGTCTGCTGATAAGGCTGACGAGCGTTGTCTTGGAGGATCCGGTTGCACCCATGATGCCTATGGTCTCACCGGATCTGATATCAATATTGATATTCTCCAGGACTTCTTTTCCGCCCTGATCATGATTGTATGCAAAGGAAACATTCTCAAATCTTACGGATCCGTCCTTTACCTCGAAGACGGGGAATTCGGGATTCTTAAGATCGGGCTCTTCATTGAGCACTTCCGCGATACGCTCCCCGCTGGCGGCACTCATGGTTATCATTACGAAGACCATGGAGAGCATCATAAGACTCATGAGGATGTTCATACAATAAGTAAGAAGACTCATAAGTTCACCGGTGGTCAGGTCGCCCACGCTTATCATACGGGCTCCGATCCAGCTTATGGTAAGGATGCAGGTGTACACCGTGGCCGACATGATGGGGAAGCTGAGTACCACCTTGCCTTCCGCCTTGCAGAAGATCCTGTATATAGCTTCGGATGCCTTCTCGAAACGGCTAATCTGCTCATCCTCACGGACATATGCCTTGACCACTCTTATGGCCCCAACATTTTCCTGTACGGATTCATTCAGCGCATCGTATTTGGGGAAAGCCTGCCTGAAGGTTTTGGTGGCACTTGATACCAAAATGGTGGCAACAGTGGCAAGGAAGACGACCGCAATAAGATAAACCCTTGCGATCCGGGCATTAATGTAAAATGCCATACACATCGCAACGATCAGAGAAGCGGGAGCTCTCATCGCCATTCTGAGTACCATCTGATATGCATTCTGGATATTGGTCACGTCTGTGGTAAGCCTTGTGACAAGGCTGGAAGTGGAGAACCTGTCGATATTGGAGAAGGAGAAGGTCTGTATCCTCTCATACATTGCCTTCCTTAGGTTCCTGGCAAGTCCGGTGGAGGCTATGGCACCGAATTTACCTCCCATAAGACCGCCGATGAATCCGATCACCGCTGCGATCACCATATACAGTCCCACCTTCAGTATATGGTTCATGTTGCCGGCATAAATGCCGTCGTCGATAATGGAAGCCATAAGATAGGGAACGATCATTTCCATGGCTACTTCCAGTATCATAAAGATGGGTGTGACAATGGAAGGCCATTTATATTCCCTGACTTCCGAAAGAATTTTCTTAACCATTTCAGAGTTCCTTTATCTGTAATCCTAACTATATAATTATAAAATATGAGATTTTCAAGTCAATAAAACAATTGGTTATATTTCAACAGATTATATCTGATAAAATATAAAAAGTCAAAAAACATTTCTCCCGCAAACGATCCGAAAGGTACGGTGATGACGGATTTATGGTAAAATAAAGCATACGGAAAGCCGCACCGGGGGTGCGGCATAAAAGCAGCTTTGGGGAGGGAAATATGACGTATTCCGATACGGCCGTTTTGTGGAGAGATAAACTGGAAAAGGAAGACCCGCTTTATGCCGAGCTTCTTTCCGTCAAGGATGATAATGACCTTGAGGACAGGTTCTACAAGGATCTTTCCTTCGGAACCGCCGGTCTTCGCGGCAAGGTCGGTGTCGGAACAAACCGCATGAACCGCTTTACTGTCGGACGTGCCGCACAGGGCATTGCCGATTATATATCCAAAAAGGGACCGGATGCCTGCAAAAAGGGTGTTGTGATAGCACATGACCCCAGACATTTCAGCGCCGGGTTTTCTAAGATGACAGCCCTGATCCTTGCCGAGAACGGCATAAGGGCATATACATTTCCTTCACTTCGCCCCACTCCCGAGCTTGCGTTTATGATCAGGCATCTCGGCTGCGTATCGGGCATCAATATCACCGCATCACACAACCCCAGGGAATATAACGGATTCAAGGCTTACTGGGAGGACGGCTGTCAGGTCAGCTCCTCCGTTGCCGACGGTATGACCGAGTGCATCGAGGCCGTGGATTACTTTACCGGAATAAAAGGAATGAGGATGCTCGATGCTTCGCTCGATGAAGCTTACGAAAAGGCCGTGTCCGAGGATCTGATAATCGTCCTTTCCGAAGAATATGACCGCAGATATTTAGACAGGATCGAAAGCCTTGCCATACATAAAGGCAGGGAGCTGGATCTTGACATTCCGATAGTTTACACACCTCTAAACGGTGCGGGAAGCATTCCTTTTATGACCGTTATGAAGGACAGGGGATTTACGAATGTTTCCATTGTTGAAGAGCAGCGCGATCCCGACCCGGATTTTACGACCGTAGGATACCCAAATCCCGAGGATCCGAAGGCGTTTGGAATGTCCGAGGAGCTCGGAAAGAAGAACGGTGCGGAGCTTTTGATGGCGACCGATCCGGATGCGGACAGATTCGCCATAGAGCTTCTTATGGATAACGGAGAGTACCTGCCGCTTAACGGAAACCAGACAGGCTACATCCTCGTCGGTTACATTCTCGACGGAATGAAGGATGCCGGTACGCTTCCCGAAAACGGAGCAATGGTCAAGTCGATAGTCACATCCACGATGTCCTCCGTTATGGCGGAAAGCTACGGAGTAAAGATGTACGAATCACTCACGGGCTTTAAGAATATCTGCGGCCTGATACCGTTCCTTGAGAAGAACTACGAAAGATACCTTTTCGGATATGAGGAGTCGGTAGGATATGCCGCATGCTCCGATATCCGCGACAAGGACGGGATAAGTGCCGGAATGCTCGTTGCCGAAGCTGCCGCATATTATAAGAAAAAAGAGGGCAAGACCCTCTATCAGGTTCTTATGGGTCTTTATGAAAAATACGGATTCTATGCCGAGGATGAACCGAACCTGGTTCTTGAAGGTATCGAAGGCTCAAAGCGGATCGCAAGGATGATGGAGCATGTAAGAAACTGCCCGCCATCCGAGATCGCGGGCAGGAAGGTCGTAAAACTCATAGATTATAAGGACGGCGGAGAAGACATCAGACATCCGGAGAACAGGATCCCGGGAACCAATGCGCTCAGATTTTTCCTGGAGGGAGCCGATACATGGTTTGCCATAAGACCCTCCGGAACAGAGCCCAAGATAAAGTTCTATTTCTATACAAGACAGGACTCCAGGGAAGAAGCACTTAATGCAAATGCCGAGATCAAAACCGCGGTACTTGCAATGATCGAGGCTGTGAAGTAAGAATGAGTGAGATCGATGACATCGATGCGGATCCGGAAGAATAAAATGAGACACGGGGATGATCCCCGTGTCTTTTCTTTAGTGACGGCGTCTGTCGATGCCGTGCTCTTTGTAATATTTTTCTTTCTCGGCGTACATGTCCGCATCTGCGGCACGCTCCAGTTCATCCACGGAGGCGCCGGGATTCTTTTTGAGTGAGGCGTATCCGATGGACATGGTGATCTCGTCGGAGTACATTCCGTGCCACTCGGAAGCTTTCTCCTTGATGGTCCCGCGCATGCTCTCCGGATCTTCCGTATTTACGATAGCCATGAATTCATCGCCGCCGGTTCTGTACGCTTTACCCTTGTTGCCGACGGAAAGTGCAATGCAGTCTGCCGCACCCTTGATCAGTTCGTCGCCTGCGGAGTGGCCCTTGGTGTCGTTCACCTTCTTTAATCCGTTGACATCTATGGAAAAGAGAACGAAGTTCTCCGACAGTTCTCCTTTTCTGAATTCTTTCAGATCCTCGTCAAAGCATCTTCTGTTGAAAAGTCTTGTCATCTCATCGGTCATTGAGATCCTGATGAGATGTTCCTCTCTCTTTTTCTCATCATCCACATTACGCGCTGTGAAGATAACAACATTGGGGATGCCGTCCAGAGTCTGGTCC
Source organism: Lachnospiraceae bacterium (assembly GCA_017524035.1). Classification (GTDB taxonomy): domain Bacteria; phylum Bacillota; class Clostridia; order Lachnospirales; family Lachnospiraceae; genus AC2028. Next base: position 4,237 of record JAFWUY010000026.1, on the reverse strand, counting down.
ACGGTTATGTACTGCGCTCTGAACCAGCCGGTGACAACATCTATGAAGTCTGCACTGATGAGCTTTTTCTGTGAGAGTCTCGACCTTATGGTCTTGATGTTCGTGAAGTTTTTGAAGTCTTCGGTCTGATCCGGCATGACCTGGTTCTTGATGGTCTGGTACATCAGCGTGTGGGTCTGGGCGCTCAGATCGATGCCGTGCTTTTTCTGTTCGGGGTCTCTGAGGGAGGTCTCGGTATTATTCACAAAATCGATAAGGTTCACATGATCGTAGATCTCCGCCATTGAATCGAGTATATCCATCTTTTCCTTCATGGTCTTTTCCTGTTCGATTATATGTGTGTGCTGGTCAAACAGGCTCTTGAAGTAGCTTAAGGTGAGCTTTCCGATGATGTATCCGGAAGAGAACATGATCGCGGATTCGATAGTAAAGCCGCTGATCGTGTTGGAAAAATACTCAATCGGAGTATTGTAGTCGGTCCTGAGAGTGGCTTCGTAGGGCGCACTGAACCAGGTTGTTGCGGCCATAAGTATGTAATTGAAAAAGAACGCGAAAAGATACAGGTGTTTATCGCAGAAAAGAAGACTGAGCAAGGGGACCAGAAATCATGTAAGGTAAATGCTCACATGATAGTAGGACATATATGATATCAGAATGGAAAGCGAGACCAGCGCAAATACACAGGTGAATGTCCTGCTGGGAAAGTTCTTGTAGAGCACGAGATGAACGATCGACATTATGATCATCACTGCGGATATGCTGATGCAGGTAAGATATGAGATGTCCCGGAAAATACCGCCCCACACTCCCAGTGTGATGGCGGGTCCTGTAAGAACGAAGAACCAGAGAACCTTGTTCAGATAACCGTTAACCTTTATACGGTTCTCCCGTAAAAAAGAACTGTACTCAGTCATATTGATGTCCATTTTTCTTCCCCCTCAAAATGAAACTTCAACCCTATCCTATCACAAATTTCCGAAAACGGGTCATTTCAGAAGTGCGGCCAGATTTTTTCCGTACTCCTCACAGCCCAGACAGTTGGGATGAAGATTGTCCAGGAAGTATTCCGAAAGGTGGGGAACCAGTTTCATTCCGTCGATCACGCGGACATTTCCGTACCTGCCCGCTATCTCCGCAACTTTCCCGCAAAAAGAGATAAGAGTGGGAAGACCGTCGGCCGAATCCCCTCTCCAGAGCGGAGTTATGCAGATGACGGGGATCTTGTCCCCGTATATGCTCATCAGTGTCTCATAGTATTCTTCTACAGCTGTCATGTCCTTATCGCCGTACTGGTTGGTACCCAGCGCAACGATGATCCTGTCGGGAGCGTACCCTTCCATTTTCATCAGGGATTTTTTGTCATATATGTATCCGCCTATGCCCTGGTTGATGATGTCGTAATTCAGGATCCTGTTCGCTACACTTACATATGTGCAGGAGGATCTTAAGGGGCCGTATCCCTGTGTGATGGAGTCTCCCAGCCACAGAACCTTCTCATTTTTTGCGGCTCTTCTGACTTCGGAATCTGCCGTGAAATTCCTGATAAGCACGGTGGCATCCGCGGGAAGATAGATGATGACATTCTTTTCTCCCTTGGGAAGATCCCAGGAAACCGTACCGGTATCCATGATATCCTTCACATAAACTATTCCGTATATGAGACCGTCCACAGCTATTTCGAAAGAATCCGGAGATCCCTTCCATATCATCTTATAGTCAAAGGAAACCTTTTCCGCGGACGTGGTGAATTCCAGGGTCTTGGCGGTGGAAGCGGTGCAGCGGTCGTACCACATCTCAAAGGCGCTGCGGAAGTATTCGATCTGTTTTTTGGAATACTGGAACGCCTGAAGGTATCCGTCGTCAGTTATCTCGAATTCGTAAGCTCCGAAATAGATATTCTTTAATTCTTCCATGGATAAGACCATATTCGTTCCTCCGTTTTAAATCCGATATTTCACTTAGTTACGATAGATCCTTCGCCATCGGTAATCTCACAGATTTCCCATAAGGAGATCCTTGAGAATTCCTATGCTCTCACGGAGCATGTTGTTGGGAAGATAGAGCCTGACGGATCTTGCGGGTATGCCGTATGTATCGGTATAGCCGCATTTTTTCGCAATAGCAAGTGCCCTGAACATGTGGAACTCACTCGATACTATTCCGACCGATGAATCCTGAAGGCCGTCCGCCAGTGCCATGCTGAACTGCAGGTTCTCCGAGGTGTTGGTTGACTTGTCCTCTGCGATTATCCTGCTTTCATCGATGCCCTTACTTACCAGGTATTCCTTCATGACCGAGGCTTCGGTAGCCGGTTCGTTGGAACCCTGTCCTCCGGAAACGATGATAACGGTATCCGGATTATTTACGGCATATTCGTAAGCCCTGTCCAGCCTCAGTCTTGTTACCACCGCGGGGCCTGAGGGTTTGACCTGTGAACCGAGGACTATGATGTAGTCGAGGTTTTCCTTTTCGCTGTCCATAAAACCCGACACTACCATTCCCTGTGTCAGAAGGACAAATACGATCCCAAACGCTGCGCAGGCAGCAAGCAGTGCGTTAACCGCCTTGGGAAGCTTTTCAAATATATTTTTACGTATGAAAAGAGAAAGCAGAAGGAAACAGATGCCTCCCGCATACCATACGCAGAAGAACTTTGATCCGGAGTTTACCAGCATGACGGTTATTCCGTAGAGGATGCAGGCAGTACCCGCCAAAATGCACAGAAGCGGAAGGATGACAGGTTTTCTTCCCGCGGAAGCGTCCTTCCCGGTCCCCTTCAGCTTCAGGACAATCAGCAGGTAAACAAGGGGTATCAGGGAGCTGATGCCCCAGGACATCGGATAGGATGTCATGAGGACGGGCATGGTGCGGTATATCCTGAAGGCCGTGAAGATCCAGAGGATCCTTATTCCGCACACGCCGAAAACGCTTATTATCATGGGGCCGGTGGCATTTCCCATTCCCCTGAGCACGGCATGGGTGACTTCTATCAGTATGAAGCTAAAGTAGAAGACCACGAAAAATCTGAGCATGTATGTGGCGATATCCAGCACTACCGGATCCTTGGTAAAGAAGGTCAGTACGAAGGGACCGACGGTAAGCAGGGCGGTCACTATGGCGGTGGTCAGGACAGTGTGATAGAGAGCACCGAAGACACTGCTTTTTTTGACCCTTTCCATGCTTCCCTTGCCGTAGTTCTGGGCAACAAAGGTGGAGATGGTGATACCCATGGAGCTGCTCACCATCCAGAAGATCTGGTCCGCTTTGCCCGTTGCGACCCATGCGGCCACAGTGTCAGTTCCGAAGCCGTTGACCGCAATCTGGATTATCAGATTTGATGCGGTGTAGGTAAGGGAATGGATCGTGGAGGGGATGCCGATGAGCAGTATCCTTTTAAGATAGAAGGAATGGATCCTGATACGGTGCGGGTAAAGCCTGTAGCAGTCCTTTGCCCTGAGCAGTACGATGATGGTAAGGACCGCACTTATCGCCTGGGAAAGTATCGTAGCCAGGGCGACACCGAAAACTCCCAGTCCGAGCCCCAGTACCAGTGCAAGGTCCAGGATGATGTTGGCGATGGAAGAGATTATCAGGAATAAAAGAGGACGCTTTGAATCTCCGATAGCCCTGAGGATACCGGCCCCCATATTGTAGACAAGGTTCGGGATCATTCCCGCCATGTAGACCCTGAGGTATATCGTAGAACCCTCGAGTGATTCGGGGGTGGTGTTCATAGCCTCCAGCATCAGCCTTGTGGTGGGTATGCCGATCGCCGTTATCAGGATGCCGAGTATCACGGCAAAGGCCATTCCGGTGTGAACGGCTTTGGATACTTCGTCCTTTTTGCCCGCTCCGTAGTACTGGCCAACGATGACAGTGGCACCGGAAGAAAGGGAGGTAAGCCCACCCACGAATACGTTGACCAGGATAGCGGCCGAACCTCCGACAGCAGCCAGGGCTTCTTTTCCAACGAACTGCCCCACGATGACGGAGTCGGCGGTGTTATACAGAAGCTGGAAAAAGGTGCCGAACATAAGGGGCAGGAAGAAGAATAGCATTTCCTTCCCGATCCTTCCCTCGGTTATTGGGTTTACAGCCGTATTTTCTTTTTTGTCAGTAATTTCAGTCATAGGAATCATCTTAGTACTTTAATCCCGCAATGTCGATATCTGAAAACTTTTTATACTTTAAGTTTAATTTAAGGTTCGCCCCATATACTGACCTCAGGAAAGGACGG
>JAFWUY010000025.1 GCA_017524035.1 Lachnospiraceae bacterium | reverse complement strand
CGGTACGCCATTTTCCTCAAAGTAGGCTTCAAAGGAATTTATTGCAGGATAATAATATGACTGGTATCTCATTCCCGGTGCGGGGGCACAGGTGAATACGACATCTATGTCATTTTCTCTGCACAGTTCAATGACGTCCCCGATATGAAGCATGTCAGGATCAAACGCATCCCTTGAAAGAACCTCGTCACCGCCCCACTCGGCATATGCCTGTCCTTCATGGACGATGCGGTCTTCTCCTCCCATGAATGCATTTGCCGTCACATAGATATCCGCTTCACCGAGCGTGCTCCATCTGTTGTGATAGATTGCAAGCGGGAAGAGATATTCATTGAGGTCATATCCGTCGGTCAGTTCATTCACCGCACTTACCTTGAGCATACTCAGCGGCATATGGTCGAGTGATTTGTGAAGATATGCCTGAAGTCCCTTATCGGATTCCGGTGTTACGACATTTATGCTGAACAGCGAGATGTCAAAAAAGACCACCTTGGGAGGATGATACTTTATCGCATTCCGGAGCTGCCAGTAGGATGTGATCACATTCTCGTTATGCTGTGCCATATTGTATGAACGTATGCCGTACTCTTCCCAAAGCTGCAGCGGAACAACACCGTCTATAATACGGCTCGATCCGAAAAAGAGAACATCAAAGTCTTCCTTTTCGGCGTAGAACCTGTCGTACTTAGAGCAGTTCTCCTTGTCACGGAGCAGCCTGTCCACAGCGAGAGTGGATGTTATGAGCAGCGCTAAGAACAGTATCCATGATACGATTGTTTTTAATATTTTGTTCTTCATTTCTAAAACCTGAAATATATGAATGCGGCAGCGTCATACTCCGTTCCCCAGATACCGAAGATAAGTATCGCTTCAATGAGCAGAACGGGGAAAAGAACCCTGAACCACATATTCTGTTTTTCCAGCCACTCCCTTACATGGATACCGTTCTCATGAAGTATATCCACGAAAAAAAGTATGCCTATCGAGATCAGCATAAGCCAGAAGTTCCTCTGATCAAGTCCGAGCGTGTACAGACTTCCGTCGGTTATGATGCCGATGTTTCGGACAGTGATCATCTGCTTGAGAATTTCAATCGCTTTATCGGTCCCCTGTGCACGGAAGAATATCCATGAAAAGTCAACAAACAGGAAAGTGATGATACTTCCGAGTATCCTGTTTGACAGCACATCGGACTTCCAACCTATCACTCTGCCGATCTTCCTGCGTACTCCTTTGAACAGATCCGAGACAACAAGATACAGACCGTTCAATCCGCCCCAGACAACATAGTTCCACATCGCACCGTGCCACAGGCCGCTGAGCAGGAAGACAAATAACATATTGAATGAGCTTCTCAGTTTTCCTTTTCTGTTTCCTCCGAGTGGGATATAAACATAATCCCTGAACCATCCGGTAAGGGATATATGCCATCTTCTCCAGAAATCCCTGACGGATGCGGCAAGATAAGGCTGCCTGAAGTTCTCCGTAAGCGTAAAGCCCATAACGGATGCCGCTCCGACAGCTATGGTCGAATAACCTGCAAAGTCGCAATAGATCTGCACTCCGAAAAGCATGGATGCGATCACAAGATACCATCCGCCGTAAACATCGAAGCTTCCGTAAACGGTATCGACAAAGATCGCAATGCGGTCCGATATGACCATTTTCAGGAAGAAGCCCCAGAGCATGAGAAGAAGTCCGTTCTTTACCCTGTCCGGATCAAAGGAATGCTTTTCGTCGAATTGATGCAGGAGCTTTCCGGCACGCTCGATGGGTCCCGCAACAAGCTGCGGGAAGAACGAAACGAATGCCGCATACTTCAGCACATTCTTTTCAGGCTTAAGATCCCCGCGGTAAACATCGATGATATATCCCGCAGCCTGGAAAACATAGAATGAAATTCCGACAGGAAGAAGCAGACTGCATGCGGGTATCTGCATTTCCGTGTGCAGCGCAGATAAAGCCAGATTGATATTTGTTATGAAAAAACCGAGATATTTATACAGGAACAGAATACCGAAGATGAGCAGCAGGGAAACGGCAAGAAGCGTCTTCCTTAGCTTTTTCTTTTCGGTACGTCCCAGAAGAATACCGCAGGCATATGTCACGAGCGTACATCCCGCAAGCAGCAGGGCATACCTCGCATCCCAGTTCATATAGAAATAATAGCTTGCGATAAGAAGCCAGATATATCTGAACCTGTGCGGGATCACGAAGTACAAAAGCGTGACGACAGGAAAAAATACAATAAAAGAGATCGAATTAAAAAGCACAACAAATAAAAGCCTTTCTCCCCCATTCAAAAATATAGGGACCGGGTAAAGGGTTTTTCCGATCCCTGCATCTTCTTAGGTATTATACATCAAATATATACGCCACGCCTTAAGACTTTATTAAGATTCTCACTCTCCCGCCTTTGCGGATATGATCCAGGGTGCGGGCTGTGATTCGAAGAGATTTTTGGAATTGAGTTTTGAAACGGAGATCTGGATGATGTTAACTTCATTCATTCCGAATCTTGCAAGAATATCCCTCATTGAAGCGGCAACTCTGAAATCGAGTGTATAGATGACAAATTCCATATTAGGATTGATCTGTGTGAGATATGATATCTCCTGCTCCATGCTCGCACTTGCGACAAGCATCGTACAGTCGGGAACCGGAAGATCCTTCATGGTCTTCGCATCAACATGATCGACTATGGAGATATTCTTAAGCCCGAACTTTCCTACATTCTCCTCAAGAGTCTCACGGTCGCTCTCTTTGTACTCAACTGCGATAACAGATCCTTCCCCACAGAGCATGGCAGTCTCAACGGCGATCGATTCACCGGAGATGACACAATAGTTCTTATTCTCCGCAACCTGCATCTTGGAAAGGATGACGGAACGGATCTCGCTTCCGACATACTTAACGGAACCGGTAGCGAAGTTTTTATTGTCCATTCCGAACTTGATCACGGAACGGGCATTGGGATTGAGGACGATCATTCCTGCACTCGCATTGATGCCGCGGTCGATCATATCGGCAACAAGCTTTCTCTTGATCTCACCCACAGGCTCGGAGCCTTCGTTATAGATCACTTCGCACTCACCGAGTCCGACGCTCCACATGCGGTAGAAGATATCCTGGTCTCCCGCCTCGGTAAATACGAGTGTGCAGCGATGTGCTTCGACGGTGGGGATCAGGTTCTTGTTCTTTCTGGTGATATCGAGTATCTTGACATGCTCGAGATCGATATCGGTATTTGCGGAAAAGTACTGGAGCCAACTGATAATATGGTCATTACTGAAAAGTTGTTTTGACATATCTGCCTCCTTACTTACACTTGGAAAGGAGATCTTCCCACTTTTTGTCTACATACTTCTGGGCTGCTTCGAGTGTCCATTCATTGCCCTGTTTGAAGCAGTGTGCAAACCTAGTCTGAAGCTTCATGAAATCCTCAACAGGAAGTTTCTTCTTAGGTTCATACGTAAGTCTGTATTCACCGTCAACAACCTCATAGAGAGGCCATACGCAGGTATCGATAGCAGCCTTGCAGATGGCGATCAGATCCTCCTGGGGATATCCCCAGCCTCTGGGACAGGGAGTAAGGACATTAACAAATGTAGGTCCCTCGGTATAGATCGCACGGTGAGCCTTCTCGCTGAAATCCTTCAGGTTTCCGAAGAGTGTGGTCTGTGCGGCATAATGCACACCATGTGCCACAACTATCTGCGTCAGATCCTTCTGGTCCTGCTTCTTACCGACAGACTCTACGCCGGAAGGCGTTGTGGTCGCCGCTGCGAATCTGGGAGTTGCTGACGATCTTTGTGTTCCGGTGTTCATATATGCATTGTTGTCATAGCAGAAATATGTGAAGTCATGTCCTCTTTCGAGAGCTCCGGAAAGGGACTGGAATCCGATATCGTAAGTACCTCCGTCACCGCCGATGACAAGGATCTTGTAATTGGTATCGGTATTGATCTTACCCTTTCTCTTCATGACTTCGACCGCAGCGCATACGCCCGATGCAGTGGATGAAGCATTTTCGAAAGCGGTGTGTATATATGAATCATCCCATGCGGTGTAAGGATACTGGAAGGATGAAACCTCAAGACAGCCGGTCGCATTACATATGACAGCCTTGTCATTTTCATCCACGGCACGCATCATCGCACGGCAGACGATTCCCGCTCCGCATCCGGCACAGAGTCTGTGACCGGGATTGAAGCGTTCCTTTTTATTCATTTCCTCTTTAAGATTATATGCCATTTCGATTACCTCTCACGCTGTCCCATATGTGTATAGATCTCGCCGGTCTCACCGGTTTCGGCGATAGTCGCAAGTCTGTCAAAAACAGTCTTGGCCGAATCAACGGTGAAATCCCTTCCGCCGAGTCCGAATACTATATCCACCATAAGAGGTCTGTTCTTCAGGTTGTAGCATGCACCGCATGTTTCGGCATATAAAGGACCGCCGCATGCGGAGAAGCCTTCGCTCTTGTCCATTACGGCAACCGCTTTGCAGTTTGCGATAGCCTTCGCAATCTCTTCGCCCGGGAAGGGTCTGAATACTCTTACCTTGACAAGACCTGCCTTAACGCCGTTCTTTCTCAGCATATCGACACAGGCCTTTGCGGTACCCGCACTCGATCCCATAATGACCATGGCGATCTCTGCATCGTCCATCCTGTACTCTTCAATGAGTCCGTATTTTCTTCCGAAGGTCTTCTCAAAATCTGCAGCGACATCAAGGATGACCTTCTTGGCATTCATCATCGCATGAGCCTGCGCAACCCTTGCTTCCATGTAATAGGCACTGATTCCGTAAGGGCCCACCGCAAGAGGATTCTCCTCTTTGAGAAGATAGTTTTCGGGATGGTATTCGCCTACGAATTTTTTAACGGTCTCGTCCTCTTCAAGCTCAATGTTCTCGATCGCATGCGAAGTAATGAAGCCGTCCTCACAGATCATGAGGGGAAGCCTTACATCTGGATGCTCGGCAATACGGTGTGCCTGAAGATAGTTATCGTATACTTCCTGGTTATTCTCGGCATAGATCTGGATAAAACCGGAATCCCTTTCCGCCATTGAATCGGAATAGTCGTGATTGATGTTGATGGGGCCGGTAAGTGCACGGCATGCTACCGCAAGGACAACGGGAAGTCTCGAGGATGCCGCCACGTAAAGAACCTCATTCATGAATGAAAGTCCTGCGGATGAAGTTGCCGTAACCGCCCTGCAGCCCGCAGCCTCGGCACCGAGACATGCGGAAAGCGATGAATGCTCACTCTCGACACAGATAAACTCGGTATCGACCTTTCCGTCAGCTACATACTGTGCGAAATACTGAGGGATCTCAGTCGAAGGTGTTATGGGGAACATTGCAAATACATCGGGATTGATCTGTCTCATCGCAGTTGCGATGGCCTCGTTTCCCGAAAGTCTTTCTCTGATACTCATCAGCCTTCCTCCTTCCAACGGATTGCCTGGAAGGGACAAGCCTTTATGCAGATTCCGCATCCCTTGCAGTGTTCGTAATCAAATTCATCTCTTTTTCCGTCTGAAACGGGTATCGATGCATCGGGACAGAAAGGTGCGCAGAGAAGACACTGCTTGCACTTTTCCTTTATCCACTCGGGAGTCTTGGATCTCCACTCACCCGTCTTGGTAAGCCTGCTTGTGCCGGCTTCATAGATCTCACAGCCGACTGTGACATCCTGCCATGCTATATGTTCATTTATCTCTTCAGCTTTTAATCCCATCTTCAACCTCTCACTTCCTTCATAGCCGCTCTCAGACACTGGAGATTTCCTTCAACGAGCTGGGGCTTCTTGGCAAATTTATGTCTGTAGGAGCTTTCCATATCCTTGAGGAACTGTTCCTTGTCAACACATCCGCTCACTTCAACAACCGCTGCGAGCATCGGTGTATTGGGGAAGTATTTTCCGAGATATGCGATGGAGATCGCTCTTGCATCTATGGTGCAGACCCTTCCGTTATATCCCTTGAGTAAGGGCTTGAACTCCTCGGGTTCTTTGGAAGAATTGATAATAATGGCACCTTTTTCCGACAGTCCCGCGGTTACATCCACGCTCTCGAGAAGAGTCTCATCAACGACCGCGACATAATCGGGATCGTAAATGTTAGAGTGGATGGGACATCTTTCATCGGAGATCCTGTTATACGCCGTAATGGGCGCACCGGATCTTTCCGGGCCGTACTCGGGGAAGGACTGTACGTACTTACCCGACATAAATGCCGCATCGGCGAGAAGCTGGCTTGCGGTCTTCGCACCCTGGCCGCCTCTTCCGTGCCATCTGATTTCAATCATGTCTTCCATATTGTTTCTCCATAAATCTTTATTTCACGGTTTCTTGCAAAACCAATTGCTTAGATTATCATTCCTCCCCGGATTTTTCATCCTGGGTTTTACCTGCAGCGTATTCCGAGTAACTCTTTCCGGTATATTTCTTAAAGCATCTTCCGAAATAGTTGGGATCGGGAATCCCTACTTTGGCGGACACCGCGAACATCTTGGCTTCGGGTGATGCGAGCTTCATCGCATTTTCCATTCGGCACTCGGTAAGATACTGTGCAAATCCCTTGCCGGTTTCGGTTTTAAACTTTCGGCTGAGATAGGATGAACTGAATCCGAATGCCTGTGCCACCGATGTAAGGTTAAGAGTTGAGTCGATGTAGTTTTCCTGGATGTACTTCATAACGGAATCCGTCGCTGACATCTGACCCGGTTCACTCTCACTGTCCTCACGGTAAAAGGACACTCTCTCGTCAAGCTTGGTCTTTACCTTGCCGAGAACTTCATTGACCTCGGACCTGACCATGGGCTTGAGCATATATTCAAATATGGGAAGGCTTACACACTTTCTGGCATATTCGAATTTATCGAATGCGGTCATGATGACTATTATGAGATCGGGATATCTCTTGGATGCGATCTCAGAAAACTCGATGCCGTCCATGAAGGGCATTGATATATCCACGAACGCAAGGTCGGGCTTTATATCATCTATGATATTGATCGCCTCGATCCCGCTGGCAGCCTCTCCGACAACGGTCATGTCGAAGTTCTCCCATGCTATGGAATTCCTCATAAGCTTTCTGGCGGAAGCTTCATCGTCTATGATCATAACATTGTACATTTATGATACCTCCCTGCGTCTGACCGCCGGAATGACCAGCTCTATCTTAGTGAATTCGCCTTCTTCGCTTTCTATTTTTACTACGTCGTCTATATGCGAGTAGTAGCGCACCCTTTCTATCGTTCCCCAGAGTCCGAAGCTGTCTTCGACACCCTGTGTTATCTTCTTTTTACCGGACATGATCTCCTGTGCGGTCTCATAGTCCATTCCGACACCTGTGTCATATACGGAAAGATGAAGGATGCCTTCGACTATGTGTGCCGAGATCTTGATGACCCCGGGTTCTCCCTTCTGTCTTATTCCGTGATAGATGCTGTTCTCCACAAGAGGCTGGAGTATCAGTTTGGGAACGATGCAGTCTCCGGCTTCCTCATCAACGTCATATTCATCCTCGAGGATATCGCCGTATCTGAGTTTCTGGAGTGACAGATAGTCCCTTACGATCGCAACTTCCTTTTCGAGGGTGATCTCCCTGTCGCCTTTGCTGAGGAAGTTCCTGTAGAATCTTCCGAGAGTTTCAAGTGCGGAGCTTACTTCTTCCGAGCCGTTTTCAAGTGCAAGAGCACTTATGGTTCCGATCGAATTATATAGAAAGTGAGGTTTTATCTGTTCCTGAAGCACTCTCATCTCCGCTCTCTGGACAGATTGTTCCTTACTCAAAAGTTCCTGTATCAGCTGTTTGATCCTCGCAACCATGGAGTTGTAGGATTCAACGAGAAGACCGATCTCATTTCTGGGAAGCTTATCCTCGACGGGAACGAGTTCTTCCTCGTTGCGTCCGCTTTCCATCGCTCTCGAGAGCCTGAATATCGGCCTGGTGATATTGAGCGTAATGTATCTTCCTATGACTGTCAGCGAGATAATGATAACAGCCATAAGGAAAATGAAGATCCTCATTGTGTCTCCGGGAATCGCTGTTCCTTCCATACGGTCAACGCTGAGGATTACAAGAGGCGTGCCCTTGATACCCATTCCGGACACCATGATACGCTCATCGCCCTCTTCACGTATCTGATGGGCACCGTCATATGATGCAAGTGAAATATTGTAGTACTTTACAATATCTCTGTTACCGGTCACATAGTTTCCGGTCCTGCTGATTATGCAGATATTGTCATCCGGATATGCCATAAGGTCCTGGTCAAGGACGCTTTTGGAGATCATCATCATCATGTATCCGGTAAGCTGCTGGTTATTTAAATCATAAATAGCGCGCTCAATGGAGACAAACGGTTGATTGTTTATCTTCATTAGCGCGCCATTACCGTTAACATATTGTGCGGGTCTTCCCTCAAGGCCGAGAACCCTTACGGGCCAGCGATCCTGAGAAAAGATCGTATCATTAAGCGTATAAACTTTTGGCTTGGTACAGGCGTATATACCGTCCTTACGGAAGATATATACGGAGTCCACGCCTGTAGTAACATTCAGGATGGCCTGAATGCCGTACTTTGCGTCATTTGCCTCATTGGGTCCGACTTCACCGGAGGATGTCCTTAAAAAGTGCATAACATCATCATCCATGATGATAAGCCTGGAGAGTTCCAGATAACTTTCAAAGGATGAACTGATCCTTCCGGATAATCCCAGGAGTCTGATCTCTGCCTCTCTGACCGCAGAATCCTGTTCCTCCTTCCTGATGATCAGGAAGGTGGAAATAAGAAATGCCACGGTCATAACCGCAACTACGATAAACAGCATAAAACGTAGTCTTCTTGACAGCGATCCTCTCCGCATTGAACAATACCGCCTTTAAATCAACCTTTGACGGCACCGACAACGAAGCTTTCCTGAATTCTCTTACTCATGAAGATGTAGACAAGAAGCATAGGGAAGGTAGCTATAACAAGTGCGGCACCTATAGGACCCCACTCGGTGGTATACTGTCCGGACAGAGCCTGGATACCAACGGGGAGTGTCTTGAACTTGGAGTCACTTATGAATACGTTAGCAAACATCAGCTCGTTCCAGCACTGAAGGAATGTGTAGATAGCGATGGTTGCAAGAGCGGGCTTCATAAGAGGAATGATAACAACGCCGAATGTCTTCCAGGGGCCACATCCGTCGATACGTGCAGCTTCATCAAGTTCCTTCGGGATCTCTACCATGAAACCGGTACAGATCAGTATACCCATTGCCAGCGAGAATGCCGCATAGGGGAAGATCAGAGAGAAGTGTGAATTGAGCATGTGCAGATCTCTCAGGGTGATGAATACGGGTACGATCGATGCATGGATGGGAATGGTAAGTCCAAGCATGAAGAATGCATTTGTCTGTGAGCTTCCCTTCCATACGAGACGGGTGATGGCGTAGGTAGCCATCATGGAAGCAATGATTACAAGAGCAATTGCGCTTGCGGAAACTATTACAGAGTTAACAAAATATCTCGGCATGTTTCCGGTATTCCAAGCCGATGCATAGTTAGACCATCTCCACTCCCAGGGAAGACCGATAAGGTTCTTACCGAAGATTTCCTCATTGGACTTGAGTGAAAAAGTGAACATCCAATAAACCGGGAAAAGGTTTATCAGTGCCCAGATCACCAGGAGAATATAGATTCCCAGTGTTCCTATACCGAATTTTTGTACCGAATGATCGGCACTGTTTTTATTATTGATCGCCATATCAGTCGTTCTCCTTAAATGCCTTGGAAATAAGCAGTGCAAAGACGAAGCAGAGTATGATCATCATCACTGCGATGGTTGAACCCATTCCGTAACGGTTACGCTGGAAGAGCATCTCAATCATGATGGTTGAATGAACTTCAGTTGCATGAAGAGGTCCGCCGTTAGTAAGGACATAGATAAGGTCGAAGGATTTGAGTGATCCGGTAACCGCGAAGATAACGCTGACCTTAATGATGGGCTTGATTGAAGGGATAACAATGTATCTGTTAACCTGTCCCTCGGTAGCGCCGTCGATACGTGCAGCCTCACGGAGTTCAGGGGAAACGCCCTTAACACCCGCATACATAAGCAGCATATGGTAGCCGACGTACTGCCACAAGGTAGGGATAAATACAGCGATCAGTGCCGTCTTGACATCTCCGAGCCAGATTCTGGTAAGGCTCTCAAGTCCGAGTGCATTGAGTGCGGAATTGAGAAGACCGTAATCAGGGTTATAGATCTTCAGCCATAACTGACCGATAACAACGGTGGAGATAAGAACTGGCATGAAATAGATTGAAAGGAAAGGTCTCTCACCCTTGATTCCGCGTCCGAGAACGAGCGCAAGTCCAAGGGATAAAGGGAGCTGTATGAAAACCGACAGAGCCGCAAGGATGCAGGCATTTCTGAGTGCCTTAAGGAATCCTATGGCTTTGCTGGAAAATAACTCTATGTAATTATGAAGGCCTATGAATTCCATAGCCCCCATGCCGTTCCAGTTAAAAAAGCTGTAGTACAGTGATTTTATAATAGGGGCAATAAGTATTCCGATAAACAGCGCAAGTGCAGGCAGCAGGAACAGGAATACATTGATATAATTAACAATTGCTTTCTTTTTCATTGGCGTAAACGCCTCCCGGTAGTATTGCAGATTCGCTGGAAAATAACAAAGTACTTGCGTGTAACCGATGCCCCTT
>JAFWUY010000024.1 GCA_017524035.1 Lachnospiraceae bacterium | reverse complement strand
CATCACACCGATGAAGTCATCAGCCTTTACGAGGCACACGAAAAGGAGATCCTTAAGGATTATATCGAGCCCGAGCTTGTCGAGCCTGCAGAGGGTGCCGACAATGAGACCATCTCCGCATACCGTCAGGCTAAGAAGGAAGCTTACAATAAGCGCCGCGAGCTCCTCGATGCATCTCCCATCAATGTTTCCATTGCGGGAAGAATGCTTTTCAAGAGAGTAATGGGCAAGGCTTCCTTTGCCAATATTCAGGATCTTAAGGGAAGAGTTCAGGTATATGCTTCCCAGGATGCTCTGGGTGAGGAATCCTATGCTGATTTCAAGAAGTCCGATATAGGCGATATCTTCGGAGTAGAAGGATATGTCTTCAGGACCATGACCGGAGAGATTTCCGTTCATGCGACCAGGATGACGCTTCTGTCAAAGAGCCTTCAGATACTTCCCGAGAAGTTCCACGGACTTACCGATACCGATACCAGATACAGACAGAGATATGTTGACCTCATCATGAATCCCGAGGTAAAGGATACCTTTGTAAAGAGATCCGCTATCCTCAAGGAGATCAGGAACTTCCTCGATGGAAGGAATTTCATGGAGGTTGAAACTCCCACCCTCGTATCCAATGCGGGCGGTGCGGCAGCAAGACCCTTCGAGACACATTACAACGCACTCGATGAGGATGTAAAGCTCAGAATTTCCCTTGAGCTCTATCTCAAGAGACTTATCGTAGGCGGACTTGAGAGAGTTTACGAGATCGGCCGCGTTTACAGAAACGAGGGCGTCGATACCAGACACAATCCTGAGTTCACACTCATGGAGCTCTATCAGGCATACACCGATTACTACGGAATGATGGAACTCACAGAGTCCATGTTTAAGTATGTTGCGGAGAAGGTTCTCGGAACCACCAAGATCAATTATCAGGGAACCGAGATCGATCTCGGACAGCCCTTCGCACGTCTTACAATGAACGAGGCCATCAAGAAATATGCCGGCATCGATTTCGATACCGTTGACGGTGACGATGCAGCCAAGGCTCTTGCCAAGGAGCATCATATCGAATATGAAGAGCGCCACAAGAAGGGCGACATCATCAATCTCTTCTTCGAAGAGTATTGTGAGAAGGAACTGATCCAGCCCACATTCATAATGGATCATCCCATCGAGATCTCGCCTCTTACCAAGAAGAAGCCCACAGATCCCACCAAGGTAGAGCGTTTCGAGCTCTTCATCAATACCTGGGAAATGTGCAACGCATATTCCGAGCTCAACGATCCCATCGATCAGAGAGAAAGATTCGCAGCCCAGGATGCACTTGCAGAGGCGGGCGATGATGAAGCACAGCACACCGATGAGGATTTCCTCAACGCACTGGAGATTGGTATGCCTCCCACGGGCGGCATCGGCTACGGAATCGACAGACTAGTCATGCTCCTTACCGACTCACCTTCCATACGTGATGTCCTGCTCTTTCCTACGCTGAAGTCACTCGGCTGAAAAAGTCAGTAATATCAAGGGTTTGAGGGGTGTAGGAACAGGGTGGTACGACAAAAATACAACAAATAATCCACTCAGATGACCCGAAATGAGCCAAATACGGCCATTCGGAAACCAAAGAACCAACAGAATAATGTAAGGCTTAAGGGCACT
>JAFWUY010000023.1 GCA_017524035.1 Lachnospiraceae bacterium | reverse complement strand
GGAAATAGTAAGGTAGAAATGATAAAAAAATACGTCTCTTATTCAGAGTGGTGGAGGTACATAGGACCTGCGAAGCCACGGCAACCCCATTTAGGAAGGTGCCAACCTGAGCGAGCAATCGAACAATAAGAGGATTAAAAATGTGATTTTAGTCCGCTTATTCCTATGATGAGCGGCCTTTTTGTTTTCCAGAGGAAAGGAGAAACTTAAATGGAAAAATACTTATTTACTTCTGAATCAGTTACCGAAGGGCATCCGGACAAAGTCTGCGACGCCATTTCAGATGCAATTCTTGACGCATGCATGGAACAGGATCCCATGAGCAGGGTTGCCTGCGAAACGGCATGCTGCACAGGATTCGTTCTCATTACGGGTGAGATCACGACTAACGCATATGTCGATATGCAGAAGGTCGTAAGAGACACCGTTAAGGAGATTGGATACACCAAGAGTGAGTACGGATTCGACGGTAACACATGTGCGGTGTTCGTTGCGATCGACGAACAGTCGGCAGATATCGCAATGGGTGTCGACAAGGCACTTGAAGCAAGAGAGAATCAGATGAGCGATGAGCAGATAGAAGCCATCGGTGCCGGAGACCAGGGTATGATGTTCGGTTATGCGGTTAACGAGACTCCCGAGCTTATGCCTTATCCCATATCACTTGCTCACAAGCTTACAAGAAAGCTTACCGAAGTAAGAAAGAACGGAACTATTCCTTATCTCAGAGCTGACGGAAAGAGCCAGGTATCTGTTGAGTATGATGAGAACGGAAAGCCCGTAAGACTTGAAGCTGTTGTTCTTTCAACCCAGCATGATGACAAGGTTACTCAGGAGCAGATTCACGAGGACATCAAGAAGTATGTATTCGATCCCGTTCTTCCCAAGGAACTGATCGATGACAATACCAAGTTCTTCATCAATCCTACCGGAAGATTCGTAATCGGCGGACCTAACGGCGATGCTGGACTTACCGGAAGAAAGATCATCGTTGACACCTACGGCGGATATGCACGTCACGGCGGCGGCGCATTCTCCGGAAAAGACTGCACCAAGGTGGACAGAAGCGCAGCTTACGCAGCAAGATATGTTGCCAAGAATATCGTGGCGGCAGGCATCGCAGATAAGTGTGAGATCCAGCTTTCATACGCGATCGGTGTTGCACAGCCCACTTCCGTAATGGTAGATACATTCGGAACCGGCAAGATCGATGATGAGAAGCTTGTCGAGATCGTAAGGGAGAACTTCGATCTTCGTCCCGCAGGAATCATCAAGATGCTCGATCTCAGAAGACCCATCTACAAGGCTACATCCGCATACGGACATTTCGGACGTACCGATGTCGATCTTCCCTGGGAGAAGACAGACAAGGCTGAGCTTTTAAAGGGCTACCTTAAATGAGATATGATTATCTGATAGTCGGTGCCGGACTCTTTGGCGCGGTATTCGCTCATGAGGCTGCGTCCAAAGGAAAGAAATGTCTCGTTATCGACAAGAGAAACAATATAGCGGGAAATATCTACACTGCCGAGGAACACGGCATAAATGTGCACAAGTACGGTGCACATATTTTCCATACCTCCGATAAAAAGGTATGGGACTATGTAAATACATTTGCCGAGTTCAACAACTTCATCAATGCTCCCGTTGCAAAATACGGAGATGAGCTTTACAACCTTCCGTTCAACATGAACACATTCAGTAAGATGTGGGGAATACAGACTCCGGAAGAAGCAAAGAAGATCATCGATGAGCAGAAGAAGGACGGCTTTAAGGAGAATCCCGAAAATCTCGAAGAGCAGGCAATATCGCTTGTAGGAAAAGATATCTACGAAAAACTGATCAAAGGCTACACCCAGAAGCAGTGGGGAAGAAAGTGTACCGAACTTCCCGCATTCATCATCAAGAGGCTTCCCGTAAGGTTTACCTTTGACAACAATTATTTCAATGACAGATATCAGGGAATTCCGATCGGCGGTTATACGAAGCTTGTGGAGAATATGCTGAGCGGCACAGAAGTAAAGCTCGGCACAGCATATAAGGATTTCATACGCGAGGATAAGGAAGATACCTTCGATAAGGTGATCTACACGGGTCCCGTTGATGAGTACTTCGATTACAAACTCGGAACACTCGAATACAGATCTCTCCGTTTTGAAGAAGAATATCTGCCTGACTGCGATAACTTCCAGGGTAACGCCGCTGTCAATTACACATCGGCCGATGTGCCCTACACAAGGATAATAGAGCACAAACATTTCGAATTCGGAAAAGGCGACGGCACTGTCATAACCAGAGAGTATCCGAGCGAATGGAAGCCCGGCGACGAACCTTATTATCCCGTCAACAACGACAGGAACAATGATCTGTACGAGCAGTACAAAGCGCTTGCAGGTGAAGAGAAGAACGTGATCTTCGGAGGAAGGCTCGGAGTGTACAAATACTTCGACATGGATAAGGTCATCGCATCGGCGCTTGAACTTGCCGGGAAAGAATTGTAAAACAGGGGGACAGTTCCACTGTTTCAAAAAATCAAGCCCTGCGGAAATCATCCGCAGGGCTTTTGCTTTGTGTTTTTGTCAGCAGCTGAAGTTGAACATCATTCCGCTGTAAATGCTTGAAGTGTAGGGAGATGAGAAATTGTGTCCGGGGTTCTTGTATGCGACTATCTTGCGGTTTACATACTGCATCGGGTCGAGTGAAACCTGAGCACTCTTTTTCATCATCGAATTCGAGAAGTCCTTGAGAGTACTGAAGGTCTTGCCGATATCATTGCTCTCACCCGCTACGCTTCTGAGCTTATCGGAGTCGATCGAAAGTGATCCGCCTTCTTCGATGTTGATACCGAGTTTTCCGAGAGCATCCTTGTAAGCTCCGGTTATTCCGCTTAGCTCATTGTCGAGAACTCTCGTCTTGATGCCCTGTCCCGAGTAGGAGTTGACTGCCTTGAGGAATTCATTGAAGCTGCCTATCAGCTGTCCGACGTTTTCTTCAACGGAATCAATGTCTGCCTTGACACTTATCGTTGTGGGTTTCCCTTCGGGGCTGGTGCTGTTCAGCGTTACTTCATACATCTTGCCGATCGTGAAGTGGTTGGATGATGCATGTCTGTCTTCGCCGTTTAATGTGAACAGTGCGTTGGTAGGATAACTGCTTACATTTCCGAGTCCGAAATAATCTACCGAACCCGATGCCTTGGAAGTCCTGTCGTCGCTGATGGAAAAGATGGTGTTCTTTCCGAGCGTGATGCCGTTTGAATCGGATACGATCTTTATCGCAGCCTGATTACCTCTTTCCTCTATCGATGCGCTGAGACCGATACCTGCGTTGTTGACAAGCCTTACAAGTCTCTGCTGGATGTTTCTGTTGGATTCGCCGTCGGAGATGTGGAACTGGAATTCGTAGTTCATATCGCCGATGCCGACATCGAATGAATAGTTATCCTCGGGAAGTGAAACGGGAATATCCGAAAGGAATCTGCCGGTGTTTTCCTGAGGAGAAGCGAGCTGCTTTACTTCGATGTCAAATGAAGGAACCGAATCGGTGTTGTTGTCGCCTATATAATCAACGGATACCGTATCGGAGTTTGTGGATGCGGCGTGCTTTTTGTTGAAAGCCCCGTCTTCTTCCAGACCTCCGACTTCCGCAAGCGAACTGCGCAACGATCTTGCGGATTCTTTAAGTCCGATCGCACCGATCTTAGCCTCCTGATCATTTACAGGAAGATACCAGGGAGCATCTTTATTTGCTTTGACAATGGAATTATAAGTACTTCGAAGCTCACTCTTCTTGTGAGTGTCGTACTTGGATATCTTCGGGGCGCCGTAGGCCGTCAGATAATTATTGAATATTGTATTAGATACAGCACTCATTGCCACGCCCCCTTTCTTCCATGAAATGTGTGACAGCCGGTGCAGGCTTAAGCTCCGCTAAAGGGATCCTTCCCCTATACGCGGAAGACGTATATCGAAAACACGATAATACGCCACCATCAGACTATTAATTAAGTTTAAGTTAACACCTCAAAGTCAATTTTGCAAGAAGTTTTTTGCGTAATTTAAAGGTTTTTCGGGTTTTTAAGTCTGAATTCTTTCAGGATGCCCGAACCAATCTTGCAGTATTCTGACTATTTAATGTATATATCGTCAATATTCAGACAAAATATAATAGCCAAGTTTTCTTTAATTATGTAGAAATTTTATATATAATCATTGGTGTCTTTTTGAAAGGAATGAAAATATGGACAAAGAACTGGTACTCGTAATAGATTTCGGCGGACAGTACAATCAGCTGGTCGCAAGAAGAGTAAGAGAAAACAATGTCTATTGTGAGATCTATTCTTACAGGACACCGATCGATCAGATCAGGGCAATGAATCCCAAGGGGATTATTTTAACCGGAGGACCTGCAAGCGTCTATGAAGAGGGAGCCGCATCGTGCGATAAGCAGCTCTTCGAAATGGGAGTTCCCGTTCTGGGTCTCTGTTACGGAGCACAGCTTATGAGCTTCGTGCTCGGTGGAAATGTCGAGAAGGCACCCGTAAGGGAGTACGGTCACACTGCTCTTAAAGTGGACACTTCCTCACCCGTATTCGAGGGTGTAAAGGAAAACACAACCTGCTGGATGAGCCATAACGATTATATCTCGAAGATAGCTCCGGGATTTAAGTCGATAGCAGTGACCGACAATTGTCCTTATGCCGCGATCGCAAATGATGAAAAGAAATTATACGGTTTCCAGTATCATCCCGAAGTTCTTCACACTCCCGAGGGAACGAAGATGCTCGGTAATTTCCTCTACAATGTCTGCGGATGCGCGGGCGATTGGAAGATGGATTCCTTTGTTCAGGAACAGATAAAGCTCATCAGGGAAAAGGTAGGAAACGGAAAAGTTCTCTGTGCTCTTTCCGGCGGAGTTGATTCTTCCGTTGCAGCCGTACTTCTTTCAAAGGCAGTCGGAAAGCAGCTCACATGTGTATTCGTAGATCACGGCCTCTTAAGGAAAGATGAGGGAGACCAGGTCGAGGCAGTATTCGGACCCGAAGGCCCTTACGATCTTAACTTCATAAGGGTAAATGCGGCCGAGAGATATTACGTTAAACTTGCGGGAATTGCAGAGCCCGAAAGAAAGCGCAAGATCATCGGCGAAGAATTCATAAGAGTATTCGAGGAAGAAGCCAGGAAGATCGGACGCGTAGACTTCCTTGTACAGGGAACCATTTATCCCGATGTTGTAGAATCCGGTCTCGGCGGTGAATCCGCAGTCATCAAATCACATCACAATGTGGGCGGTCTTCCCGAGCATGTAGATTTCAAGGAGATAATCGAGCCACTCAGAAATCTGTTCAAGGACGAAGTTCGTAAGGTCGGACTTGAACTCGGAATTCCCGATCAGCTCGTCTTCAGACAGCCCTTCCCCGGACCCGGACTCGGTATCCGTATCATCGGAGA
Organism: Lachnospiraceae bacterium; assembly: GCA_017524035.1. Taxonomy (GTDB): domain Bacteria; phylum Bacillota; class Clostridia; order Lachnospirales; family Lachnospiraceae; genus AC2028. The sequence goes on along the minus strand of JAFWUY010000023.1, from coordinate 1,621 downwards.
TGTATCCGCGGAGAAGGTTAAGATGGTTCAGGATTCCGATGCGATCTACCGTGAAGAGGTTGAGGCCGCAGCCAACGAGTATGCTTATGAAGCAGCGGAGGCAGCAGGCGTTAAGATAGACAGGGCAAATCCCAATCATGCACTCCTAAGAAGCTACTGGCCTTCATGGATGCCCGACCAGTATTTCGCTGCACTTACCAATATGCGCAGTGTCGGAGTAATGGGTGACGAGAGAACATACGATTTCGCCGTAGCACTCCGTGCGGTGAAGACTGTAGATTTCATGACCGCAGAGTCTGCGCAGATCCCTTACGATATTCTGATGAAGGTCATGAACCGTATCATCAATGAGGTAAGGGGAGTAAACCGCGTACTCTACGATCTTACATCGAAGCCTCCCGGGACCGTGGAACTCGAGTGACTTTATAGGATTGAATGCATGAACAGACCAAACAGAGGCTTTCTGATATTCGTACATTTCGCTGTTCTACTTCTTCCGTTTATATCGATAATTATTGTCGTTTTGACTTCAGATCTTTATTATCGTGAGGAAGTTGGTCAGCTTTTGGATATGATCTCGTTTTCAGCTTTGTGCATATCTTTGTGCATGCGATCGGGATTTAAATCATTAGAGCCGGACGATAACTTAGACATATTATGGATAATCTGTTTTGTCTTGGGTGTAGTCAGTTTGGCAATCTCGTGTTTTATTGTGCATCTTGTATACACATTTTAATCTTTATTCGGGGGGATATTGAATGAAGTTTTTTAAGAAACTGATACTGGCACTGGCTGCTGCGGCAACCATGCCGTTTGTTATAAGCTTTAAGGCGGAAGCTGCTGTCCCGATAAACAGCGCAACGTTTCCTGATGCTAATTTCAGGGCTGTCATTTCATCAAGTTACGATCAGAACGGGAACGGCATTCTTGATGACTATGAGATTGCCACAACACTGAATATCTACTGTGAGGGAATGGGCATCCGGTCCGTAGAGGGAGTCGAGTATTTCACAGCTCTTCAGGGACTCTGGTGCAAGGATAACCTGATCGCTTCGATGGACCTGAGCAACAACAAGGATCTTCGCGGTGTATGGTGTTCCAACAACCTATTTAGTTCACTTGATTTTTCGGGCAACCCCGAACTGGTCTGGGTGTATTGCTACGACTGCAACCTGGTCTCGCTCAATGTTTCAAACAATCCCAAAATGGCATTCATCGAGTGCAACACCAATCCGCTTCCGGCACTGGATGTCAGCCATAATCCGGAGCTTGAGCATTTGATGTGCGGATCGTGCGAACTGTATTCTCTCGATCTGTCGCACAATCCCAAGCTCACTCACCTCGACGCGTTCAGAAATCATCTGACCACGCTTGATGTCATTCATAATCCCAAGCTGAAGAGACTTGATATCTGGGATAATATGGGACTGGGAAGCATTGATGTCAGCCGCTGTCCGGAACTTCAGTATTACAACTGCGCACATAACGGCGTGTTTTCGATCGATGTAAGTCACAACCCGGAACTTCAAAAGCTCATCTGCAGTTATAACTGTATAAGCACGCTTGACCTTTCGCATAATCCCAAGCTTGCATATCTTGATTGCGCATGCAATCAGCTTGC
>JAFWUY010000022.1 GCA_017524035.1 Lachnospiraceae bacterium | reverse complement strand
GTCGGGTCTCTTGTGATCCTTGAGAATCATCTTTCTAACGGTCTTCTTTTCGTACTGATATACTGCCTCGCCGAGAACTGCGAGGTAATCCTCGTTGTCTGCGAATGCTTCCTTGAGACGCTCGGTGATCTCTGCGATGTTGCCCTCTCTGGTCTGCTTGTCATCGGTGAAGACTGCGGTCTCCATCTCTGCGGGAGGAACGATCTCCTTCATCTTCTCGAACATCTCGGCAGGGATTGCGCAAGAGGTGTACTCATGCTTCTTCTTTCCTACCTCCGCAACGATCTTGTCGATGAATGCGATTATGGTCTGGTTGATATCATGTGCCTTGTAGATAGCCTCGAGCATCTTGGCTTCGGGGATCTCGTTGGCGCCTGCCTCGATCATGATGACCTTCTGCTTGGTAGATGCAACAGTGAGCTTGAGGTCACCCTTATCCCATACTTCCTGGGAAGGATTGATGACGAACTCTCCGTCCTTCATGCCTACCTGGGTCATAGCGCAGGGACCGTCGAAAGGAATATCGGAGATGCAGGTGGAGATTGCTGCGCCGAGCATAGCGACAAGCTCGGGTCTGCACTCGGGATCAACGCTCATGACCATGCAGTCAAGAGTTACATCGTTACGATAATCCTTGGGGAACAGAGGTCTCATGGGGCGGTCGATGACACGGCTGGTAAGAACCGAATTCTCGCTTGCCTTTCCCTCACGCTTGTTGAAACCTCCGGGAAGTTTTCCTACTGCGTAGAATTTCTCTTCGTACTCAACCGAAAGAGGGAAGAAATCAATTCCGTCCCTGGGAGCACTTGAAGCTGTTGCGGTTGCAAGAACGGTGGTATCACCGTAATGCATGAGTGCACAGCCGTTTGCCTGCTTACCTACTCTGTCGATGTCTACAACGAGCTTTCTGCCGGCAAGGTCCATTTCATACTTCTTGTACATAGATGCCTCCTTTTAAAAATATCTTATGGAACAGAGGGCACCGAAACTACTGAAAAATCAACGAATACCGCTATATTCATTTGCTTTTCAGTGGTCTCGGGACAGCCGTCTGCTCCTTGCTTCAAGTCTTTGGTGCCGGGATATTCTTACATCCCTTAAATGCAGTAAGAGAGGCGTATGCCAAAGCACCGCCTCCCGTCAGATACTGAATTATTTACGAAGTCCGAGCTTTTCGATGAGTGCACGGTATCTGTTGATATCTTTGCTTGCAAGATAGTCGAGAAGTCCGCGTCTCTGACCGATCATCTTGAGCATTCCGCGGCGTGAGTGGTTATCCTTGGGATTAGCCTTAAGGTGCTCGGTGAGCTCATTGATACGAGCGGTGAGAACCGCAACCTGTACCTCGGGTGAACCGGTATCCCCGGGTGTGCGGGCATACTCGTTCATGATGGCTGTTTTCTTTTCCTTACTGATCATTACTGAATCCTCCTGTAAAAATATTAATTTCTTCGTGCTTCGCCGGTAACAAAGCCGGGGTGGAGTATTCCTCGCGGCTGCGCCACGGCAAAATCGCACGCAAAACACATAATAACATCATTTTCCTTAAAAAACAAGGAAAATTTTAAGTTTACGAAGCTCCGGGAAGGTGCCCCGGGAAGCAATATCACAGCACTTTACTCAGGAAATCCTTGAGCCTGTCATTTTGGGGATTCGAGAAGAATTCCGCCGGTGCATTCTCCTCAAGGAAATCGCCTCCGTCCAGGAACATGACACGGCTTGCAACCTCCCTTGCAAATCCCATCTCGTGGGTTACGACGACCATCGTCATATGCTCGGAAGCAAGCTCTTTCATAACCTCGAGAACCTCTCCTACCATCTCGGGATCGAGTGCGGATGTGGGCTCGTCAAAGAGCATGACCTCGGGCTTCATGCAGAGTGCTCTTACTATGGCGATACGCTGCTGCTGTCCGCCTGAAAGCTGGAGCGGGTAATCATTGGCCCTGTTTCCGAGTCCCACTCTTTCAAGAAGCTCCATCGCATAGCCCTCCGCTTCTTCCTTACTCTTTTTCTGAAGAGTCATGGGAGCTATGGTCAGGTTCTTAAGAATGTTCATATGAGGGAAGAGGTTGAACTGCTGGAACACCATTCCCATCTTCTGACGGTGAAGATCGATATCGGTTGCGGGATCGCATATATTGACACCGTCAAATATAATCTCTCCGCCCGTGGGTTCATCGAGCCTGTTGAGGCATCTTAAGAAAGTCGACTTGCCGGATCCCGAAGGTCCGATGACGCACACGACATCACCCTTTGCTATATCAGCCGTGATACCGTTTAAGACCTTGTGGTCACCGAAGGATTTCCGGAGGTCTCTTACGCTTATAAGGGGGCCCTGCGAAATATCATTTTTCATTCTTCTTCAGCCTCCTTTCAACTTTCTTGGCGGCAAATTCAAGCAGTCGCACCATGACAAGATAGATAAGTGCAACCGCTATAAGTGGCATGAATGCCGAATAGGTACGGCTCCTTATGATATCTCCGCCCTTGGTCAGATCTTCGAGTGCTATGTATCCCGCAATGGAGGTCTCCTTTAAAAGAGTAATGACCTCATTAAGAAGCGTGGGGACAACATTCTTGAAAGCCTGGGGCATGATGATGCGTGTCATCGTCTGGAGATAGGAAAAACCGAGAGACCTTCCCGCTTCCATCTGTCCCTTGGGGATCGACTGGATACCGGACCTGAAGATCTCAGCCTGGTATGCACCGGAATTGATACCGAACGCAAGAATGGCGGTAAGCACCTTGTCTATTCTTACGCTTCCGAAGATGACGAAATAGATGATCATCAGCTGAACAACAACGGGGGTTCCGCGGATGACGGTAAGATAGAGATTGCACAGGAAATTGGGTATCTTAAGTTTTCCCGTGTTGTCATGGATATTTCTGATCATTGCGATGCAAAAACCCAGGACGAGTCCGAGGAGCACCGAAAAAAATGTCAGCTTTAAAGTGACGAGCAGGCCGTTTGCAAGATAATGCCAACGGCCGTCGTCTACAAAGTTCAATATAAATTGTGCTTTAAAATCTTCCCACATATTACTCGGCTGAAATGTACTTAGCTACTATCGCATCAAGAGTTCCGTCTGCCTTCAGTTCTTCAAGCGCCTTGTTGATCTGCTCGAGTAAAACGGTGTTGCCCTTCTTAACGGCGATCGCATATTCCTCATCGGCATATGCTTCGTCAAGGATGATGAGACCCTCGTTCTCGGTGATGAAAACCTTTGCGGGCTCGTTATCAATGATGACCGCATCGATCTTGCCCTGGGAAAGTGCCTGAACGGCCTCCATTCCCTTAGCGTAACGTTCGATGTGATCGTCGCCGAACTCATCGGTTGCATAAATGTCACCGGTGGTTCCCTGCTGAACGCCGATGGTCTTTCCGTCGAGATCCGCAAGAGAAGTGATTCCGGATCCTTCAGCTACGATAACGACCTGACGTGCGACCGCATAGGTGGCTGAGAAATCAACGTTCTCCATTCTTTCTTCGGTAACGGTCATTCCGGCCATTCCCATGTCAGCCTTTCCCGAAGTGACCTCGGGAATGATGGCATCGAATGCGATATCCTCGATCTGAAGCTCGCATCCCATCTTCTCTGCGATAGCCGCTGCGATCTCGGCATCGATGCCTACGATGGCACTGCCCTCATGATACTCATAAGGAGGGAACTCGGCATTGGTAGCCATAACGAGCACGCCTGACTGAGCGGTTCCGCTTGCGGATTTTCCGCATCCTGCAAGACACATAACAAGTACAAGACTCAATAATACTACTGTGATCTTTTCCATAATAACCTCCATATAAATCACTTATAAATCATCACGCACCTGCTTTTGCGGGAGGAAGGGCTCCCTGCCTTGCGGCATTGAGATTATCCTCTTCTTCCCTGATCGCAAATGCGATGTTCGTGGCATGATCAGCTACTCTTTCAAGTCCGGAAACTATATCCGAGAATATCATGCCCGCCTCGGGTGTGCATTCTCCCTTGGCAAGACGGTTGACATGGTTTTCCTGAAGTTTTCTCTCCTCAAGGTCTATCTTCTCCTCGAGTTCGATGACATCCTGCAGATGGGTCTCATTGCTGTCGGCAAATATCTCCATGGAATATCTGATTATGGTATTGACCATATCCAGCATCTCACCGAGCTCCCGCAACGCATCCTTCGAAAGGACGGCCCCGTTTTCTTTTCTCTGCTTTGCCGCATCCGCAGCGTTCTCCGCGTGATCGCCGATACGCTCTATGTCGTTGACAACATGGAACATGGCACCGATGGATCTTAAGTCTTCTATGGGCAGCGTCGACTGGTTGATCTGAACAAGATATCCCGTTATCGCATGGTTCAGGAAATTGATATTCTCCTCAACCCGGTAGACCTCTTCTATGTCATCCTCGTCGAGGGTTACCAGTGCGTTCATGGCCCTGTTCAGGTTCTCGCTTGCAAGGGAAGCCATTCTGTCAAGCTCCTTGACGACCTCGACCATTGCGGTTGCGGGATTGAATATAACCTTCGATCCGATATATTTAAGCTGGAAGTTCTCCCTGTATCCGACCTTCGGATCCTCGCCCCTGACAGACCAGCTCGCAAGCTTTACCAAAGGCTTTACGAAAGGAAGAAGTATTATGACCTGGAAGATCTTGATGAACGTATGCGCATTAGCGACGAATCTACCGTTATCCGCTGAGAACTTCATTATGAACGAGATCACGGGATCCATTGCAAATGCAAGGATGACATACATCACAACGGTTCCTATCACGTTGAACCAAAGGTGGATCATTGCGGCACGCTTTGCATCCTTCTTACCGGAAAGCGATGCAAGAACTGCAGTGCTGCAGGCTCCGATGTTACAGCCGAGTATGATGTAGATACATATCGGAAGTGTGAGCAGATCCTGCTGAGCCATAAGGAGTACTATCGATACGGTTACCGAAGAACTCTGTACGATGGTCGTGATGGCAAATCCGACAAGTGTTGCAAGCAGCGGATTGCGGAGTGACAAAAGCAGTCCCGCAACAGCCTCATCCTCTTTGAGGAAGGCCATGGAAGCACTCATTGTCTGAAGTCCCATGAACAGGATACCGAAGCCGACGATTATCTCACCGAAATCCCTGACCTTCTGCTTCTTGGAAAACATTACGCAAACGACTCCGATGAGCAGGAAGATCGGTGCATATTTACTTATATTGAACGAAACGAGCTGTGATGTTACGGTCGTACCGATATTGGCACCGAGTATCACGCCGGCTGCCTGATACAGATTCATAAGTCCCGCGTTTACGAACGAGACCACCATTGCCGTACATGCGGATGACGACTGTATCACCGCGGTAAAGATAAGACCTACGACCATTCCGGTGAAACGGTTGGTAGTGAATATCTCAAGTATATGTCTGAGCTTGGCACCCGCAACGGTCTCAATCGCCTTGCTCATTGTTTTCATGCCGAAGAGGAAAAGACCCAATCCTCCGCATAAGGAAATCACTGTTGTTACGCTCATTTAGTCCTCAATCCGAACCATTATTTTTCCGTACTTTCAAAAACGCTTTGATTATAGCACATCCGAAGGTCTGTAAAGCCTTATATCTTCGGCAAGCCTCTCCTTCAGTGCATCAATGGATTCAAACCTCGTCTCGGGTCTGCAGAAGTGCTTCAGATAAACCTCCGCATCCCGTCCGTAGACATCTCCGTCAAAATCATACAGATATGTCTCTACGCCCTTCACTTCATGATCCGATATGGTCGGCTTGCGGCCTATATTGGTAAGACCGTGGTATTTCCTGCCGTCTATATACACATCGGATGTGTAAACGCCGTAGGGCGGAAGCAGCTTGTCCTCATCCGGGATGATATTGATCGTGGGAAATCCGAGGTTCCTGCCCATATGATTTCCGTGGACTATGCTCCCGTAAATGAAATACGGTATACCGAGAAGCTTCTCTGCATCCTCCATCCTTGCTTCGGAGATCATCTGTCTTACAAGAGTGGAGCTGACTTCATATTCCTTATCAAGCTCTATCGTTATCTTGTCGATAACTCTGACGGCAATGTCATTTTCTTCGCCGTACTTTCTGAGAACTTCGGCATTGCCCGCTCCCAGCCTTCCGAAGGAAACATCCCTGCCTGCCGCAATGATCCTTGCTCCTATCCTGCCGGCGATGAGCTGTTCGAGGAAGGGCACAGGCTCGGTATCCGCCGTATCCTTATCGAAAGGAAACTCGATCAGTATATCTATTCCCTTTCTTTCGAAAAGTATCCTCTTTTCCTTTCTCGTGGTAAGAAGACTTTTTTCCTTTCCGAAAAAGACACCCGGTGCCGGATCGAAGGTGAACACGCATGACTTCAGCTTTTCACCGCTCTTTTCCTCATGTGCTCCGGTTATCTCCAGAAGGAGCTTCTGGTGCCCGATGTGCACACCGTCAAACTTGCCGATGGCAACGGCGGTGGGCGAGCTTATAAAAAATACTTTTGTATCGGATATTATTTCCATATCTTGTCAAAACATCTTTTCCGGTACAAAAACTCCGGCTAAAGGGTCGTATTCGTAAACCGCGGCAAATTCCCCATCCGGGTGATATACCCTGAACATCTTCTTTTCATCCGTTTCCGCAAAGGAAACCATATCCCCTGCAGTCAGCTTGTTTCCGTTCCGAAGCAGTCTGTCGGCTGCCTGAGTCACGGTCAGCTCCGGATACTCTCCGAACACCGTATCGACGGGACGTATCAGCGAGATCAGTTCATCTCTTCTGCCTTCATCCGCAAGCTTTCTGAGTTCATCCAGCGAATGAGCGGATCCAAGGTCAAAGGGTCCAACACAGCTTCTTACAAGTGACTTCATGCATCCGCCGCATCCGAGATCCCTTCCTATGTCATCACAAAGAGATCTTATGTATGTTCCCTTCGAGCAGAGAACCTTGAACTTAACCACGGGAAGCTCTGTGGAAAGGATCTCGATCCTTTTGATGCTCACCCTTCTCGGCTGTCTTTCGACGGTCCTTCCGCTTCTTGCGATATCATAAAGTCTCTGTCCGTTTGATTTAAGCGCAGAGTACATCGGCGGGATCTGGTCTATGTCGCCCAGATACCCCATGACCGCTTTTTCAATCTCTTCCGCGGTCAGACGCATAGCCTTTTCGTGATCTCCTCCTTCGGTATTTCCTGTCACATCAAGTGTATCCGTAACACGTCCGAGAAGGAGCTCTGCGATATATTCCTTGTCCCAGTCGGTTATCATTCCGCATACCTTGGTACCCTTTCCGAGTGCCACGGGGAGAACTCCCGTTGCCATCGGATCAAGCGTTCCGGTATGTCCGACTTTCTTCTGGTGATATATCCCTCTTACAACCGCTACAACATCAAAGGAGGTGTATCCCGCCTCCTTTGAAATATTAAGTATTCCGTTATTGACGGGATCAGACATGCGCCTCTTCTTCCTCCGGAAGATTGTCCAGCTGTCTTTCAATATACTTGGAAAGATTGTTCACACAATCATATACATTTCCGGTCATATTGCATCCCGCAGCCCTGGCGTGTCCGCCGCCGCCGAAGCGCTCAGCGATCTTGGCCACATTGACCTTCTCCGAGGATCTCATTGAAACCTTGAATTCCTGAGCAGCGACCTCATACATGAATATTGAAACATCAACATCCCTGATATTACGGAGCTGAGAAACTATGCCTTCGAAATCCTTGCTTACGACACCGTAGAACTGCTGGGTCTTAAGATCGAGCCAGCTGACCACACATCTTCCGCCCATGAATCTTACGCTCTCCATCAGACATCTTCCGAGTATCTGTGACTGGAGATAAGTTCTCTCATAGAAAACTCTCTGAATGAGCGAAGTAAAGTCAAAGCCATACTCCATAAGTTCCGCGGCACGCCTCATTGTCTCGGGCGTCGTGCCTGAGTACTGGAAAACACCGGTATCCGTTACCATTCCGGTATAAATGCATCTTGCAACATCGGCATCCATATACCTCCTGTCGAAAAGAGTATAGAGAAGCTCACAGGTGGAGCTGATATCGGGATCTACCACATTGAGGTCTCCGAAACCGTTTTTGTTGCTCTCATGGTGATCGATGTTGATGCGCTTTGCGGCACCGTCAAAATACTTTCCGGTTCCGCCGAGTCTTTCGCGGTTACAGTCGAGAGAAAAATAAACATCGTAAGTAACGTCATCGGGAAATTCCCTTTTTATCTCATCGTATCCCGCTTCATCATTAAAAATGGTAGGAATGGGGTTTTCGAGATTAACAACTATCTCCTTGTCTGGAAATGCGTTCAGAAGATATTTTCTGAGCGCAAGACAGGAAGATATGGCATCGCCGTCGGGTCTTATATGACCGCTGATGCCTATCCTTTTTGCATCCTCACATTCCTTGATAATATCGAGCATTAAAACTACCTCTTAATCCTTACGCGTCCTCTTCCGAGTCCACATGCCTCGCTTCGTCATCCGCGATGACCTCGTCGATCTTGTGGATCATATCGACGCCGTATTCGGTGGTCGTATCGGAAATGAACGTAAGCTCGGGAGTATTTCTCAGATTCATCCTGACCGCAAGCTCATGTCTGATGTATCCCGCCGCGGACTGAAGACCCTTTATCGTATTGTCCCTGTCCTCTTCGGAACCGAGAACCGATATCCAGACCTTGCAGGTCTTAAGGTCGGGAGCGACATAAACCTCGATGATGCTTGTCCAGGGGCTGACCCTCGGATCCTTGACATCACGGATGATCTGAGAAAGTTCCTTTTGAACTTCTGAGTTAAGTCTTATATTTTTGATACTGTTTTTTCTCACGTTCTGGGAACCTCAACCATAATGTATGCTTCAACCTGATCAAGCTCCTGGATGGAATCAAACTTGTCGAATACAAGTCCGCATTCAAATCCTTCCTTGACCTCCTTGACATCGTCCTTGAATCTCTTGAGCGATGAAAGCTCGCCTTCGTAGATCTGCTCCTCGCCTCTCCTGATACGTACCTTGCAGCCTCTCTGCATATGTCCGTCGAGCACGTAGGAACCTGCAATATTTCCGATAGCGGATGCCTTGAAGATCTGTCTGATCTCCGCATGTCCGATGATCTTCTCTTCGAATACGGGATCGAGCATTCCCTTCATTGCACGCTCGATATCTTCTATCGCCTTGTAAATGACGTCATAACATCTTACATCGACGTTCTCGGCTTCCGCCTTGCTCTCCGCCTGGGTATCGGGCTTGACGTTGAAACCGATGATGATCGCATTGGATGCACCTGCAAGGTTGACATCCGATTCGTTGATCGCACCTACGCCGCCGTGAATAACCTTAACGACAACTTCCTCATTGGAAAGCTTGAGCACAGATTCCTTGAGAGCCTCAACCGAACCCTGTACGTCTGCCTTGATGATGATATCAAGCTCCTTGAGATTCTCCTCCTTGATCTTGGAGAAGAGATCCTCGAGACTCATTCTTCCCTGAGTCTCCGCCAGCTTCTGCTTCTTGTTCTCTGCGGTATAAGTATCCGCATAGGCCTTGGCTTCCTTATCGGATTCGTGTGCAAGGAATACCTCGCCCGCCTCGGGTACGGAGCTTAAACCGAGAATCTCTACGGGAGTTGAAGGACCGCAGGTCTTGACGTTCTCACCCTTATCGTTGATCATCGCACGCACCTTACCGTGAGCGGCACCTGCGGATACGAAATCTCCGATGTGAAGGGTACCCTTCTGTACGAGGATGGTCGCAACGGGACCTCTTCCCTTGTCGAGCTGAGCCTCGATGACAAGACCTCTTGCCTTTCTGTCGGGATCTGCCTTGAGTTCAAGGACATCCGCGGTAAGAAGGATCATGTCGAGAAGGTTATCGAGTCCTTCTCCGGTCTTAGCCGAAACGGGAGCAAATACGGTCGATCCGCCCCAGTCCTCGGAAATGAGCTCATACTCCGAGAGTTCCTGCTTAACTCTGTCTATGTTTGCAGAGGGCTTATCGATCTTATTGACTGCAACTATGATCTCTACGCCTGCTGCCTTTGCATGGTTTATGGCCTCTACGGTCTGGGGCATTACACCATCGTCAGCCGCAACAACAAGTATTGCGATATCCGTGGAGTTCGCACCGCGCATACGCATCGCGGTGAATGCTTCGTGACCGGGAGTATCGAGGAAGGTAATGGTCTTACCCTTTACGTCAACGGTATATGCACCGATTGCCTGGGTGATTCCTCCTGCCTCCCTTGAGGTTACGTGTGTCTTTCTGATCGCATCGAGAAGTGAAGTCTTTCCGTGGTCGACATGACCCATGACGCAGACTACGGGAGGTCTCTCCTTCATCTTGCTGGTATCTTCTTCGTCCTCCTTGAGAAGCTCCTCGATCACGTTGACCTTAACTTCATGCTCACAGAGGATCTCATACTCCATTGCGATGTTTTCAGCATCTTCGTATGAAAGCTCCTGGTTAACGGTACAAACCTTGCCTGACATGAAGAGCTTCTTGATGATATCGGAAGCCTTCATCTTCATCTTGGCCGCAAGATCACCGATGGTGATGGAGTCGGGAAGAGTGATGACCTTGATCTGTTCCTCGACTACCTCGGGGGCCTTCTTCTCGGGCTTGATGAAGCGGCCTGCCTTCTTGCTGCGTGAAAGCTCCTCTTCGTTATAATTTATGTCCTTGTGCTTTCCGTTTCTTTCTTCGTTCCTGCGCCTTGCGTCGCGGCCCCCTTTATTGCTCGTAGGACCGTCTGAGGTAAAGATCTTGCCTCCGCCAGCACCTTTGCCGTTTCCGAATCCGGCACCCGGCCTTCCATTTGGTCTCTGACCTCCAGCGCCACCAGCAAAGCCCATGCCAGGAGCTCCGCCGCCAAAACCACCCTTCGAAGCGTTTTGCGGGCCCGCGAAATTGTTCGGGCGCCCTCCCTGAGCCTGCCTGTAATAGCCACCTTGCCTGTCGGTTCTTTCCGTGCTTTGCGTAGTCTGCCCATATCCGTTTCCTCCACGGTATCCGCCTTTTGAACGCTGTCCGGGTCTGTCATTTATGCTGATGGAATGAGATCCCTTGGCATTATCCCTCTGACCCTGGGGCTTAGCCTGTCCCTGAGCGGGCGCGGGATTTGCGGGCCTTAATTCCTGAGCTGCGGGTTTTACCTCTGCAGCGGGTGTCTCGGTCTTAGCGGGAGCGGTCTCGGGCTGCTCGGGCTTCGGCTTTCTTGCTCCGGGAACATTCTTGGGATCCTGTACCATATTGACGGAAGGAGTATCCGAAGGAGCGGTAAGAGGCTTAATGATCCTCCTGGGCTCGGGTCTTCCGGTCATGGGAGTTCCGGGACGGCCGCTTGCAGCGGGCTTTCCGTAAGGTGAAGCCGCATTCGAAGGCTTTACGGCCTGACCGGTATATGCCTTTGCGGGCTGTGATGAAGCACCGGATGCCTGAGGCTTACCGGGCTTATTGTTAACTATTATGATCTTCTGCTTGGGCGCTGCGGGCGCATCTGAAGCAGCCACACGCTTAACCTGCTCTTCAGGCTTTGCTGCGGGCTTCTTTTCCGTACTTTCTGCCGGCCTCTTTTCTTCTTTGCTTTCTGCAGGAGCCGGCTTCTTTTCCTCCGCGGGTGCGGAAGGCTTGTTTGCACCGAACTTGGCTCTGAGCTTATCCGCTTCTTCGTCGGATACGGTGCTTGCATGGGTCTTGACATCCATACCCATGTCCTTAGCGGCGTCAACCACCTCTTTGCTCTCTACTCCAAATTCCTTTGCAAGTTGGTTCAATCTGATCTTTGCCATTAATTACGATTCCTCCTCAAAAAGCTCAGGTGCCGTTTTCATTATTGCTTGGCACAATCCTTCATCTTCTACAGCCAGAGCACTACGCAGGTCTTTTCCGACCGCATGGCCAAGTGCCTGCCTGTCGGAGTAATACATGTACGGTACTCCGTAATATTTACATTTGTCCGAGTACATCTTCCTGGAACCTTCGGATGCATCGGAGGCGATTATCACACACATGGCGCTCCCCGCCCGTATGCTTTCGAGAACCTGTGTCTCTCCGCCTGCGATCTTCCCCGCTTTCTGTGCAAGTCCAAGAAGCGATAAAATCCTGTCAGTCGTAATTACTCCTTCCCACCTTCAGGTGGAGTGCGCTTTTATATACTCCGAAATACTGTCCAGAGACTCTTTCGGAACGGGTGTTTTAAATGCTCTTTCGAGACCGTGCTTTTTAAACGCCGACTCAAGGCACGAGACCGAAGGGCATATGTAAGCCCCGCGTCCGTTCATCCTGCCTGTCTCGTCGACCAGGATAAGACCCTCGGTATTACGTACGATGCGGATCAGTGACTTCTTGTCACGGGTCTGGCCGCATCCGACACATGTCCTGGAGCATTTCGAATTCATTATTCCTGTCCGTCCTCTGCGGGTGTTTCCTCAGCGGGTACTTCCTCATAGCTTTCCTCGTAGCCCTCTTCGTACTCCTCGCCATCCTCATCGGAATACTCATAGTCCTCATAACGGAATCCGACGGCATCCTTAGCCTGGGATTCGGACTTGATATCGATCTTATATCCGGTAAGACGTGCGGCAAGTCTTGCGTTCTGTCCTTCCTTACCGATGGCAAGTGAAAGCTGGTCATCGGGAACAACAACCTTGGCGGTCTTCTCATAAGGATCTGCGAATACGGCAAGTACGGATGCGGGTGAAAGCGCATTCTGTACAAGGTTTCCGGGGTTGTCATCCCAGCATACGATGTCGATCTTCTCGTCATTGAGCTCGGATACTACGGCACCGACTCTGTCTCCGTTCATACCTACGCATGCACCGCCGGGATCGACGTCGGGGTTGTTGCTCCATACGGCGATCTTGGAACGGCTGCCGGGCTCACGTGCGATGCTTCTGATCTCTACGATTCCGTC
>JAFWUY010000021.1 GCA_017524035.1 Lachnospiraceae bacterium | reverse complement strand
CGGACTTCCCGCAGGCATGGTTTACCGTCAGCCGTTCCCCGGCCCCGGACTCGGTGTCCGCTGCCCCGGCGCTATCACAAGAGACAGACTTGAAGCAGTACGCGAATCCGATGCGATCCTTCGTGAGGAGTTTGCCAAGAATGGCCTCGAGGGCAAGGTATGGCAGTACTTCACCGTTGTTCCCGATTTCAAGTCCACCGGTGTCAAAGACGGAAAGAGGACCTTCGACTGGCCCTGCATCATCCGTGCGATCAATACCACCGATGTTATGGAGGTTACCGTAGAGCATCTCTCCGACGAACTGATTGATCATCTTGTAAAGAGGATCATCTCCGAGGTTCCCGGAATCAACAGAGTACTCTTCGATTACACACCGAAGCCTCCGGCAACCGTTGAATACGAATGATCATTTAAAGCCTCCGGTAACGGAGGCTTTATTATTGGATCATATTCGGTTGAGGGATCATCCCGTATAAGATACAATGTGAGGTGAACACCGCTCTCACTAAAGGAGAAGAAAATATGGGACTGAAAGATAAGCTCTTCGGAAAAATGAACACCGAAACCGCATCAGCTCAAAACGCCGGAGGAGCGGCGCAGGTTAATTCCGGGACCGGATTCTGTTTTGCCGTTGCGGATGTTTTTAATCTGAATAATTCCGCAGACAGGGTTGTTGTAGGATATGTGTTCGGACGCATCAACAAAGGAGATGCAATCTATATATCAAATCCCGGCACGGACGATTCGGAAGTGGCTATCGGTATCGCCTCAGATCTTATGGTCTATAAAACGTCCGTGGAGACTGCGGAAAATACCAATGTCTCCATAGTTATCGAGAACGGAAGCAAATGCCTGCTTAAGACCGGTACGGTAATCCATTCAAGGGAAGCAAGTCTTAAGGATGTTCATGATGCTTATGTTAATGCGCTCGGTGACGGTTATATATCCTTCAGAAAACTGGAACTGGGACAGGCAGATTACGACAGGATGTCCGTGACGGATATCGTGGAATTGTTCCAGCTTTATCTTAACTACTGCAAGACAAATGCAAACGACGCTTCCGATAAGCTCGTATCCCGAAGGAACGAGATCTCAAATACCTTTGCAAAGCAGATCTGCAGCAAGGTTCTTGCATCAAAAGAGATATATGTCCTGATGAGCAGAAGGACAGGTGAGCCTGCGATGATGTCGTATACCTATAAAGCGGAGAACGGAAGCTATGTCACCACTCCTCCGAATCTGCTCATCGTAACGCAGGCTTATTCCGGCATATGGAAAAAGAATTACGATCCGTCGAAATACGATTTTCTTAAGGTTGAAAACGGACCAGCCGGAAATGGAATCTATAATTTCCTGGGTAGTGCTTTCTATCTTAACGGTGCTTGCGGAGTGGGGATCATCTATGAGAGGCTGGTCATAGATGCGGCCATGTTTGTTCCCAAGCCCGTATACAAGGACGTTCCGGAGGTGCAGATCCCAGTGACCAATCCGGATCTGGAAAGATGGCTTCTTATGATCGGTCAGCTGAATCCTCCCGCAAACGATGAAGAGAAAAACGTACTCTCGATACTTTACACGCATCTGTTCCGTGAACTCGGAAATGCCAGATTCCTTGTTCCCATGAAGCTTAAAGGTGACATCGGAAAACCCGACGGATCCGGAAATGTAACATTAAAGCAGGGAACCACAATCTCTTTTGTCATGCAGGCGGGAAAGGGAGACAGATCCGCTGTGCATCTTTACACCGATTGGAAGAGACTGCGCGAGAAATTTCCCGAGTCCGAAGGATGGGACGGTATGGTACAGCCCCTTGAGGGGATGATCGAAACCTTTGACTGTGTCATCAATGTCACCGATCATCCCGAAGCGGGAGTGTATATCGATAAAGAGACCTTCGAAACGAATATCAGGAAAAAGGAATGATTAAATATCGTTTCTTCGAATATCCCTGATAAGTCCGATGCATACGATAATCTGCATGATCACGATGAATGCGGTGGCTACGGGATAACCGAAGGCGTAAGCCACAAAGATCACTCCGACGGATTCGATGATCGAACCGTAAAAATATATCTTACTGTCATATACCCATGAGAAGGGAAGCAGGTGAGCCGAAAAAATGATCGCATAGATCAGGAGCATGGAGTGGGGATGATCGCTGAATGCCCACATTGCGATGGGAAGATACAGGAACTGGTTGATATTGCACAAAAATCCCAGCTTGTTCACCGGATTGGAAGTCTTTTTGTAGATGTCCGCTTTTATGATCTTGCCGAATATCGTGGCCACAGGCATCAGGAAGGCTGAAGTCATGAATACGAAGAGATTCATCGAATGGATATCCTTCATGAAGATCCTTGAAAGCATTATGCCTGTCCAAAGAACGACCGATGCCATCATAAAAGGAAGGCCCCTTCTCTGCATCACCGATGCGTCTTTCCGGAGAGCATTCAGACCTTCCGTATATTCACTGATGCGGCCGGACGACTGCTCCGTCATTTCACATTCCGGATTCTTCGTGCAGGAAATATCCTGCACTTTTTTTCTGAGATCGTTTTTGCTGAGTGTTAATGAAGTCATATGATTTACCTCCTTGGGTTTGCTTTACGGCTACATAGTATCCGCCCTTTCTGCTGTCTTCAATAGCTCTGCTACCAAGCGGTACATAAGGATATCCCAAGCGGTATCATCTGCGTATTTTATGTGTCCGGCCGCACGCCGGAACGGAATTATTGACAAAGCATGTATGTATGATATTATTTATGAGTGAATATTCATTCAGTCATAAAAGGAGATCGCTCATGCCCAAAACGGAAGAACAGTTCAGACAGATGCGCGATGATATGAGGTCCAGGATCCTCAGGGAGTCATCACTTTATTTTGCCAAGAACGGATTCGGTGATACTAAGATCAGTGATCTGGCCGGACATATTGGAATAGGT
>JAFWUY010000020.1 GCA_017524035.1 Lachnospiraceae bacterium | reverse complement strand
CCGGATCCGTCGGCTATATCACTGAGCTTGTCATTAAGCATGACGAAGCGCTTCTTGATCCTTGAAGTGAGGAGCAGGATGGCGAGCATGCTCAGAACAAGAAGCACGGCACTGAGAATAATGACCATGCGGATGTGTCCGGTCACCTGGGAGCTATACCAGTCGGCACTGAAGTCAACACCCACGATTCCCACGACCCCTCCTGAGGAGTTGCGGACAGGACTGTATGCACTGTAATGGCTGCCCCATTCATCGGTGTAGGGCTTGTCGTCCACGGCTGTGGTTCCGTTTCCCGCTTCGATCAGGGCATCCGTGGTCTCCACGGGATCCCCCCAGTCCGCTGGTTCTTCCGGATCGGCATCCACGGTGAATACAAAACTTTCCGGTCCCGTCTGTTCCATACAGTATATATATTCAAGATCCGTATTCTCCCTGAACAGATCAAGAGCATCCAGGCATGCATAATACCCTTCTGTTTCCTGATCGCCGTCCTCGAGGGCTTCGAGTATATCTCCGTCAACATTTGCTGCTGCGGCACTTGCTATATCCATCATTCTCTGTTTTATCAGCGCTCCCATTGTCCCTTCGGACATTATTGTGGTGACTATTCCGAGAACTGCGGTTGTGACGAGCAGGATCGCTGCGTTGATCATCAGGATCTGCATCGTAAGACTGATCTTTCGAACCTTCATAATGGTATCCTCCGACTCATAGAGATAGGCTTGGAACGGCATTAAAGATCGTGAAAACATAATATCAGAAAGCATAAATTAAAAAATAGCGAATTTTTGTCATTTTTTATTGTGCGGGGGGGTAAATGATGTTAGAATATGCGGGATTTGGTCTGAAAAAACGCGGAGGTCGTAGGCTTTAGCATGTGACTAACCTTACGACCCGTACAGACTTCAGGTGCGCTGAATGGCAGAACCCGCGGGGAGGCACGGATAGAAAGTGCCAAGATCAGGTCTGGGAGGAAAGAAATGAGTAATTCTTCTACTGCCCCGGAGCCAATAATCGAGCTTCGGAATGTCACAAGGAGGTTTGACGACAACGGATTCATCGCCGTGGACGATTTCAATCTCACGATTGAAAGAGGCGAGTTTGTCACATTCCTCGGACCCTCAGGTTGCGGCAAGACCACAACTCTCCGTATGATCGCAGGCTTTGACAGGCCCACAAGCGGTCAGATCCTTCTGGGAGGAAAGGATATCTCCAAGCTCCCCCCGAACAAGCGCCCCGTTAACACGGTATTCCAGCGCTATGCTCTTTTTACCCACATGAACATTTATGACAATATCGCCTTCGGTCTCAAGCTCAAGAAGATGGACCGTGAGGAGATAGACCGCAAGGTTAAGCATGTTCTTGAAATGGTAGACCTCGAAGGCTTTGAGGAAAGAAGCGTCGCTACTCTTTCCGGAGGCCAGCAGCAGCGTATCGCCATAGCAAGAGCTCTTGTCAATGAGCCCGAGATCCTTCTTTTGGACGAGCCGCTCGGTGCACTAGATCTCAAGATGAGAAAAGAGATGCAGATCGAGCTTAAGTCCATGCATGACAGACTCGGCATTACTTTCATATATGTAACCCATGATCAGGAAGAAGCCCTGACCATGTCCGATAAGATCGTTGTCATGAACGGCGGCCAGATCCAGCAGATCGGAAAGCCAGAAGACATCTACAATGAGCCTACAAACGCATTTGTTGCCAACTTCATCGGAGAGAGCAACATCTTCAAGGGAATCATTACCGGCAAGATGAAGGTCAGATTCTGCGGCGGCGAATTCGAGTGCATGG
>JAFWUY010000019.1 GCA_017524035.1 Lachnospiraceae bacterium | reverse complement strand
TGTATTTTCTGCTTTATCGACCAGATGCCTCCCGGAATGAGGGACACCCTTTATTTCAAGGATGATGACTCAAGACTTTCTTTCCTTCAGGGTAACTACATCACCCTGACCAATCTGTCCGAAAAGGACTTAAACAGGATCGTCAGATATAATCTTTCCCCCGTCAATGTTTCCGTGCATACCATGAATCCCGAGCTCAGATGCAGGATGCTAGGCAACAGGTTTGCGGGTTCATCGCTTTCAAAGCTGAATATTCTGGCCGAGGCGGGGATCGAGATGAACGGTCAGATAGTCCTGTGCAAAGGAATAAATGACGGAAAAGAACTTGAATACTCCATTTCCGAACTGATGAAATTCATTCCTTCTTTCAGAAGCCTTTCCGTGGTTCCAGTCGGTCTGTCCAAGTATCGGGACGGACTGTATCCTCTGGAACCGTTTGAAAAAGAAGACAGTATTAAGGTCATCGGAATTATCGAAAAGTACCAGAAGATCGCATATGAGAAGTACGGAATACATTTTGTTCACGCAAGCGACGAATGGTATCTTACCGCAGAGATGGATATACCCGAAGCGGAGCGTTATGACGGATATCTTCAGATAGAGAACGGCGTCGGGATGATGCGGTCTTTCATTGATGAGACCGATGAACAGATTGAAAAAAGAGAAAAAGACGGAAGCTTCGGTAAATGTGATCCCTCAAGGCATATCACCCTTGTTACAGGTGTGCTCGCTTATCCCATCATAAAAGCAACCGCCGAAAAGATCGAAGCAAGGGTGCCCGGAATGAGGCTTGATGTTTTTGCCGTAAGGAACGATTTTTTCGGGGAGAGGATAACCGTTTCGGGCCTGCTTACCGGTCAGGATATCATCGCCCAGATGAAGGGCAGGGACCTGGGAACAGAGGTTCGTCTTCCCGAGTCCGTGGTAAGGGCCGGAACCGACGTTTTCCTTGATGATTACACGGTTTCACAGGTCTCGGATGCTTTACAAGTACGTGTATATACGATAAAATCAAATGGTTACGACTTTGTTGATTCCTGCTTGGGGATCAGCTGATATTTTTGTGTTTAAACAGGTAATTTTTCAGTTATGAGTAACAGACCCATAGTTGCCGTGGTCGGAAGACCCAATGTCGGTAAATCGACACTTTTCAATGCCCTTGCGGGTGAGAGGATATCAATAGTCAAGGATACCCCCGGCATCACCAGGGACAGGATCTATGCCGACGTTTCATGGCTTGATTACAATTTCACGTTGATCGATACAGGCGGAATCGAGCCCGAGTCCAAGGATCTTCTTTTATCTTCCATGAGGGACCAGGCTCAGATAGCCATTGATACCGCAGATGTCATTCTTTTTGTTACCGATGCCAAGACGGGGCTTCAGGATGCTGATGCGGGAGTCTGTTCCATGCTCAGGAAATCCGGAAAGCCCGTTATCCTTGTTGTCAACAAGGTCGATTCGTTTGAAAAACAGCAGTCGGATGTGTATGAGTTCTACAATCTCGGCATAGGCGATCCTTATCCCATATCCGCAACCAATATGCTGGGATTCGGTGAGCTTCTTGATAAGGTTGTAAGCTATTTCGACGAATATACCGAGGCTGCGGAGGACGAAGATACCCCTAAGGTTGCTGTTATCGGAAAGCCCAATACCGGTAAGTCTTCCCTTATCAATAAACTTCTCGGCGAAAACAGGCTTATCGTATCGGATATCGCCGGTACAACCCGTGATGCCGTAGATACCAGGGTAAAGTACGGGGATAAGGAATATATCTTCATAGATACCGCCGGACTTCGAAGGAAGAACAAGATCAAGGACGATCTTGAGCATTATATGATCGTAAGAACCGTAAGTGCGGTCGAAAGAGCCGATATAGCGGTACTTGTAATAGATGCTACGGAGGGCGTTACCGAGCAGGATGCCAAGATCGCAGGTATAGCACATGACCGTGGCAAAGCTGTCATCATAGCTGTGAACAAATGGGATGCGGTAAATAAAGACGACAAAACGATCTATAAGTTTACCGAAAATGTCCGTAACATACTTTCATTCATGCCCTATGCGGAAATAGTATTTATTTCCGCGGTAACCGGCCAGAGACTCGGCAAGCTTTTTGAGACCATCGATATGGTCAGGGAAAGCCAGGACAAGAGGGTCGGAACCGGAGCACTGAACGAGATACTCGCTGAAGCTGTCGCAATGCAGCAGCCTCCCAACGATAAGGGTAAATTCCTTAAGCTGTATTACATTACCCAGGTCTCGAGCAGGCCTCCGACGTTCGTGATTTTTGTTAATGACAAGGAACTGGCACATTTCTCATATATCAGGTACATAGAAAATCAGGTACGTGAGAATTTCGGATTTAAGGGTACACCTCTCAAATTCATTGTCAGGGAAAGAAAAGGTGAATGATATGGCTCGTTTATGGTGCTTTCTCATCGGATATGCACTCGGCCTCGTCCAGACGGCATATATAGTCGGTAAATGCAAAGGCGTTGATATCAGGAATTACGGAAGCGGTAATTCCGGTACCACGAACGCTCTCAGGGTTCTCGGCACTAAGGCCGGACTTATTGTTTTTGCCGGTGATATGCTCAAAGCCATCATCACCGTTCTCATTATCAGGTTTACATTCGCGCGGATGTATCCGGATCTCAGATTTCTTTTGATCATATACGGCGGAGCCGGATGCGTTCTTGCTCATGATTTTCCGTTCTATATGCATTTCAAAGGAGGAAAAGGCATAGCTGCCACCGGCGGAATGATCCTTGCTTTTCACGGATCCTTCTTTTTCCCGGGACTTGCTTACTTTTTCGTTCCCTTTCTTCTTACTCACTATGTAAGTCTCGGTTCCCTCATTCTTTATGCCGGATTTTTCATCCAGCTCGTTGTAATGGGGCAGACCAATCTGTTCGGAATTTTCGACGGGGTTACACAGGCTGCGAAAAATGAGATGTATATCATTGCACTCCTTCTTATGCTGCTTGCTTATTGGCAGCACAGATCCAATATAGTCAGGCTCATAAAAGGCGAAGAAAGAAAAACTTATCTGGGAAAAAAGAATGATGCAAATGTTCCCGAAAGGAGATAAATATGGCTAAGGTTACGGTTCTAGGCGGAGGTACGTGGGGTATAGGACTTACCATTCTTCTCGCAAATGCCGGACATGACGTTATGGTCTGGTCCGCAGTTGAATCCGAGATAGAAATGCTTTCCTCCACTCATGCACACAAGATGCTTCCCGGTGCCACAATCCCCGAAAGCGTCAGATATACCCTTGATGATAAGGAGGCTGTGACCGACAGGGATATACTTGTCATGGCTGTTGCGTCTTCCTTTACCAGAAAGACGGCAAAGAGACTTGCACCCCTTGTCAGGGACGGACAGATCATAGTTGATGTTGCGAAGGGAATCGAGGAGGGAACTCTTAAGACACTCTCAGAACAGATCAGCGATGAAATTCCCGGTGCAGATGTATGTGTTCTTTCGGGTCCCACACATGCCGAAGAAGTTTCCAGACTTATGCCCACGACCATAGTTGTGGCTTCACATAATAAGGAAACAGCTCTTTACGTGCAGGATGTGTTCATGACCGAGACCTTCAGGGTTTATACAAGTTCCGATGTTAAGGGCGTTGAACTGGGCGGATCACTCAAAAACGTCGTAGCGCTTGCTGCAGGTATCGCCGACGGACTCGGATACGGAGATAATGCTAAGGCTGCCCTTATCACAAGAGGAATTGCCGAGATCTCCAGACTCGGTGTAAAGATGGGCTGCAGACCCGAGACCTTCAGCGGTCTTACCGGAATGGGCGATCTTATTGTCACCTGTGCCAGTATGCATTCCCGCAACAGAAGATGCGGAATACTCCTCGGTGAAGGCAAGAGCCTTAAGGAAGCCCAGGAAGAAGTCGGAATGGTTGTTGAGGGTATCTTCTCGGCCAAGGCTGCCATAGAACTCGGCAGGAAATACGGGGTTAATCTTCCCATCATAGAACAGGTAAATCTTATCCTTTTTGAAGGAAAAGATCCCGGTGTTGCCGTTAAGGAGCTTATGCTCAGGGAAAAGAAGGATGAAGTATCCGATACTCAGTGGTGATGCATCTTTTCAAATGTTAATACTGTCTTCCGTTTTGATCATTGCGGTGCTGTTTCTGACGGCATCCGGTGCTTTTTATATCAAAATGAGGAAGAAATACATACTTGAGAACATAAGATTAAAAGAAAAGATCAAAAATATCGGCGATGACAGAAACATACTTCTCACCAATCTTACACGAGAAGTTAAGAGCGGCATGATCTCTGTTCTCGGAATGAATGAACTGATATTGCGTGAAAGCCATGATGACAATATCAGGGATCATGCTTCTCATATCAAAACATCGGGCGAAGATATCATTGCACTTATGCAGGGAACGCTTGATTATACCAAGCTTGAAAGGGGGCTGGTCGAAGTCTTCAGGGACGATATCGATCTTGCTTCTCTTTTGATAGATATTATCAGCGTGTCCGGTCCTTCGCTCAGAAATAAGGGTATCATCCTGGATCTTCTTCTTGATAAGGAGACTCCGGGTGTAATTAAGGGAGATTATGAGAAATTAAGGCGCAGTTTTCTCAATCTTTTTTCTTTTATCTGCAAGAATTCCTCAAAGGGCTATGTAAAGCTTTCATCATTTCACAAGGAATTCGGAGACGGAGAGTGCCTTATCACTTTCAGGATAATCTGTGAGTCCCTTAGGGCCTCGGTCACCAATCTCGAGAACCTTCTTCTCAACGGACTTTCCGATAATAAGCTTCTGTTTTCGAAAAAAGAGTCGGGTCTTCTCGAGTTCTTTATCGCAGGAAATGTGATAAAGACTGTAGGCGGGGATTTTAAGGTTTTCGAGACCGTCGAGGAGGAAGTGGCATTCGATATTTGCATTTCTTCCGAGATAGTCGATTCAACCGGCATCGGTGATATCAAAAAGATTGTCAGAAAAAGATCGCTTAGTGAAAGCGGTGAAACCGGAAGGTTTTATTCGCCTTCTTCGAGAATTCTTTATGCCGATAAGGAATGCGGCAATATATCGGTAATAAAAGCATTGCTTGAGCCTTCCGGCATAACCCTGGATGTTGCGGCCGACTGTGAAGAAGCTCTTACCCTTATAAGGATCAATGAGTATGATGTTATCTTTGCCGATTCGGATATGAAGGATGATAAGGAAATAAAACTTATCAGTCATATAAGAAGCGGTGAACCCAATATCCTTGATGTCAGAAAACCCTGCATCGCAATTGTCGATGAATCGGAGCCGCTTGGCGAAGAGGAAATCGGCAGGGGAGGATTTACCGATTGGTTATCAAAGCCGGTTAATCCTGCAGCTGTTGAGGAAATGCTTATAAAATATCTTCCTTCCGATAAGGTTGATCTCAATGATGAGTCATCTTTTTGTCCGGGCATCAGTTCGGAACATGACATCAGGAAGTATTCGGAAGGTTATGACGAACTGTTCAAAGCAGCTGTCGGAATATACAAGAGAGCCAAAAAATACAGGTAAGCTGAGGGCGTAACGAGTTGATCTTCAATGAGAGCTACAATATATACTTTGAACTTTCGGTATTGCCCATTGAGCTTATACTGCTTATTTTTGTGTACGGAAATTACAAGGATGACCGCAACGCGAAGGCTACCAATTACAGGTTCAAGATATATGCACTTCTTACCACAGTGGGAACGCTTCTGGACATAGTCACGGGCATTACCTTCATGTGGGGAGATACGCTTCCCGCCTGGTTCCATGTGATTTTCCTTTCGCTCAATTTCCTTATGGGACTCAGCAGTTCGATGGGATTTTATTTCTACATGGTCGCATTTTCCGGGCTTCAGAAAAACGAGCATTTGCTGAATATTATTGCGTACACGATCAATTCGGTATATGTGCTGATCCTGATAATTAATTATTTTACGGGCATCGCGTTTACATATGTTCCCGGTATCGGACTGGTAAGGAACCTTCTTTACGGAACGGTCGGTTATCTGTTCCCGCTTTATTATATTTTCCTCGGAGTTTCTCTTTCCTTTTTCAGAAAAAAGAAATTCACGAAGGTTCAGCGTACATTCCTTACCAGCGGTTTTCTTATTGTCCTTGTGATATTCATTGTTCAGGTGAAACTTGAGGAAAGAGCACAGATGGCATATTTCGTCGGAGGCATCTGTCTTCTCATGCTTTTCCTCACCCTTGAAACTCCGGAATATACCGAGCTTATCAATACTCTTGATGAACTTGACCGCGTAAGGAAGGACGAAAGAAGAGCCCTTGAAAGGATCAAAAGATCTGATGAAGCAAAGAGCACATTTCTTTCCCATCTGTCACACGAGATCAAAACGCCCATAAATGCGATCATGGGTTATACCGAGGAGATACTTAAAGCCGGTGTTTCGGATGAAGTCAGGGAAAATGCCGCAAGCGCATTCAAGGGAGCCCGAAGGCTTGACCAGTTCTTTACTGACATTGTCGACAACATGTCCGATATCAATGAGTACGGGGGCAGTGCGTTGGTTTCTCTCGAAGACATTGAAAAGGAACTCTATCTCAATGTCGGCTTCGATATAGATGAGAAAAGAAAATCCAAGGATTTTATTTCAAGATCCGGATACGAACGATTTGATTTTTCCGAGTCGGATTCTTTTCCCGATTCGTCCATGTACAGGATCCTCTGTGTGGATGATAACGAACTGAACATGGAGCTTCTTGTCAGGACGGTGAAACAGTTCGGCTTTTCCGTTGACGGCGCGGAAGACGGCAAGACTGCCATAGAAATGATCTCCCGGAATGACTACGATCTTATTCTGATGGATCATATGATGCCGGTAATGGATGGTGTTGAGGCAATGCATTATCTCAGGGACAATTCCCTGTGCGATCTGACTCCGATAATCGTAGTTACCGCAAATGCCGTCAGGGGAGAGAAGGAAAAGTATATATCGGAAGGGTTTGATTCCTTCCTTCCCAAGCCTTTCACCGGCGGATCTCTTTTAAGGTCCGTAGGTAAATTCCTTCCGCTTGCGACAATGGAAACCCTCATCAAGGTTAATAAAAGGTCGGGTATTTCCGGGTTTATGCTTGCATCGACTTTCTCCAGACCTCTTGTTGCTCCCGGTGCCAAGATCCTTATCGCGGGACAGGACAGGGAAGATGTAAACAGATTATCAAGACTTTTCCTTACAACGATGGCAAGGATAGATGTTGTGTACGGATGTGACGATTGCATTGAAAGACTTTCGGGCGAAAATTATGACATCGTATTCGTTGAGGACGGACTTCGCAGCGATGATAACCGTTCGATCAAAACCTACATCTGGAACAGCGTCGATATTCCTACGATTCTCATCACAAAGAAGAATTCCGAGATCGATCAGGCCGTGATATTTGACAGCTATACCGACTACATATGCATGGATGATGATGCCGATGTCATAGATGCAATGCTTCTTCTTTATCTGCCCAAGGATAAAGTTAAAGTTATCGGTACGGGAGAAGACAATAAGAAATTTACTCTTGATATTTCTTCGTCCTATGATCTGTCGGACGGAACGGAAAAGGTCAAGACCAAGACACAGGTCACGTCCGAAGTAAATGACGGGATCGAAAGAACGGGTGAGACGGATTTTCTTAACGGCATAAAGGAAATCGATGCCGAACAGGGAATACTCAACTGCGGTTCCGAGGAAGGGCTCAGAAAAGCCATAGAGATATTCATAAGCACCGCTGACGCGAAGGCTGATGAGATTGCCGGACTTTATACCGCAGGTGATATTGACGGCTATACAATAAGGGTTCATGCTTTAAAAAGCTCGGCACGCATAATCGGTGCGGTGGAACTCTCCGAGCTGGCAAGGGCTCTTGAGGCTGCCGGCAAGGACCGCAATTCGGAATTTATCAGCGAAAAAACCGATGAACTTCTTTCCGATTACCGTTCATTGAAAAAGGTTCTTTCGGAAAGCCTTGAACCTGAAGAAAAGATTGATAAGATACCGGCAACTCCCGAGATACTGGCAGATGCCTACAATACGATATTTGAGCTTGCATCGATGATGGATTATGACAGTATAGAGATTATTTTTGAATCCCTGCGTCAGTATGAATTTGAAAAGGAAGACGCTGTTAGACTTGAAAAGATCAAAAGATCCATGGAAGCGCTTGACTGGGACAACGTTCTTGCCGGCGCAAAGGAGGCATTATGAGTGAATCCGTTCTTATGGTAAGCAAAATTGACAGCTTTATGGTCAATGCCATCAAATATAAGCTTGAAGCCGAAGGCTTTCTTTGTTCTTTTGCATCGACGGAATCACCTTATATAAAGAATTCGATTGATGAAAAAAGGATAATAATCCTGTATATGGATGAATCGATCCTGGAAAGACCGGATCTTCTGATATATCTTAAGGATAAATGCAACGATGATGAGAAAAAGCTGATACTTATCGGATCACCCGCAGACTTTGCCGTGGTTAATGAATATATATCCGATAATTTTCTTGCGGGTAAGCTTGAAAGACCGATCGATATGCAGGTGCTGATCGCACTTCTTCGGGGAGTTCAGACAACGGCCCGTGAAGATAGCGATAAAAAGAGCGTTCTCGTAGTCGACGACGATACAACATATCTTCGTACCGTACGGGACTGGCTCAAGGATAAATACAAGGTTTATATGGCTAATTCCGGCATCCAGGCGCTGACATGGCTTGCCAAGAATCACGCGGATCTTGTTCTGCTTGATTACATGATGCCTGTTGCTTCCGGACTTGAGATTCTCGAGATGATCAGAAGTAAGGAGTTTTCAAGGGATATTCCCGTCATCTTCCTTACCGGCAAGTCGGACAAGGAAAGCGTAAAAACCGTAATGAAGCTTAATCCACAGGGATACCTTCTGAAATCTATCAGCAAGGAAGTCCTGCGGAATGAACTTGATAAATTTTTTAACGGAGAAATGTAAATGGAAAAGTTTGAAGGAACAAGCGGATACGTTGCAAGCCCGGAGCTTATGGATTCCGTAAATATCGCAATGGCTCTTAAAAAGCCTCTTCTTATCAAAGGAGAGCCCGGAACCGGCAAGACCATGCTGGCTCAGTCCGTGGCGGATGCTCTCGGCAAAAAGCTTATCATCTGGAACATCAAGTCCACTACCAAAGCCCAGGACGGTCTTTATATGTATGACACCATTCAGAGACTGTATGACGGCCAGTTCGGAGAGGGCGGCGTAGATGACATCGCTCACTATATCAAGCTCGGAAAGCTTGGCGAAGCTTTTGAGAGTGAGGAACAGGTTGTTCTCCTTATCGACGAGATCGATAAGGCCGACCTTGAATTCCCCAACGACCTTCTCTGGGAGCTTGACCGGATGGAGTTCTATATAGGTGAGACCAAGAGAACGGTCAAGGCCAAGAACAGACCCATCGTGATCATCACTTCAAATGCGGAGAAGGAACTTCCCGATGCGTTCCTCAGAAGATGTATTTTCCACTATATCGAATTCCCGGGCAAGGAACTCATGGAAGAGATCATCAGGGTTCATTTCCCCGATGTCGAAGAGCACCTTCTTGCCGAGGCAATGGATGTGTTCTATCAGATCCGTGACATACGGGATATCCGTAAGAAACCTTCCACTTCCGAGCTCATTGACTGGATCAATGCGCTTCAGATCGGAGGAATTCCTTACGGACAGATCAAGACAAGACTTCCCTTCATCGGAGTTGTAGTCAAGAAGGATGAAGACCTCGAGCAGACCACTCATCATAACTTCGAATAAATAATTTATAGAAGTAAATTTGCGGGTGACGCGAAATGTATGAGGATTCGAGCTTCGGCGTCTGCGTTAGAAACGGACGCCCGGCCTGAACGAAGTGAATGGCCTGCGGCATGAGCTGAAATGTTCGTCGAATAAGTTTCGCGCTTGACGCCGAAAAAGCGAGAAGACTCATACATTCCGTGTCAATCGCGGAGTAGTTTAAAAATGTTTTTGAATTTTTTTGAAAGTTTAAGAAAGCATGGAATAAATGTCACTTTGGGAGAGTGGCTCGATCTGGAGAATGCACTTGATTCTTCCCTGATAGGCGGTCAGCTCTCAAGGTTTTATCACTGTGCAAGAATGATACTGGTAAAGTCCGAGACGGATTACGACAAGTATGATGAGGCATTTGAGGAATGCTTCGGAAAGATAAAGAGTGAGCCTGAAGTGGGCAAGGAGATGCTCCGCTGGCTTGATAAATCGGATATGATGCAGCTTGCCGAGATGGAAGCAAGGGATCATCTGAACAAGATGGAAGGCGAAGGCATCATAATCGACAAAGAAGATGTCGAGCAGAAATTCAAGCAGAGGCTCAAAGATCAGGATTCCGAGCATAACGGCGGTTCTTTCTGGATTGGCACGATGGGAAAGACCTCCTTCGGTAATACCGGAGGTAATATCGGAGGCGTCAGAGTCGGTGGAACTACAGGCTATCAGTCAGCCTTTGCCGTTATCGGAGCCAAGAAATACCGTGATTTCCGTGATGACAGGGTAATGACAAACCGCCAGTTCCAGCTTGCCTTCCGAAGGCTCAGGCAGTTCTCTTCGAGACTTGATACGCCGGAAAGAGAGCTGGATATAGACAAGACCGTCGATGAGACCTGCAATCAGGGCGGTGTTCTTAAGATCGAAATGAGAAAGCCCAGGAAGAATTCGGTAAAGCTGCTTCTTCTTATGGATTCGGGCGGAACGATGATACCGTATTCTCAGCTTTTGAACGATCTTTTCCAGGCCGTAAATAAAAGTAACCACTATAAGGAAGTAAAATGCTATTATTTTCATAACTGCATTTACTCCCATGTATATAAGACGCCGGAATGTGAAAACGGCGACTGGGTTGAAACCAGATGGCTTTTCCGCAACACGGATTCCGATTATAAGGTTATAATAGTCGGAGATGCGGCCATGGCGCCCGAGGAACTGTATTCCGATACGGGTAACTACCGTGGTCCCAATGACGGACTCAGCGGAGAGGAATGGCTTAAATCCCTTAAGAGACACTATAAAAAGGTGGTCTGGCTCAATCCCAAGATGGCACCGGGAAATGCACCCTGGAGGGAAGCCGAAACAGCCGTCAAGCAGATGTTCCCGATGTATAAATTATCCGTGAAAGGTCTCGATCAGGCGATGATCAAGCTCATGGAAACAAGATAAAAATATTTAAAAGGAGATTTTTGAAATGGGTATTTTTGAAGAGCTGCAGGCAAGACAGCTTCTTGCACAGCTTACCGACGAAAATGAGATAAGGGAGCTTGTCAACAACGGCAAAGCGACATTCTATATCGGATTTGATCCTACCGCAGATTCACTTCACGTTGGTCACTTTATGGCTCTTTGCCTTATGAAGAGACTTCAGCAGGCCGGAAATAAGCCCATTGCTCTTGTAGGCGGTGGTACCGGAATGATAGGCGATCCTTCCGGAAGAAGCGATATGCGTACCATGATGACCAAAGAGACTATCGATCACAACGTTGAGTGCTTCAAGAAGCAGATGTCCAGATTCATTGAATTCGGAGAAGGCAAAGCGCTTCTTGTCAATAATGCCGACTGGCTTCTTGATCTTAACTATGTTGAGTTCATTAGGGATATCGGACCTCATTTCAGCGTAAATAATATGCTCAGGGCCGAGTGCTACAAGCAGCGAATGGAAAAAGGACTCAGTTTCCTTGAGTTCAACTACATGCTCATGCAGTCATACGACTTCCTTGAGCTCTACAAGAGATACGGCTGTAATATGGAGTTCGGAGGAGACGATCAGTGGAGCAATATGCTGGGAGGAACCGAACTTATCAGAAAGAAGCTTGGCAAGGATGCATATGCCATGACCATAACCCTTCTTCTCAATTCCGAAGGAAAGAAGATGGGCAAGACCGCAAAGGGTGCCGTTTGGCTCGATGCAGATAAGACCACACCTTATGAGTTCTACCAGTACTGGAGAAACGTTTCCGATGCCGATGTTATGAAGTGCCTCAGAATGCTCACCTTCCTTCCTCTCGAGCAGATTGATGAGATGGATAAGTGGGAAGATTCCAGGATCAACGAAGCCAAGAAGGTTCTTGCACATGAGCTTACAGAGCTTGTTCACGGCAAGGAAGAAGCTGACAAGGCCGAGGCGGGAGCAAATGCACTTTTCGGAGGCGGTGATCTTTCGGGTGCCGATATTCCCACCGTACAGATCGAAGAGGGTGATTACAGGGACGGCAAGATCGATATCCTCGGAATCCTCGTAAAAGCGGGCCTTTGCCCCACAAGAAACGAAGCGCGCCGTGCTGTCGAGCAGGGCGGCGTTACCGTTGACGATGAGAAGGTAACCGATGTCAAAACACTGTATTCCGCAGATGACCTTAAGGACGGAAAGCTTGTCAGACGCGGAAAGAAAGCATTCAAAAAGGTGATCTCATGAGCGTAGCTTACGATAAACTGCAGACAGCATTAAAGGCCGTAAGGGAAAAGACTGATTTTGTTCCCGACATTGCACTTGTACTCGGATCCGGACTCGGTGCTTATGCCGATTCCATCAGGACCGTTTGCGAGATACCTTACTCCGAACTTCCCGGCTTCCCTGTATCAACCGTGCAGGGGCATTCGGGAAAGTTCATATTCGGATACGACGGAGAAAAGAAGGTCGTATGCATGAAGGGCAGGGTACATATGTATGAAGGTTATGAACCTTCCGATGTCGTTATGCCCATCAGGCTTATGTATCTCATGGGAGCGAAGATCCTTTTCCTTACAAATGCCGCCGGCGGTATCAACGAAAGCTTCCATCCCGGTTGTCTTATGCTCATAGAGGATCAGATATCATTTCTTGTAAGAAATCCTCTTATCGGTCCCAATGTGGAGGAGCTCGGAACAAGATTCCCCGATATGACCAGGATCTATGACAAAGATCTTTCACAGATCATCATTGATAAGGCTGCCGAGCAGAACTCCGAGCTTTTCAAGGGCGTCTATGTCCAGCTCAGCGGTCCTTCCTACGAATCCTCTTCCGATGTAAAGGCTCTCAGGATCCTCGGCGGAAGTGCCGTGGGAATGAGTACAGCCATTGAAGCAATCGCCGCAAGACATGCCGGAATGAGAGTATGCGGTATTTCCGTGATTTCCAATATGGCGGCGGGCATTACCGGTGAAGAACTTAATCACGAAGAGGTTCAGAAGGCCGCGGATTCGGTTTCAAAGAGATTTGAAGAGCTTGTGAGGGCATCTATTGCCGCATTCTGATAATAGTCAAACGGTGAAACCAAATGAACGAAGAAGATATCCAGAATCTTATACTGAATGCTTTTGAAGGAAGAACCGCCTCGTATTGCCCTTACTCGGGATATGCGGTTGGAGCGGCGATACTTACTTCCTCAGGCGAGATATACAGAGGATGTAATGTTGAAAATTCATCATACGGTGCGACGATCTGTGCCGAAAGATGTGCCGCACTCAAGGCGGTAAGCGAAGGAGATAAGCAGTTCAAGGCAGTTGCGATAGTCGGAGGGCTGAAGGATGCATCCGAGATCACCGATTACGCTTATCCCTGCGGAATATGCAGACAGTTTCTTTCCGAATTCGGAGGAAGCGAGATGACAGTTATCGTCGCAAGAAGCATTGATGATAAGAAGGTATATAAGCTATCGGAGCTCTTGCCCGAAGCATTTACCTCCGATTCCATCAGATAGTTTTTGCTCCTTCCTTGTTCCGGATCTGCGTAAGATCATAGAGGTCTTCTTTTATGAATATTCGTCTGTACAACGCAAGAATACTTGATCTTGATGAATCTCACACCGTGAGAAAGGGTGAGGTGCGTGTAAGTGACGGAAAGATCGCGGAAGTGTTATATGACGGCGAAAATATGCCTGAAGACAGGATCTTTGACAGGGAGATAGACTGTAAGGGAAATCTTCTGATGAGGGGATTTAACGATGCACATACCCATTCGGCCATGACATTCTTAAGGTCCCTTGCCGATGACAAACCTACTCCCAACTGGCTTGAAGAGGACATTTTTCCCAACGAAGCAAAACTTACCGATGACGATATAGCCGATTTCCAAAGGCTGGCAATAATGGAATATGTTTCCGCCGGTATAGTTTCGGCGATGGATATGTATTTAAGGCCCTATGTTACCGCAGAGGTTTTTGCCGCTGCGGGCATGAGGGCTGTTATTGTTTCGGGACTGAACAATTTTACCTCGTCCCTTTCGGAGCTTGAAGATCAGTTTGACAGGCTTAACCGATACGATCCCCTTATTTCTTTTAAAGCCGGCATTCACGCCGAATATACTACCTCCCGTGAAATACTTGAGAGTCTTTCCGGATTTGTCCGTGAAAAGAAAACCGGTCTCTTTTGTCATGCTTCGGAGACGGAGAGTGAGGTTTTGGGATGTATCGAAAGATACGGACTTCCTCCGGTGAAATTTCTTGCTTCCCTGGGACTTTTTGACTTCGGCGGAGGCATTTATCATGGGGTACATGTAACCGATGAGGAAATCGATATCCTCAGGGAAAAGCGCGTTTATACGGTTACAAATCCCGCATCAAACTGTAAGCTTGCAAGCGGTATCGCTCCGCTTAAGAAACTGTATGACAGGGGAGTAAAGCTTGCGATAGGTACCGACGGACCGGCCAGCAACAACTGCCTTGATATGTTCAGGGAAATGTATCTTGCGAGCGTTCTTTGCAAGATCAGGGAAAAAGATGCCGCAGGAATCGATGCATCTGTTATACTTGATATGGCCGTTAAGGGAAGTGCAGGCTGCATGGGACTTGAGGATTCCGGTCTGATCAAGGCAGGATGTCCCGCCGATATCATTATGGTTGATATGGCAAGGCCGAATATGCAGCCGGTCAACAATATCGTGAAAAATCTCGTATATTCCGGTCAGACGGCAAATATAAAAATGACAATGGTCTCCGGACGGATATTGTATTACAATGGAGAATATGATCTGGGATTTGATCCCGAAGAGATAATAAGAAGATGTGGGGAGAGAACTGACAAAATAGTATCCGGCTAAGATAGCAGACGGAAATTATTTTCTGTTCTCTATAAAAGTATTTATTTAATGTTCTCATGAAATGAGAAAGGAGAATTAAAAATGCTTGAAAAATTCTTTAAACTGAAGGAGAACGGCACTGATTTCAAGACAGAGATCATTGCCGGAGTAACAACCTTCATGGCCATGGCTTACATCCTGGCTGTCAATCCCGATATTCTTTCCGCTTCGGGTATGCCCAAAGATGCTGTCCTCATTGCCACCGCTCTTTCCGCTTTTATCGGAACCATGTGCATGGCACTTATGGCCAATTACCCCTTTGCCCTTGCACCCGGTCTCGGACTCAATGCTTACTTTGCATTTACCGTCTGCGGTATTATGGGCTATTCCTGGCAGTTTGCTCTTTTTGCCGTATTCATTGAAGGACTTATCTTCATAGTTCTTTCCGTGACTCCGGTAAGAGAAGCGATCTTCAACGCAATTCCTCTTCAGCTTAAGAAGGGTGTTTCCGTAGGCATCGGACTTTTCATTGCTTTCATCGGTCTTCAGAACGGTAATATCGTTGTAAACGATGATGCCACCCTTGTTACTCTTGTTAAATTCAAAGCCAGCTTCAACGATGTCGGAATATGGGCTGTTCTTACCATTGTAGGCGTCCTTATAATCAGCATTCTTCATATCAAGAAGATCAAGGGTGCGATCCTCATCGGTATCTTTGCTACCTGGATCCTTGGTATCATCTGTGAACTTGTCGGAATCTATGTTCCCAATCCTGCAGCTGAATGCTATTCCACACTTCCTTCGGGTTTTGCGGATTTCTCTTTTGCATCCATCGGACAGACCTTCGGTGCATGCTTCTCCGAAGCTGCTTTTACCAATTTCAATGTTCTTGATTTCATCGTTATCATGTTTGCATTCCTTTTCGTTGATGTGTTCGATACTCTCGGAACACTCATCGGATGTGCCGACAAGGCTGACATGCTTGATAAGGAAGGAAAACTTCCCCGCATCCGTCCCGCACTTCTTGCAGATGCAATCGCAACCAGCGCCGGTGCGGTTCTCGGAACCTCCACTACCACTACCTTCGTTGAGAGCTCTTCAGGTGTATCCGCAGGCGGACGTACCGGTCTTTCTTCTGTAGTGACCGGACTTCTTTTCCTCATATCCCTGATCTTTTCGCCTCTCTTCATTTCGATCCCCGGCTTCGCAACGGCTCCCGCTCTTGTATTTGTCGGATTCCTTATGATGAGCGCTGTCACCGGTATCGATCTTAAGGATCCCACCGAAGCAATTCCCGCTTTCCTTTCATTCCTCGTTATGCCTCTTACCTACAGCATTTCCGAGGGTATCTGCATCGGTGTTATCTCTTATATTGTTATCAATCTCTTCACCGGTAATGCCAAGAAGATCAAGCCCCTTATGTATATTCTTGCAATACTGTTTGTTCTTAAGTACATTTTCCTTTAATTTGATTCGTCCCTGCCGGATCATTTTCCGGCAGGGATTTTTTGCTTTTTTCTATGTACGGTTTATTTTTTGTTGGGATAATCTTAATATTGCTTGCTTTCAGCGGATACCGTCTGTCCAAGGAAGAGAAGAGACAGACTGTTTCCATGATCCGGGATACTTTCGGCAAGGCTTCTTCAAGAAAGCTCTCACAGGGCAGAAAAGATGCTCTTGAGAAGCTTCTGGAGTTATATGCATCCGCCCCGGCAGGGGGTACGGCTATCGATGACCTTACCTGGTCGGATACCGGTATGGAAGATGTTTTTCTTCAGATGGACAATTGCTTTTCAGGCGCGGGAGAGGAATATCTGTACAAAAAGCTTCACGACGCCGGAAGCTCCGATGAAGAGCTTAAGAATACTGATACGATTGTTTCTGAGTTGTATAAGGATGAAGAACTCAGAGTATCTCTCGGTGTATCTTTGCATGAACTGGGTTTTGTCCGGGATAAGACCCTTCCCGAATATCTGGAGCATATAGTTTCCTCGGACAGATTCATCAATCCTTATTTCCATATACTCGCGGACATTTTTTTCCTTTTGGTCATAATCGTTCTGTTCTTTAAGCCTGTTATAGGAGCCGTTCTTCTTGTGGGCCTGATCTCTGTTCAGATATCGTCATACTTTTCTCTCAGAAGATCTGCCGAGGAAAAGCTAAACGGTATCACAATGATCATGAGACTCTGCTGTATGGAAAAGAGTCTTCCGAAGGGAAAAGACAGTGAAACCTGCAGGCTTACCCTTGCGCTTTCCGAAGATCTCGGGGCTATAAACAGTAAGAGGTTTCTTTCTGCGTTTGTATTAAGCTCGGGACCCAATTCGGGTAACGGACTTATTTCGATGCTTCTGTCCTACATCAACCTTTTATTCCATTTTGACCTGATCGCAGGCGCATTTCTCCTTTCGGGGATTAAAAGGGACAGGGATAAGATCCTGGCCGCATACGATAAGACGGGTTTCCTGGATATGTGTCTGACCGTTGCATCATACAGGGCTTTTCTGGAAACAAAGGGTTCTTACTGTTCGCCCGTATTTACCGAAGAGCCGATCATCAGTATAAAGGAAGGATTTAATCCGCTGATCGAAAAGCCAATTGCAAATGATGCATACACTTCGGGCGGAGTACTGATAACCGAATCCAATGCAAGCGGTAAATCGACTTATATGAGAATGATCGCGGTCAATGCAATTCTTGCTCAGACCATAGCAACCTGCTGCGCAAAAGAATACAGGGCATCACATTTCCGTATCTATTCTTCGATAGCCGTTAATGACAGTATCCTAAAGGGAGAGAGTTATTTTATGGCCGAGATAAGGAGCCTTAAGAGGATAGTGGATGCCGCATCCGAGGAGGGAAGTCCTGTCATATGCTTTATTGATGAGATCCTTCGCGGAACCAATACATCCGAAAGGATTGCAGCCGCATGCGCGGTACTTAAATATCTGGCCGGCCTGAATGTTATCACTTTTGCCGCAACACATGACATCGAACTTACAACGCTGATCTCGGATAAATACGAGAATGTCCATTTCAGTGAAAATATAACCGAGGACGATGTAACATTTACTTATGTTCTCGAAAAGGGGCCGACGAAGAGCAGAAATGCCATAGCACTGCTTAAAAAGAACGGTTTTCCCGCTTCCGTTACCGCTGAGAGCGAAAAGCTGTGCGGTGAGCTCGATAAAAGAAGCAGCCTGTGACGCGATCGGTTTACATAAAGCCCTCAAAATGCCTTTATTTCTTGCGATTTTAGGGTAATAAATGTATACTATATTATGTGTTTTGAAGACTTTAACGGTTTTATTTTCCACACAATATGCCCGCTTTTTTGAAGGAGGAATTGATATGGGTCAGGGAATAGTATTTCTTAATTCGTTCCTGAGCTACCTGCTCCTTATGATAATAATCGTATGCGTAGCCGCACTCGGTTTTATCGTCGGAAGGATCCTGCGTAAGAGGAAAGACGGCAAAACAGGAAATGCCGAGATCATAGAAAATGTTTCTGAGACTTCACCCGGGTCATCCGAATAATCCTAAGGTGATCTTTTAAGGATACGTGTAAATCCGTATCCTTATATTTTTATAGGGCAAACCTGCATTGAATACATATAACAATAAGACCAGAATACTTCTTATCCTGGATATACTTAAAAAGAATACCGATGAGGACCATGCTTTAAAAGCCGCCGATATCATCGGCCGCATAAATGCCGAAGGACTTAAATGTGACAGAAAGACTCTTTACGATGATATAGCATCACTGACGGATGCGGGTGTTGATATCATTCATGAAGCCGGCGGAGGATATAAGCTTTTATCACGTGATTTTGAAGATGCTGAGATCAGGCTTCTAATTGATGCGGTATATTCATCAAAGTTTATTTCTTCTCAGAAGACAAAAGTACTAGCCGGAAAACTGAAATCCCTTACAAGCGAAAGTCAGGCATCTTCGATCACAAGACAGATTTATTCATCGGATTCCAAAACTCCGAACGAGGATGTTCTTTACAGCGTAGATTCTCTTTCCCGTGCCTTACAGGACAATAAACAGGTAAGTTTTGAATATCTTGTCTGGGGAGCGAACAAAAAGCTTGTCACAAAAGGTGAAAAGACCAGGATATTAAGCCCATGGGCGCTTATATGGCAGGATCAGAATTATTATCTGATGGCATATGATGAAGCTGCGGGCAAGATGAAGCATTTCCGCGTCGACAAGATGCGGCATGTAAGTGTGACTGATGAGCCGAGATGCGGCCGCGAAGTTTTCGAGAGCATAGATATGTCCGAGTATGTTGAAGAGACATTCTCAATGTACGGAGGCAGGCAGGAGACGGTCACCTTCGATTTTCCCGAACAGCTTATCGGAATAGCTTATGACAGATTCGGTACCGAGATCACACAGAGACCGGGTGAAAAGGGACATATTCTTGTCAGAACAAAATGCTATGTAAGCAATCAGTTTTACGGATGGCTTTCGGGACTCGGAGGAGATGTCAGGATAGTTTCTCCGGAGAGTGCCGTTGATGCATACAGAATGTTTTTAAAGGATCTTATAAAAAAATATTAATCATTCCGGAGTGAAAAATGTCAGCAGAAAACATCGATTACGGTAAGATCTATAAACCTTCCGGCGAAGTCTTCGTCATCAAGAAAGACGGATCGCGGGAAGCGTTCAATGTACAGAAGGTCATCAATGCTGTCAGTAAGAGCGCGTACAGGGCTCTTACCGAGTTTTCCGATGAAGATAACAGAAAGATCTGTACTCTTATTATTTCCAAGGTTGATGAACTCGGCGAGAACGAGATACCGATTCCGAGAATGCACAATATCGTCGAGGATGTGCTTGAACAGGTTAAGCCCATAGTTGCCAAGAGCTATCGAGATTACCGCAACTATAAACAGGACTTTGTCCGCATGCTCGATGATGTTTACAAAAAGTCTCAGTCGATCATGTATATCGGGGACAAAGAGAATTCAAACACCGATTCCGCACTTGTTTCCACCAAGAGAAGTCTTATCTTTAACCAGCTCAACAAAGAGCTGTATATGAAATTTTTCCTTACGACCGAAGAGATACAGGCATGCCGTGACGGATATATCTACATTCACGATATGTCTTCGAGAAGAGATACAATGAACTGCTGTCTCTTTGATATAGCTTCGGTTCTGAAGGACGGATTTGAGATGGGTAATATCTGGTATAACCAGCCCAAATCCCTTGATACCGCATTCGATGTAATGGGAGATATCGTTCTTTCCGCAGCAAGCCAGCAGTACGGCGGCTTTACCATTCCCTCGGTTGAATATACTCTTGAGCCTTATGCAAAGCTTTCATATGACAAGAAGTATAAAAAGTATATCGATCTCGGTGTGGATGAAAAGAAAGCTGCGGATGCCGCACTTGCGGATGTCGAAAGAGAATTTGAGCAGGGCTTCCAGGGATGGGAGTATAAGTTCAACACCGTTGCGTCCAGCCGCGGTGATTATCCTTTCATAACCGTGACCGCGGGAACCGGAACCTCCGATTTCCAGAAGATGGCTACAAGGGCCCTTCTTAAGGTTCATATGGAAGGACAGGGAAAGAAGGGCAGAAAGAAACCCGTTCTTTTCCCCAAGATCGTTTTCCTTTACGACGAGAAACTTCACGGAGAGGGCGGGGAGCTTGAGGATATTTTCGAGCTTGCGGTCAGATGCTCATCAAAGACAATGTATCCCGATTATCTTTCCCTTACCGGGGAAGGATATGTTCCTTCGATCTACAAAAAGTACGGCAAGATAATCTCACCCATGGGCTGCAGGGCATTCCTTTCTCCCTGGTTTGAAAGAGGCGGCATCGAACCTGCGGATGAAAATGACACTCCCGTATATGTCGGCCGTTTCAACATCGGTGTTGTATCGCTCCATCTCCCGATGATACTTGCACGCAGCAGAAAAGAGAACAGGGATTTTTAT
Organism: Lachnospiraceae bacterium; assembly: GCA_017524035.1. Classification (GTDB taxonomy): domain Bacteria; phylum Bacillota; class Clostridia; order Lachnospirales; family Lachnospiraceae; genus AC2028. The sequence goes on along the minus strand of JAFWUY010000019.1, from coordinate 2,075 downwards.
GAGATCCTTGATTACTATCTTGAGCTGATAAGAAACCTTCATCTGAGGACATATTCATACCTCGGAGAGATGAAGGCATCGACCAATCCGCTCGCTTACTGCATGGGTGGTTTCAGAGGTGGAAATCTTAAGCTTTCGGATAAGATTAAACCGCTGCTTGATTCCGCAACCGCATCATTCGGAATCACCGCACTCAACGAGCTTCAGAAGCTCTATAACGGAAAATCACTGACCGAGGATGCTGAATTTTCCCTCGAAGTCATGAAGCATATCAATGAAAAGATCGCACAGTTCAAGAAGGAAGATCACAGACTCTATGCGATCTACGGGACACCCGCCGAAAACTTATGCGGACTGCAGGTAAAGCAGTTCAGAAAGAAGTTCGGTATCATTGAAGGCGTATCGGACCGTGAGTATGTTTCCAATTCATTCCACTGCCATGTCACGGAAAATATCACTCCGATCGAAAAGCAGGATTATGAGAAGAGATTCTGGGATCTCTTCAACGGCGGCAAGATCCAGTATGTAAAGTATCCCGTGGATTATAATCTCGATGCGATCAAGACTCTTGTCAGGCGTGCGATGAAGATGGGATTCTATGAGGGAGTTAATCTTTCTCTTTCATACTGTGATGATTGCGGTCATGAGGAGCTTTCGATGGATGTCTGTCCGGTATGCGGCAGCCGTAACCTTACCAAGATCGACCGCATGAACGGATATCTGTCATATTCAAGGACACACGGTGATACAAGACTCAACGATGCCAAGATGATCGAGATTTCGGAAAGAAGATCAATGTAATGAGATATCACGATATTACAAAGGATGATATGAATAACGGTGACGGACTCAGGATAGTTCTATGGGTGAGCGGATGCAGCCATATGTGCAGCGGATGCCAGAACCCCCAGACCTGGGAACCCGACAGCGGCATCTATTTTGACGATGATGCCAGAAAAGAGCTTTTCGATCTGCTTTCACGTGACTATATATCCGGTCTGACCCTGAGCGGAGGTGATCCTCTGTACCCCGGCAATATATCCGATGTCGAGCATCTTCTCAAAACCTTCAAGGAACGTTTTCCCGCCAAGACTGTCTGGTTATATACCGGAGATCTTTGGGAGGACATAAAGGATATGCCCCTTATGAAGTATGTGGATGTCGTGGTGGACGGACCGTTTGATAAGAATCTTAGGGATGTTACGCTTTGCTGGAAGGGAAGCTCGAACCAGCGTGTGATCGATGTGAAGGAATCACTTGAATCCGGTGAGGTTAAGATCCATTGCCCCGATCACTATACCGTACTTGATCCCAATTCGGTTTACGGCAGTTCCAGGAGCGGAGTTCCCTGTATGTATTGACGGACGGCAATTATATGGGTTGTCTTGATTAATAAAGGAGTTCATATGACCAGAGTAGGTAAGTTCGAAAAAGTAAGCTTTGAACAGTTCAAGGCAGGTATGGAAGGAATCTGTGACGACGAGCAGGCGCTGAAAGAGAAATATGACCGAATTCAGCTTCCCACAAGGGCAACAAGGGGAAGTGCCGGATATGATATCAAGTCCACTCTTGATTTTGAACTTGCTCCCGGAGAGACGGTCAAGATTCCCACGGGAATAAGGTCGAGCATGCTTGAGGACTGGATGCTCTGCGTATTTCCCAGAAGCGGTCTCGGATTTAAGTTCAGGTTACAGCTAAATAATACGGTCGGAATAATCGACAGTGATTATTACAATTCCGACAATGAGGGTCATATCTTTGTTAAGATGACCAATGACTCCAAAGAGGGTAAGACCGTTTCGCTTAAAGAGGGAGATGCTTTTGCACAGGCAATCTTTATTCCTTACGGAATCACCGAGGATGATGAGTGCGAAGGCGTGAGAAACGGCGGCTTTGGCAGTACGGGCAAGTGAATACATAGAATTAAATACTACATATTGTGTTTTTTAATAATATTTTTATTGTTTTTGATGTCTGTTTGATGTATTATATCTTACGGTAAACTTTGCCGAAAGGCTGTATATCCGGAGGTATGATATGTTTAAGATCTTCACAGACAACGGTTCAGATATTCC
>JAFWUY010000018.1 GCA_017524035.1 Lachnospiraceae bacterium | reverse complement strand
TCCCGCACCTCTCTGAGCCGAGTTGACACCCATCTGAATGCAGTTGAAGATCATACCGCCCATGACGATCTTAAAATATGCGGTTGCAAGATCATGCGTTTCGGAAGTCGAGCCGCAGAACCTGATGACATCACCTGCGAATGTGACAAGTACGGTGCCGATGAGTATCGCGGCTATGATGATAAAAAGAATACCGGATACCAGTATCCGGTTAGCATCCTCTTTTCTGTCCTCTCCCCTTCTTCTCGCAACAAGAGCGGACAGTGCGACGTTTTCCGCAAAGAACAGTGACAGTCCCATGAACTTCGGCTGTGTGGTAAGGCCTATGGCCGCAACAGCGTTGCTTCCGAGGCTGCTCACCATATATGAATCCACGAGTCCGACAAAAGCCGTGAAGAATGATTCAACCACGGCAGGCCACGCTATATTTATTGTTTCCCTTAACAGTTTGTTATCTGACGTCATAATATTCATTCCAGGGATCGTCTTCTTTTTTCACAAGTTTCGGATCGCTGTACTTGGAGATTACTTTTCCTTTGGCACCGTTCACAAAACAAAGGTCCGGATCGTTCACATCGTAGATCACTTTCGCTTCTGCCGGAAATGATCTTTCTCCCGGACCGGTCTTGCTTGACCGTACCAGGTACATCATATCCCCGACTGCAAATTCATATATCGGAACCCACAGGCTTCTCATTCTCTGCGGATTCGGAGATTCGACGCAGTCGGAATACATAAAGCGTCCGATTGAAACGCCGGTGCATTTTTTCTTTTTCATTGCATCCGAAACAAATCTGAGCACAAAGATCAATACCACTGCGATCAATATGCCAAATAACAACAATCTCATATATCGTCTCTCCTCAATATATCAACTGTTTTAAAGTCCGCCGTTAATGATGGTCTTGATTATATAACCGTAGATGACATCGGCACCGACTATGACCGCAAGTACCGATGAGACGGTCACAAGCGCCTTGGCATTTGCTTTCTTTACAAAGTCCATAAACCGCGGTATGACAAGTGCACCGTATATGCTTCCGAATACGCCGAAGATAAGGACTGATCTGGCGCAGACATATCCGTTTATATTGCCCCAGTTCCAGATCTCGACATTATAATCCCAGAGTCTTACTCCCATAAAATTATACAGAGCCCAGCCTGTGACAAATTCGATGATCCCCGAGCCTATGACAGACAGTATAAAAAGCACCACGGGATGAATCTTCTTACGAATGACTAAAAGGATAAGTCCGAGAGCCCCGAATGCATAGATCGGAAGCCACGGTCCGAATCCGTGACCTCTTTTGATGAAATATCCCAGATCGATCCTATAGAATATCATCTCATAAACCCAGCCTATGAATGCACCAAGGACCGTCAGAAGAAACACACCGCAGACTATTCTCTTTTTTTCACTGAGCTTACTCATCGTCACTGCCCGGGTTCGTCCTGTGCTTTTTGATCATAAGAACCGCGAGGAAAGAAACTATAACATATCCGGTGAGAGCTATCACGGATGATTCAATTCCGAATTCACCGCCCGTTATCGCAAATGACTTCATACCGAGCACATATGTTGCAATAGAGTATTCATCAGGTGCACCGGATATCGTCAGCACTCCGCCGATGATGATTATGTTCCACATCGTATGCACCAAAGCGCTGCACCATATCGATCCGCTCTCGATCCTGATCAGTGTGAACATTATTCCCACTGCCGTACCCGCAACGATTACAAGAAGACAGCTTCCAAACGAAAAATCCATTCCGATTATATGCACTACGCCGAAGAGAAGGGACGGAACAATCAGTGCAACCCACGTATTCCATGCCTTTTCAAGTGCGTGGAATATGAATCCCCTGAACACCATCTCTTCTACGATCCCGGCTGCGATACCTGTATAGAGCACTCCGGTCAGCACGGTTTCAAATGCGCGCGAATTACTCATTCCGGATGTGACGTATTCTCCCGGGAATATGAGCAGATAGCTTACGGTAACTCCGGCGGGAAGCAGTATCGCAAGCACAACCCATTTGAGCTTGAGACCGAAAGGCAGAATTCCGTTCTCGGACAATTTCTGATGAAGGAGCTTATCCATCAAAAACTTTGCGATGAGAAATGCAAATACCGGATAAAGAATTCCGCATATCAAAGCATCCAGCCATTCCGGTGATCCGAGCTGCATAAAGATTAACGATATTTCTCCTGCCACAAGCTGCGAAACAACCAGCATTGCTATTGCCAAAACAGATATTCCTATCGCTTTTAAATACTTCATTTATCATCTTCTCCTTCGAGAATTATCTTGTAACCTCTTCTGTGCAGCGCTATGACCGACAGCACCATAGCCATGCAGGCAGCCCCCATGATCGAGTAACAGTACGGATACAGATTTCCGTGCCTCTGCACGTAATATTCCATATATCCGGTAAGCGAAAGCCCTGATAAAAATGCGAGTATAAACAGCACGTGATATATATGGAATCCGCGTGTGCGCGCAGATCTTATAAGACATATGATGAGTGCAATGATAAGGAATATTCCCGCCACTATCTGCATAAGGCTGACGAATCCGTTGGATCTCAGAAAAGATGCATCATATCTCGCACTGTCCAAGAGAGCCATCGCCGCAAAATAGCACACATATGTTTCAAGTGCGGATCTTCCCCTGAAATACAGGATGAGGGAAATGACCGTTATGACCCCGAGCAGCATGAACTTCCAGAAAAATACCGCCGTCCTGTACTGACTGCTTCCGTCGGACAGGTATGTGATACAGCTGAACGGAAGTCCCTGATATGCCGGATCCGTTATCACCGCTTTTCCTCTGTCCGAATCACTGAACATCGAAACAAGCGACACAAGCGTCATAAAAAGCATCTGACCGGATGCGCATGCATGCATCACCTTCCTTCGCAGTTCCTTTGCGGACAAAAGTGTGCACAGTGCAGCCGAAACGACAAATCCAAACATGATCCCCGCTTCGTGGTATCTGCCGGAGACATTCTCAAATGCTTTCGAAAAGCTCTCATAGCTTTTATAGTGACTGTACCAGTGAATGAGTCTTCCGAAAAATCCCGCAAGGATGACCGAGGAAAGTGCATATATCACAAGCAATACAAAGCGTTTTGCACGCTTCCCGAATTCTTCCTTTCCGGCACAAGCAAGACAGTATGTCATACACCACGATGATATAAATGACATCACGGCTATGATGATGCCGTATCCTATCCTGAGATTTCCGGAGTATACTGCCGTAACGGTTTCAAGATTCATTGCTCATCCTCCGGTACAGCCGTAGCAAAATATATGATGTCGCTTATCGTTCTTTCGACTCCCCAGTCAACATAGCTGTACGGTCTGTCCCTCCATATCAGCTCGGCCGTCTGTCCTCCGTCAAGCGTATAAGCATTCACGCATCCCTTGAGAAGCATTATATCCTGTGCACCTTTGAGTGTGCAGCACTCCTTGTAAGGATATACATGTCCTATGGTCATAAGGAGATAGTGGTTCTCTCCGAGCTGACCGATCGCAGAACGCGAATATCTCTGCATGGTCTCACCGATGCGGTAGTTCAGGTTTTCCTTCGGCACACCGTTATCTATGAGTACCGGACCGAATGCAAGTGAAAAGAGGATATCGTTTTCATCGACAAATCCCTGCGCTTCGTCTTTATCGGCAAGCTCCCCCGCATAGGAGAAGATCATATTTCCGTGCGTGTCGAAAAAGCATGTGTCAAGGCTTGCGGACTCGCATCTGTAAACAACCCTGTCATATACGCAGATGCCGAGGGGCCTGAACTTGTAGAAATCCCCGTTATAGCAACAACGGCATTTGCCTGTGCCGCCATCGACGAAGCATACAGCTGCGTCGCATATCCGTAGGTATCCCCCGCTATCTTTCTTTTCAGCTGGCTGGGATCGGATATGAACACCTCAGCAAAATTGCAGTAGCAGTTATTGCAGTATTCCTTCCATACTATCGCAAATATCGAATCATCTGCGTAATAGTATATTCTCTGTCCGGTCGCGAAAGTCACATCCGGATCAAATACAAGGTCAGCTCCCTTTATAAGATGCTCACTGCCCGCGATCGCATCGGCGATCAGATGCGGATCCTCAAGCTCATGGTATTTATCCTCACAGGGCTCATATCCGCAGAGCGCATCCTCGGGTATCGAATAGAGCTTGGGAATATATACAAGATCTGCGAGAATGTTTGATTTTGAATTGTTGGCATAAAGTGCGATCTTTTCGGAAAGATTCTTTTCGGATGAAGGTCCCGCACACACGCATCCGCCGAGTATATCCAGAAGCTCTTCCGATGTATCGATCATCCACTGCCCTTCCGTAAAAGAAAGACTGATGACAAGATCCCTGAAGCACTCGGCAGGTTCACTCAAAAGAATATCCGCGGAAGCATCGGCATATGCCTGCTCGATGACCCAGCTTTCGTATGAATCGTCATCTCCGTAAACATCCTTCCTTGCATTGGACTGGACAATACGGTCAAGCTGCACATCAAAATCTTCGCCTATCCTTGCGGATGCATCCTGCAGATCCGCATACCGGATCCTGACGGGAACATATGCCCTCAGGTCGGTCACGTTCATCTCTCCGGTGTATTCACACCTGAAATTCTGTGTAAGAAAGCTGTAGTACATTGCGGCCGTATCGTCTCCGAACACCGCCTGTGCCCCTGACGCACCGTAAGCATCCGTCCCGGCACTTCCCGTGAGTATGCCGTATGCATCGGCTATACGTCCCTCATTTACCGCAGCCATAAATATATCCGTTTTTTCCGCGGGGTTTCCCGCGGGATGGGCATACAGAATTTCAAGCCCGGGATAAAAGATACAGATCACAAGGACCGCCGACGCGGTCAGCAGACTCACGACCGCCGGCAGGAAACGTACGGCTCTTTTCGCCGAAAAAATGACAGCGAGAATCAGTCCGGCGAAAAGCAGACCGGCAAGTATATACAGGGCATTCACACGTTCCGCGGGTAACGACGAAAGAACGTGATCCATTCTCAGAAAGCTTTCTTTCAGTATCTCAAAAAACATACAGTAAAACCGATATTTCCTTTAAATTCGCACTTCATCTATTATATCGTACCTTGCTTAAAAGATAAAATTAATAAACTGTTCGATTGAAACGGACGGGATACGAATATAGAATGCATATACAAACATATGTTCGGAGCAAGAAATGAGTAAGGTATACGTGGATGTCACGGCAAAATTTGATAAAGACGGCCGTATCGAACCGGTACAGATATCCTGGACGGACGGGACCAGATTCCGTGTGGACAAGGTTCTGAACGTATGCCGTGCCGTATCAACGGGTGGCGGAGGAACCGGTATCAGATACACCTGCAGGATATGCGGTAAGAATGCCTTTGTCTTCTATTCCGAAAGGGAGCACAGATGGTTCGTCGAAGGCAAAGGAACGGTCAGATCCGACTGGGTTTATACGGTTATGTGAACGGACGGTTTTTTGTTAAATTTTTATTTTTAGTAGACATACACTCCCTTTTTAAAGGATAATGTACTTATCCGGGAAACGTTTTCTTTTAAATTATTCCGTGAAAAGAGGGCAAGAGTATGAATGCATTGAAAAACATAAAAATGAGATGGAAGCTCTTCGCACTTTCCATTCCGCTGATCATCGCCATCATTGTTTCCGTGATAATGACCGGCTTCCTTGTTTCCAAAACAGAGGAAGATGTCACCGGTGTCTACTACGATAATCTCTATAAGATAAACAGCAATCTGCTGAGTGCCGACAGAAGCCTGTATCAGACACTGAGCAACGCTACATTCTACTACGATTTTCACGGTACTACAAGTATGTTCGAGAGCATGACTCCGACAGCTCTCAGAGAGTATCACGAAAACAAACAGCTGGTTGTGGACTGTGCCGCCGAAGCAGCCGCTATCGCATCGACGGACGAGCTTCTCTACAGAGGCATCAAATGTGAAGAAGATGACGAGACCTTCGAGGAAGCATATATCGCATTTCAGGAATCCTTCGACAGGTGGGACCAGCAGTATGATATAGAAACCGATACAGGTTCATGGTTCCATTACCAGACCACATTCAAAACCGCAAGAAGACACCTCGACAACATGCAGCAGATAACGGAAATCTGGTCCGAGCAGAAGCGTGCCGAGCTTGTGGCGCAGAACCATGCTTCCATCATCACCTATTCCGTCATCTACGCGGTCGTCATAGTCGCACTTATAGCATTTATTCTTCTCATACTCAGACAGATAAACGCTTCCATCAAGAGTGTTACCGCATCCCTTGATGCACTTGCGGCGGGCGATCTTACGCATAGCTTCCCGGATGAGAAAGATATGGGACGTGACGAGCTCGGTCAGATCCACAAGGCAGCCAAGAATCTCTCCGATGAACTCAGGGAGATCATCGTACGCACCAAGGATATGTCCGATATGCTGACCGCATCGGGCACCGATCTTTCCGACTCTTCCGATCAGGCTACGATTGCATCGAACCAGGTATCACAGGCAGTCGAAGAAATATCACAGGGTGCAATAAACCAGGCGGAAAGCGTCGAAGTTGCATCCAACAACACAACAGAGATAGAAAAGAATATCGCATCCATCAACGCGATAATCAAAGCTCTCACAGCCAAGACAGAGAGCATGAAGGAAAAATGTAACGAGACGATGGCTACCATGCGTATACTGCTCGACCAGAACAAGGAAGTCATCGGCAACATGAAGGAAATACATGCGCAGATCTCCGCAACCAACGAAGCGGTGGGAAGCATTTCACAGGCATCGAAGATAATCACCGATATCTCCTCCCAGACCAATCTCCTCTCCCTTAACGCATCGATCGAAGCCGCAAGGGCAGGCGAATCAGGAAGAGGCTTTGCGGTTGTCGCAACAGAGATCGGAAACCTTGCTGATCAGTCGGGAAATGCCGCAGTCAAGATTTCCAAGATAGTAAACAATCTCGTTGAAGAATCTCAGAAATCCGTTGAGATCATCGAGAAGATGAATGTGGGATTCGAAAAGCAGAACGAACACATAGATGAGACAGGACGTGATGTTGAGGAAATGGTGGCGGAAGTGAATGCCATCGCGAAGGAAACCGATGAGATCTCGATACAGATAGGAAACCTGATGACATCCAAGGAATCTCTCGTGACGATCATCACGGAGCTTTCGGCGGTATCGGAAGAAAATGCCGCATCGACACAGGAAACAAATGCGGCTATGGAAGAACTGAACGCAACCTTCAGCCTGATAACCGAGTCCGCAGGTCAGCTCCGCGTTCTTGCAAACGACCTGAAAGAAAATATCAGCTTCTTTACAAGCTGATATTTACTCAATTACCATCGAAGCACAGTTTATATCTTCGAGCAGATTGTATTTCTTTCCGGTCTTGAAACCGATGACAACGGGTCTCATCGGATAACCGGGATTGTTGGCAACTACCTTACCGGTCTCTCCGTTTGAAAGCGTTACATAGGAATCGACCGGGAATATGATAACGGAATTCATAAAGCTTGATATCGCCTTATTGTCGAGATCCGTGGACATACCGAATATCATTTCAAGGGCTTCTCTTTTAGGGAAGCCTTTTTTGTACGGTCTTTCCGTGACAAGTGCATCATAGATGTCCGCTACGGAAAGGATCTTTGCGAATTTACTTATGGATTCTCCCGTCACACCGAGGGGATACCCCTTGCCGTTCATCTTCTCATGATGCTGGAGAACGCCCTTCATTATTTCTTCATTGAACGCATTCTTTTCCTTGAGGATCTTGAACCCGAAAAGCGAATGCTGTTTCATGAGTGCAAATTCGTCATCATCGAGCTTGCCGGGTTTATTGAGCACCTCAAGAGGGATCTTGGATTTGCCCAGATCGTGAAGAAGTCCGGAAACTCCTATATCCCTGATCTCTTCGGGCGAAAGTCCGTAGTTTCTTCCTATGATCATTCCCATCGTCGCAACGTCAACGCTGTGCTTGAAGGTGTATTCGTCACTTACCTTGATAAGATTGATATCGACGGCGATCGCATTGTTGGCTTCGATTGCACTGATGAGCTCGCCCGTTACGTTGTTTGTCGCTTCAAGGAAGTTCTCGGATTCGACATTGTCATACAGGAACTGGACACCCTCACCTACGCGCTTGATAACCTCGCTGCTCAGAGTGACCTTACTCTTGTCCTCTACACGGCTTTTTTCAATTAATTCCTTGGTGTATGCGGGAAGATTGGCTTCAAGCGAATGTATCTCTTCGGGATCCGGTTCACCTTCCGAGACATATATCCCGCCTATGGATTTTTTCTGAAGATATTCTATCTGAAAGTCGTCAAGATACGCGCCCTTGGCAATGAGCTCACGGCCCGTCTTATCAAGAATGGCCTGATCGATCTTCATTCCGGGCTGCAGAACCCTTGTACTTACGAATTTACGCTTAACCATCGGTCTCCCCACTGCCCAGATAATTATCGTAGATTTCAAAGAAATTGCTTGTCTTGATCTGCGGATCGGTGTTAAGTGTTACAGTCTTCCACAGTTCCGTATTGAGATTCCTGATCAGACTGTCAAGGTATTCGTTATACACGGACTCAAAGGCTTCATCTCTGAGCTTTTCGGTAATGAGCACCTTGTTGGCATCGGTCTGTGTCCTGTCAAGAGTACTGATGCACTGCATCAGGTACAGACCGTCGGATGTTTTGACGATGTCACTTATCTCGTCACCCGCAAGTGAAAAGGCTTCTTCCTCCAATGCAGGATCCACCATTCCCTTGCCGAAAGAAATGACCGTTTCATCCGCTTCATTATATCTGGCAGCCTCTGTTTCAAAATCAAGGGTGCCGTCAAGAAGTCCCGTTCTTATATCATTCAGGGTCGCATATACGCGTTCGTAATCACTGTTTGTATACGGTATCAGTGAATCGCCGTTTCTGTATGCGGTCCTCATATATATGATCCTGACCCTTACGAACCTTGCTTCATCATCGGATATCTCCGGTGAAATATCCCCTATGATCTCATCATATGCGCTCTGTGCAAGTGCGATCTGCGAATACATCTCTTCGATCAGTTCTTCGCTCGCACCCATTGCTTCTATCTCAGCATCGTTGAGTGATGCGTAATATTCACGTGCGGCATTTGCTGCAAGTATCTGTTTTTCGGGATCGAGTGTGATCCCCCTGTCCATAGCCATCAGATAAAGTGTCTTGACCTGGGCAAGTTCGGCCAGTGCAGTGTTCTTGATACTGTCTTCAAATGTTACGCCGTTCGATGTGACATTCCAGATCTCCTCACCGTACACATTCTGATAAGTGTTCTGGATATTGGTCAGATAGATCTCAAGCTCCTGTATGCTGCAGCTTTCGCTGCCGACGATAAAGATCTCGTCCTTATTAAAGCCTGTTGTCAGCACCACCTGCGTGCCGCCGCAACCGCACAGGGTCATAAGGGCGACAAGCAGGCAGAAAGCTTTTATTATTTTTCCTTTGAAAAACTTCAAAAACATAGATCAAAAACAGATCAAAGCTTGATCTCGTGTACCCATCCTTCGGGAGCCTCTAAGCGGCCCATCTGGATTCCGGTGAGAGTGTCATACAGCTTCTTGGTAACAGGTCCCATCTCTTCCATTCCGCTGGGGAAGCAGATCTCTCTGCCGTGATCGTTGATCTTGCCGACAGGAGAAATAACCGCTGCGGTTCCGCAGAGTCCGCACTCTGCCATATCCGCAACTTCCTCGAGAGTGATCTCTCTTTCCTCTGCTTCGAGTCCGAGGTAATCCTTGGCAACCTGAATGAGGCTTCTTCTGGTGATGGAAGGAAGAATGCTGTTTGACTTGGGAGTGACAACCTTGCCGTCCTTGGTAACAAAGAGGAAGTTTGCTCCGCCGGTCTCCTCAACCTTGGTTCTGGTTGCGGCATCAAGATACATGTTCTCGGCAAATCCCTCTTCATGTGCGGTAACGATCGCATGAAGGCTCATTGCATAGTTGAGTCCGGCCTTGATATTACCGGTTCCGTGCGGTGCCGCACGGTCAAAATCGGAAACCTTGATAACGATGGGCTTAGCACCGCCCTTGAAATAAGGTCCTACGGGTGTAACAAGAATTCTGAACTGATACTCATCTGCAGGCTTAACTCCGATAACGGGGTTGGAGCCGAACATATAAGGTCTTACGTAAAGGGTTGCTCCGCTTCCGTAAGGAGGAACGAATGCGGCATTTGCCCTGATGGTCTTCTCAACCGCATCGATGAATCTTCCTTCGGGAAGAACAGGCATCTCAAGTCTTGCAGCAGACTGGTTGAGACGCTCGGCATTAAGGTCGGGGCGGAATGTAACGATCCTTCCGTCCTCGGTGGTATATGCCTTGAGGCCTTCAAATACGGTCTGGGCATACTGAAGAACGCCGGCACACTCACTCAGCACAACCTTATCGTCGGTAGTGATCTCACCGTCGTCCCACTTTCCGTCCTTGAAGTTGGATACATAACGGTAATCTGTCTTGATGTATCCGAAACCTAAGTTACCCCAGTCAATGTCTTTCTTTTCCATATCTGTTCGCCTTCTTTCATTAGTTTAGAAAATAAAAAACTTTTAAATATTTTAGCACAACGCAGTTTTCGGTACAATATTGTATATATTTACGCTTATGAGGTTGACCTTAAAATGTACAAATTCAGAAAATCATCCCTTTTACTTATAAATGCGGCCATTTGGCTCTCTCTCTGCGGATGTTCTCAGGTTTCGGAAGTCCAAAATCCCGTCGCAAACACCGAAAATGTCAGCGAAAACACGTCTCCTGCCACAGAAGCGGAGTCCGAACCCGCCTTACCCGATCCGGAGCCCGAACCCGAGGAAATCCTCCCGGTAACGGTAACCATCCTCGGAAAAGAATACGATCAAAGTGAAACCGCGCTCGACCTGTCCGATATGGCTCCCGAAGATATCTCGGAAGTCAGCGGTCTGATCACCGGAATGCCGGAACTGAAAGAAGTCAATCTGATGCCTGCGGAAGGTGAGCCTCTTCTTTCACTTGAAGCTGTTGCAACCCTTAAGGAGACTGTTCCGGATGTTCATTTCGTGTATGAATTCGATATGTTCGAACAGCACCTGACCACGGAGGATACCGAGGTAAGCTTCATAAAAGCAGACATCGGAAACGAAGGCGAAGAAACTGTCCGTCAGGCCCTTAAGGTGCTCGATAAATGCGAATATTTCCTTCTGGATGACTGCGGGATAGATGATGAGATAATGGACGGGATCAGAACCGATTTCCCGGATACCAAGGTTGTATGGAGAATACATGTCGGATGGAAATCCGCACTTACCGATGACCAGGTGATCCGCATGACGCACGGCATCAATGATTCCATGACCGGACCTCTTAAGTACTGTCATGAGGTCATCTATATGGATCTCGGTCATGACAGCGGAATCACGGATATTTCCTTTATCGAGAATATGCCCGACCTGGAATGCCTGATCCTTTCGGATGCTCAGTTTACGGATCTTACTCCGGTCACAAACTGCAGCAAGCTCACCTGGCTCGAGCTTGTCAGCTGCTATCATATGCAGAATCTTTCGGTCATTGCCGATATGGATTCGATAAAGTATCTGAACATCAGCTTCACCCGTACAAACGATATCAGTGGGATAATGGATATGGAACTCGACCGCTTTAGCTGTATCGGAAATCCTGTCTCACGTGAAGCATTCGATGAATATGCGGAAGCTCACCCCGACTGTCTGTGTGTTTATTCGGGCAACCCTTACGGCTATGCCTGGAGATACGACGATTACGGATATCACTACTTCTCCTACTACGCAAGAATGCGCGAAGTATTCAGATATGACAGGGGATGTCCCGGCGGATTCAAGATGCCGGAGGATCCCGAAGAAGCTGAAGATGCCGAATCCGCCGGCACCGCCGAAACCGGCACGGAAGATGCGGACTCTGCAGGCGATGCGGAAGAATCTCAGCCATAAAACAAATGAGCCGGTATGATCCCAGGGATCACGCCGGCTCATTTTCATCTCAATTAATTCCTTAAATATCTATTGCCTGTCAAAATATGCTTTTCCTCCGCTGGGAAGGAAATAAGTCCTTATATATCCGTCTGTGGACAGAATGACAAATTCGTTGGTGGCCTCAAGATAATAAACACCGTCTCCGTCCTCCGCTTCGATCTTATATAAGGAGTTCGGATTGGTTATGACTGCAGAAGCTGCCGCTTCATATGCTTCCGCAGTGGCAAATCCCATTTCTATTCCGTGTTTTACAAAATGATCGTTTAGAAGATTGGCATTCCTGAAATGGTATACGGCCGCAGGAACAGCTGCAACGGGAGGTGTGACCTCTACGGGATCCGGCAGTGCAGTCTCCTCAGGCACCGCGACCGGCTCTGCCTGCGGTACGTTTTCTTCTGCAGGAGTACTGTCCTGCGAAGTTTCAGGTACGGCAGCTGTTTCGTCCGTTGAATCATCCGGTTTTTCGTCAGCTCCGGCATCAGAATCCTCTTCCGTGTCAGCACTGTCATCATCCGATATATCAACTACTTCAAGATCATCCGTTTCCGCCACGGAGCCGGAATCCGCAGTTTCATCAACCACAGTATCCTGCTCATCCGCAGGCTGAGTCACAGCCGGAAGATGCGGATCATTCGTTCCGTCATACTGACTTTCAATCTGATAAAATTTTATACCAAACAGGATCAGAAATATCAGGAGTATTGCCCCACTGATGATCCATATCTTTTTGTTATCCATATCCTGTTTACTTTCTTTCGTAGGTGACGAAGTGATAGGTCAGGTCGAAGTAGGTCTGTTCGTCGGAAGTATCGGTAATCTCCCACTTTTCATCCGCATCGAGATCATGGAAGTAGGTATCCGCTTCGTATGCGTGATCTATGCGGGTTACGATTGCCTTGTCGCAGTAAGGAAGAAGCTGGTCGTAGATCGTGCCTCCGCCGATAACGAAGATCTCGTCATCAATCTCCTTTACCATCTCAAGAAGCTCATCAACACTGTGTGCAACCTTTGCTCCCTCCACCTTGTATCCGGGATCACGGCTCATGATGATGTTGGTTCTGTTCTTGAGGGGAAGGCCACCGGGAAATGTCGAAAGAGTTTTTCTTCCGAGTATTACGGTATGACCGGTAGTAAGTTCCTTGAAGTTCTTATGATCTTCCTTGATCCTTACAAGAAGATCGTCTTTATTTCCTATAGCCCAGTTCTTATCTGCGGCAACAATTATAGTCATTTAATACCTCTCATTATTCATTCCGTCAAACCGGCATTCGCAATTCTCAAACAGATCGATCCTCTCCCGGTGAACGGAAGAACCGTCCTGGACATGCAAGTACATCCATGTACTTGCAACCATGTCTTTGGGACCTCCTGTCCCCCTCGTTCACCTCAGATTGCGATGGGAATGTTCTTGATCTGCTCGTGGTGCTGATAGTTTTCAAGCGAAACATCGTCCGCGGTGAAATCATAGAAATCGTGAACATCGGGATTCAGGATGAACTTCGGTGCGGGAAGGGGCTTTCTTTCGATCATCTCTTTGATGAGGGGAATGTGCCTGTCATAGATATGGCAGTCCGCGATTACATGTACGAGTTCACCCACTCTCATATCGCAGACCTGCGCGAGCATATGCACAAGGACCGCATACTGGACTATGTTCCAGTTGTTGGCCGCGAGCATATCCTGTGAACGCTGATTGAGAATAGCATTCAAAGTAAGCTTATCTTCGCCTTCCTTCTGCGTGACATTGAATGTCATCGAATATGCGCAGGGGTACAGATTCATCTCGTGAAGATCCTGGAACACATAGATGTTGGTCAGTATTCTTCTGGAGAACGGATTGTTCTTGAGGTCATAGATAACGCGGTCGACCTGGTCCATCATGCCCTCACGGTACTCGTGCTTAACACCCATCTGATATCCGTAAGCTTTACCGATGGATCCGTTCTCATCCGCCCACTCATCCCAGATGTGTGAATGGAGATCATGGATGTTGTTGCTCTTTCTCTGCCAGATCCAGAGCATCTCATCCGTCGCGGATTTAAGTCCGGTACGGCGAAGGGTCATAATCGGAAATTCCCTGCTCAGATCATAGCGGTTCACAACGCCGAATTTCTTGATCGTATATGCGGGCGTTCCGTCTTCCCAGTGGGGACGGACCTTCTGGCCTTCGGTACTGGTACCGTTCTCCAGGATATCCCTGCATGTTTCTATGAATACTTCATCTGCATAACTCATAAGTAAAACTCATCCTTTTATTTTCTGTCATCATACTTCTCGCAAAGGGATGTGATCTGATCGGCAAATCTTCCGATCTCCTTGTTAGGCGATCCTTCCATTCCCTTGATGATGGCCATAAGTCTCTGACCTGCGGCAACAAGACGTGCATAAACTCCGGAAGCGATCCTGGGTGCCTTCTTGGCCTTGAGTATGGGAGTGGCTTCGTAAGTAAATCTTCCTGCGGCAAGATCGAATTCGGATCCGCTGTAAGGAGCAACCGCACGCTGTCCGTATTCTATCTTGAGTGTCTCGGCAAACTGGGTTGCGACCGAGTCTTCACCGTGGACGATAAATACCTTCTTGGGCTTTTCCTCGAACTGCGAGATCCACCAGATCAGTCCCGATTTTCCGGCGTGTCCGGAAAGACCGCGGAGCTGTTCGATCTTGGCTCTTACTTCGATCTCTTCTCCAAAAAGCTTGACGGTATCGGCTCCCTCAACGATCGCACGTCCGAGAGTTCCGTTAGCCTGATATCCTACGAAAAGGATCGTACATTCGGGTCTCCACAGGTTGTGCTTGAGATGGTGTCTTATACGTCCCGCTTCACACATACCGGATGCGGAGATTATAACCTTGGGCTCTTCGATGAAATTGATATCCCTCGATTCTTCGCTTGTGATCGCAAGCTTGAGTCCCGCAAAAGAGATCGGGTTGATACCCTGCTTGACGAGTTCCATGGCTTCATCGGAGAAGCATTCCATACGGTTTGCATTGAAGATCTCCGTAGCATC
>JAFWUY010000017.1 GCA_017524035.1 Lachnospiraceae bacterium | reverse complement strand
ATCTCGGGAGAAGTAAGATCGTTGATAGCTACGATCTCGAATCCCTCAGCACCAAACATCTGTCTGAAAGCAAGACGACCGATACGGCCAAAACCATTGATTGCAACTTTTACTGCCATTGAACAATTCCTCCTAGAAATTTGTTATTTTAACTGACAAAAAACTTTGTCAAATTTTTATCAGCCAACGAAAATCATTTTACAAGTTTCACACCCATAATTCAAGTGAAAAACCGCAAAAAATCAACGTTTCGCGATAACGTCTGTTATCGGTTTACATAACCGAAAAGCCTTTATTTAGCCTTACTGTCTCTTTCCGCAATCGGGGCAGAAAACCGAATCGGGCTCTAGATTTGCGCCGCACTGCTTACATCTGGGCACTGCTGCGGGTCTCATCCTCTTTTCATCAGGCTTTGAAGGGAACTTGTATCCGCACATATTACAGAATTTAGATGCAAGAACAACCTCGTTCTCACAATCGGGACAAGCCTTAAGTCCCTTAGCTGCAAGCTCTGCGGAGATGATCTTGTCCATCTTCTCTTTGATGTTCTTGATCCTGCCGACAGAGTCGTTGAAAAGCGAAGGTCTGGGAAGTTCTCTGGGTCTGCCCGAAGTGGGTGCACAGACTTCCTTGTAGAACTTTGAACCGAGTTCGGTATAAGCTTCGTTCAGCTTCTTCTTAAGCTCTTCCTTGTTGACGTTGACGAATTCGTCCTCGGGCTCTTTCTCTTCGGCAACTTCGGCAGCCTTTACTTCTTCGGTTTCAACTACCTCTTCCTCAACAGCTTTTTCTAATTCTTTTTTCTCTTCCATGGATATCCTCCCTAACATTTTTTTGGAAAAAGATACTGCCCTTTTCCCCTTCGTATGGATATTATCAGGTTTATCCACATATTATCGGACAGCATATCGATTATACCATCTGAATGATTTATTAAAAAGGTATGTATTTGTACAATATAGATGGTAAAATATCAGCACATTTACTCATAACTTGTGTTTGGAGGAAAGAAAATGTCCATTATTTGTGATTGCCATATGCACTCGCACCATTCCGGTGATTCCGAAGCGTCGATGGAGTCCATGATCGAAAGGTCTGTCGAGCTCGGTCTGGATACCATATGCTTTACGGAGCACCAGGATTTCAACTATGCCAAATCCCCCGAAGGCGAGGCCGAATACTGCGACGAGAACGCATTTATGCTCAATGCAGATTCCTATCTCTACGAGCTTCTCGGCCTACGCGAAAAGTACCGGGACAAGATCCGAATCGAATTCGGTGTCGAGATCGGACTCCAGAAAAGCTGCGTAAAAGAAAACCTCATCTTCTGCCGCGATCATGAATATGATTTCATAATCGGATCGCTCCATCTCGTGGACGGTCAGGATCCCTATTACAAACAGTTCTTCGAGGGAAGAGATGAAAAAGACGTATTAAGACAGTATTTCACCGAGTACCTGGAGAACATAAAGAAGTTCCATAATTTCGATGTGCTCGGTCACCTCGATTACATCGTCAGGTATCTGCCCAGCGGGACACGCGAATACGATTACTCCGAATACGGCGATATAATCGACGAGATCTTCAGATATCTTATCGAAAACGAAAAAGGAATCGAGATCAACACCAAGGCAATGACCAAGGGTATGAAAGAATTCCATCCCTGCATGGCTGCTCTCAGGCGCTACCGTGAACTCGGCGGAGAGATCGTCACCATAGGCTCCGATGCTCACAAGCCCGAGAACATTGCGGATCATTTCGACAAAGTTCCCGATGTGTTAAAGGAAGCCGGATTCAAGTACTATTGCATTTACGAAAACAGACTTCCCGAATACCACAAATTATAAAGAGATTTCTGCCTTTGATGCTTTTTATATTTTTGTTATTCGGTATTCGCGGAATAACTCTGAGCATAATGGTATTATCAAAAGGAGAAAGCATCGGTACTGCGATTGCCGCCCTGATAACCGGCGTATTGGGATCGGTGATCAATATTCCGGGAATTCTTATCTTAGGGGCTTGCGGTATGATGTGGGATGCCGGTTTCTGAATGATTTAACATCCAAAAAAAGCAGCGACAAAAACGTCGCTGCTTTTTGTTGCGATCAGTATTCGCAGTATCCGTCAAAACCTACGGCTTTAGCAGAATATATGCAAAATCTTTCAAGCGTGGTCCCGTTTTCAAGATCGTATGCATCCTGATCGGATTTAAGATAATCACTGTACTCCGACAAATCTTCATAATCCGGATATCCCAGCATTACATATATAATTCTGTTATTGTCATAGTCCATCAGAGCATATTCGTAATTATGCGTATATCCGTCAATGGCTATATATGCCGGATAATTATACATATCCTCATCATAGATAACAGACTGGGTAATATCTTCTTCCCCGTTGTTTACGGTACATGTGATTTCCGAAATACGTTCCGTTTCGTTTTCAAAGTCTTCATCCGAATATACGGCTTCAAGGAAGAAAGAACCTTCGGTATCGAGGAGGTCTGTTTTATACTCATACCAAAAGTCAGCTTTTTCTGCCGCCCCCACATCATCCGGGAAAAGGAAAAAGTGGGATGTCATATCTCCCGAGAACTCTTCCTCCAGATATGTCTTATCGTAATTCTCAATGCCTTCGATCCGGCTGGCGGGCTTCAGGTAATCAAGATAAATAACCGCTATGACCATCATCATTCCCACTATGTATCTGACCACAATCAAAAAGAGAACAGCAACAAGGACAATTATCGCGATCGCGGCTGTCCTGTTGTTTATGATCCTCCGGAGAACTCCGGTTACATACAGGGTCATGACCATCATTGCAACAAGTGCCAGAAAGGACAATATAACGGATATAAATGTCCATGGAGAAGGCTCATAATTCAGGCACTGGAATACGGTTGCCGCGGAAAGAATTATCATTCCCACAACTCCCACGATCTGGGAAAACTTAAGCAGCCTTCCTTTTTCAGCACCCGCATAATCCGCCATTTTCTCGGCGGTATCTCTTATCTCTTCATTCATCATCTCGCTTTTCTTCTCTCCTTCAATGATCTCTCTGACGTCGACATCATAGAAGTCCGCAATATCCACGAGAAGGGAAATGTCAGGCATATTGGAGCCTGTTTCCCATCTGGATACGGTCCTTCCGGAAACGCCGATCTTTTCTGCAAATTCTTCCTGGGTAATTCCTTTTTCTTTTCTTAACTGTTTTAAAAACTGTCCTATCTTGGACTGGTCCATGCGGAAATACCTCCTTTCATCTGCAGAATATGAGATCTTTCGGAAAAATAACACGACACAAAGCGAGAAATGCCGTTTTTTATGTCCGGACAACCTTGTCTAATGTCCGGAAAAGCACTTATTCGGCGTTTATCACCGTAAGCTCATCTCCGGAAACTTTGAATTTAATATTGCATCCCGCAAAAGATAATCCGTATATTCTTTCGGGGTCGTTCTGATATGAAGGTCTGGGATCGAGGGATAAAACTTCGATAAGTCCCGAAAGCTGTTCTTCCGGAATGCTGTCCCTGATCTCTTCGGGGATGATGACTTCAAGTCTGTGATACCTGTTGACCTCATCCTGTGCAAATCCCCCTTTGGCATCCGGATAAGCATCCGCATAGGGAATATAAGGTTTGACATCGAACACTTCGGTTCCGTCTGTCATATCAGCGCCGGATACATCGATATAGCATCTTCCGTTTTCATCGGAACCGATGCCTTCTATCTTCGCGCAGGTAAGTCCGAGATGATTCGGCCTGAAAGGAGAACGTGTCGCAAAAACTCCCATATAAGTATTGCCCCCAAGTCTGGGAGGGCGGACCTTGGCACGGAATGAGTCGTCTTCCTTTACATCGAATCTCCAGATGATCCAGATGCGGTCAAATCCGTCAAGACCTTCAAATGCATTCGGGTCCGAATATTTCTCTTCAAAAACAATGCGCCCCTTCAGATGGGGAGCCAACCCGCTCTGACGCGGCACACCGAACTTCTCGGGCATATCCGATTTATAGTACGCGATAATCTCCATATACACTGACCAAAGCAGCAAAAAAAGATGATTTCAAAAGCAAAGAGTATCTTAAGGCAGCGTTACTGCACTATAGTTCCGCCGCCGTAAATATACGTTCCGGATTCGTCATAGAAAACAAGTGCCTGTCCCGGAGCGGCGGCGCGAACGGGCTTATCGAAGGTCACCCTGACCTTTCCGTCTCCGGCGCTCTCCAGCACTCCGAGCTCTCCTCCGTGGTTGTATCTGATCTTGGCCTTGACACGGATGACGTCTCCTGCGGTGATTCCTTCAAGTCCCATCCAGCAAACATCATCTGCGGTCACAACGGAAGTGAACAGGTCTTCGTCGGCACCCAGTGTCACGCGGTTCGTTGAAGGATCGATATCGGTTACATAGATACGCTCACCTGCGGCAACACCGAGGCCTCTTCTCTGACCGACCGTATAATGAGTGATTCCTTTATGCTTTGCGATAAAGGTTCCGTCAGATGTTACGAAGTCTCCCGGCCCGGGCACGACAACACCTTCTTCATTTTCGATAAAGGATGCATAATCTCCGTCAGGCACAAAGCAGATCTCCTGGGAATCCTTCTTATGAGCCACAGGGAGCCCCGCCTCTTCGGCGATCTTCCTGACATCGGTCTTCTCATATTCTCCTATGGGAAGAAGCGTATGCGAAAGCTGGTCCTGGGTCAGCGCATACAACGCATATGTCTGGTCCTTGGCTGCGGTCTTCGACGCTGAAATGGTGTACCTTCCGTTTTCGAGCCTTGAAATTCTCGCATAATGTCCGGTGGCAAGAAAGTCCGCACCTATGTCACGGGACTTGCGCAGAAGCGCTTCCCACTTTACATGCCTGTTGCATTCGATGCAGGGATTGGGCGTTCTTCCTTTCACATACTGGGATGTGAAATTATCTATGACGTACTTCTGGAATTCCTCTCGAAAATCCATTACGTAATAAGGAATGCCTATGACCTCCGCAACACGGCGCGCATCATCGACTGCGGACAATCCGCAGCATCCGCCGTTGTACGATACATCACATGCATTCTCGGGTCTCCATATCTGCATGGTGACTCCGATAACGTCATATCCCTGTTCTTTTAGAAGGTATGCGCAGACGGATGAATCAACGCCTCCGCTCATACCCACGACTACGGTTTTCTTCATTATCTCAGTTTCCGCATGGATTCCCGGTTCAGCTCATACAAAAAGCATGAAACCAAAAAAGTCCGACGCATAAAAGTTTTAAAATCTGTTTCTGCCGCGAAGCTTTGAAACAATCTCAGCAAGAACAGCTGCTGCCCTGTCTGTCTCTTCCCCGGTGTTGTGATGTGAAAGTGTGAACCTTAGAGACCCCTTCGCCTCATCATCCGCTCTTCCTATAGCTTTAAGCACGTGTGAGGGTTCTCTTGCGCCCGATGTGCATGCAGATCCGCTCGATGCACATATCCCTTCCCTGTCAAGCATAATGAGCGCGGATTCACCTTCTATACCCTTTATACAGACGGAAATATTGCCGGGAAGTCTCTTTGCAGAATCTCCCTTTTCATATGGTCCGTTAATAATAACGCCTGTTATATTGCTTAATTCTGCAATCATCCTGTCACGAAGTGCCGTCTCTTTGTTTATTTTTGCATCAATTCCTGCAAAAGAAGCCTCTGCAGCCGCTCCGAAGCCCACAATACCCGCAACATTCTCCGTTCCGGCCCTTCTTCCGCTTTCCTGCATTCCGCCCCTCACAAACGAACCAAATTTGATACCATCCTTTATATAGAGCATTCCGACACCCTTGGGACCGCCGAGCTTATGGGAGCTTGCGGAAAGGAGGTCGACATGCTCTGCGAAACTGTCAAGATGTATCTGTCCGAATGCCTGGACCGCATCGGTATGGAAAAGAATGTCCTTCCTGACACCGTGCACGGCATCGGCGATCTCGCATACGGGTTCTATGGTACCGATCTCATTGTTGGCAGTCATGACGGATACAAGGAATGTATCTTCCCTTACCGCTTCAAGAACCTGTGAAGCATTTACGAATCCTTCACCGTCAGGAACCAAATATGTAACCGATACTCCGAGTGATTCGAGATATTCCGCGGTCCTGAGAATCGCATGATGCTCTGTCGCGGTTGTGATGATGTGACCGCCCGCTTTCTCAGTCACGGACGTTTTTCCAGGTGCTTCCGCTTTTCCGGAGACAGCGCAGGCCTCGCCCTGTTTCTTTTTCCATGCTTCATAAGCGCCGATGAGAGCCCAGTTATCCGACTCCGTTCCTCCGGATGTAAAGAAGATCTCATTCGGTGCCGCACCGATAACGGCCGCACACTGTTTCCTTGCATTAAAAACTGCCCTCTTCGAGTTTCTTGCGAGCTCGTAGACGGCAGAAGCATTGCCATACTCCCCTTTCAAAAAGGGAAGCATGGCGCCTAAAGCAGTTTCTTCTATCTGTGTTGTTGCAGCGTTATCAAGATAGATCATTACAAATCATGTCTTACTTTTTATCGCTTACATATCTGGGAAGGAAAGCGATAAGGCATATGATCACGGCTCCTATCAAAAGAGGGATCACTGGATTTCTCATGAATCCGGCGACAAAGTAGCAGAGACCCGAAATAATCGCACAGGTAAGCGCATAGGGGATCTGTGTGGAAACATGGTTCAGATGGTTACACTGCGCTCCGGCCGAGCTCATGATGGTTGTATCGGATATAGGCGAGCAATGGTCTCCGCATACGGCACCGGCCATACATGCGCTCATTGCGATGATCATCATCTGGGGATCGGTATCTACAAAAAGATTTACGACAATGGGGATAAGGATTCCGAATGTTCCCCATGAAGTACCGGTTGCAAATGACAGGAATACCGCAACAAGGAATACGACAAAAGGAAGAATGAAAAGGAAATCTCCGGCATACCTCTCAACCAGTCCCGCAACGAACTCCTTGGCACCGAGAGATCCTGTCATTTCTTTAAGTGTCCATGCAAATGTAAGGATGAGGATCGGAGCGACCATCGCCTTGAAGCCCTCGGGGATGCATTCCATGCACTCCTTGAAGCTGAGAACTCTTCTGACCAGATAAAGGATCAGGGTGATAACCAGTCCGAAGAAGGATCCGTAAACAAGTCCTACGGAAGCATCGGAATTGGCAAATGCATTTATGAATGACTCACCCGAGTAAAATCCTCCGGTGTAGATCATTCCGATGATGCAGCAGATAACAAGTACAACAACGGGAATGACAAGATCGATGACCTTTCCTTTTGAACTTATCATTGAATCCGAAGACTCGCTGTAAGGTCTGTCGGGTGTTGTAAACAGATCGTCATTCTCCCTGGCATTCTTTTCATGTATGGCCATGGGACCGAAATCGGTTCCGGCGATCGCAAGGACGACCATCATTACTATCGTAAGGAGTGCATAGAAGTTATAGGGAATCGTCTTGATAAAAAGAGCGATACCGTTCTCGTCTCCGGGTACAAATCCGGAAACAGCGGCAGCCCAGGATGAAACGGGGGCTATGATACAGATGGGAGCAGCAGTGGAATCAATGAGATATGAAAGCTTCGCCCTTGAAACCTTATGCTTATCGGTAACAGGCCTCATTACCGAACCTACGGTAAGGCAGTTGAAATAATCGTCTATGAATATGAGCACACCGAGGAAGATGGTTGCGATCTGTGCACCAACCCTGGTCTTGATATGCTTTGATGCCCAATCACCGAATGCGGCACTTCCGCCGGCACGGTTCATGAGACACACGATAATACCGAGTATCACAAGGAAGATAAGTATTCCCACATTGTATGAATCGGTAAGGGAAACGATAAGTCCGTCGGTATATACATGATCGATCGTTCCCTCAAATGCATATCCCGAAAAAAGAAGTCCGCCGGTAATGATACCGATAAAAAGCGAACTGTAAACCTCTTTGGTGATAAGTGCAAGAACAATGGCTACCAAAGGCGGAACAAGTGCCCATGCCGTTTCTCCGACGGTATCCGCAGTCGTATAGAACTTTCCTGCGAATATAATGCCGGCCACTACGGCAATAAATACGATCTTGATCGTCAGGATAATGATTTCTTTAGTGCCTTTCTTTTTCATAATCGCTCCTTTATTCGGGGTGTGTTTTCTTAAGATCAAAACCCAACAGACATTATACAACATCGGCAGCCTGTTTCACACCAAAAAAAGGACAGGCATATGCCTGTCCTTTCAATAATCTCACATTATTTTGCGATGACCGTTCCCTCTTCGCCGGTATAAACGGGAAGTGCGTTCTCCGACGTCTTGTAATTATTCAGGATGTCATCCCTCTTGGATATCGAAACCGCCTTCTGAAGATCGAGATCGGTTATATCGCTTGTCTTTCCGATGATGTCGAAATCGTTATTCTTGTTGAAGGTGATCGAAATATCTTCGAGTCCGATCAGCCTTTCACGCTTAACGGCGCTTTCGGCATCAGTTTTTTCCTGAGTGGGAACCGCACTTAAGCTTTCCGATGCCGCCTTCTGCTCTTCGGGCTTCTTAACCTCAGCCAGGGCTTCGCGGATCTTCAGAGATGAGTAATCATTACAGATTTGTGAATGATCGAAATAATTCCCTATCCTCATAGTCATGACCTCCGTGTCAAAACCTGTCCGCTATATATATCGGCAGAAAGGAATGACATATTAATACGGAGATGGAAAAAACTGTTATCAGTTCTTTCCGATGAATCCCTTAAGCTCATCCATGAACGAGTCTACATCCTTGAATTCTCTGTATACGGATGCAAATCTTACATATGCGACCGCATCGAGATTTTTAAGCTTCTTCATTACAATCTCACCGATGATGCGGGAAGGAATCTCCTTATCCTCAAGTGTGGAGATCTCGTTCTCTACCTCATCGACAAGCTGAGTGATCTGTGTTGCGCTGACAGGCCTCTTGTGGCAGGCGCGGAGTACGCCGGATTCGATCTTG
This sequence comes from Lachnospiraceae bacterium, assembly GCA_017524035.1. Taxonomy (GTDB): domain Bacteria; phylum Bacillota; class Clostridia; order Lachnospirales; family Lachnospiraceae; genus AC2028. Next base: position 10,648 of record JAFWUY010000017.1, on the reverse strand, counting down.
GCACGGTCATACTGCTCTCTGTTATTATCCTTCTTGATGATAATGAGAGGGATGGTTTCAACCTTCTCATAAGTAGTGAAACGCTTACTGCAGTTATCGCAGATCCTGCGCCTTCTGATGGAATAATTATCATCGGCAGGTCTGGAATCAATAACTCTCGTATCATCACTTCCGCAATATGGACACTTCATGGCGTTCTCCTTAAAGTTAGATTATGCTCCGTAGCTCTCCCAATCGGCAGCGGCTTTCTCCCATTTCTCGGGATCTTCCGCATATACGTCATTCATCCAGGAAATCGAATCACACACACCGTCTTCGTCAAAAGAAAACTTTTTGGACTGCTTAACTTCATCGGGGGTTGTGTGATAATTGAATGGACCGGGCCAGATCTCGCAGAGCAGATGATCTTCCTTGCGCTCTTCTCCCGAATCCGATGCGACTGTTTCAGATATTTTCTTGAGTCTGTATCTAAGTCCCCCATAGGATCCCGAAAAATCCGATTTTTTCAGGAAACCCATGGGAAGGATATCTTCACGTTTGATCATGGATCACCTCATTATGAAAGTCACTCGTCATTCTTTTTTCTGAGGAAAGAAGGAACCTCCATATGAACGTCCTTTACCCTGCTCTTAAGACCGGTTCCGTCGGCACCGAGAGTGGTGGGATTGACTGTTCTGATGGGAGCAACAGGTCTGTCTGCGCTCTCACGTGATACGGGTGAAGATGCGGGAGCGGGTGAGGGATTAAACGAAATACTGTCAACGGGAGGAATGTTTACGGTTCCGTATCTGGGCTGAGCGGGAACATTGCGGGGTACAAATCCGCCGTTAGACATATTGTCATCGATGCCGGTAGCGATGATGGTAACGCTGATCTTGTCTCCGAGACTCTCATCGTTACGCATACCGAGGAAGAAGTCGACTCTGTCGCCGACAAGATCGTGGAAGTATTCGTCAATCTCCATGATATCGCCTGCGGTAACATTACCGACAACGTTTGCGATGATGGCATTTGCGGAGTTGATCTTGGAATCGAGAAGCTTGCTCTCAACAGCAGCCTTGGCAGCGGCAACGGCTCTGCCTTCGCCTTCCGCCTCTCCGATTCCGATAAGTGCTGTTCCCTTGTCCTTCATTGCCTTCTTTATGTCGGCGAAATCAAGGTTAAGATCTCCGTCCTCGTTGATGATATCGGTAATACCGCGAACAGCCTGCTTGACCACTTCGTCAGCAAGCTTGAACATTGTCTTTATGGGAGTGGATTTGCTGGCAAGATTGAAAAGCTTGTCATTGGGAATAACGAGAATGGTATCAAGATCGTCACGGATCTTGGCGATACCCATCTGTGCATTTTCTCTTCTTACGGCTCTTTCAATAGTGAAGGGAGTGGTCATTACACCGACGGTAAGGATTCCGAGTTCCCTTGCTTCGTGTGCGATAACGGGAGCAGCACCCGTTCCGGTTCCGCCGCCCATGCCGCAGACTATGAATACCATATTTGCATCCTTAAGATGCTCTCTTATCTCATCAATGCTCTCCTGAGCGGCTCTTTCTCCGACTTCGGGATCGGCACCTGCGCCGAGACCCTGTGTTTCCTTCTCACCGAGGGGAACCTTATCGGGAGCCAGTGAAAGCTCAAGATCCTGAAGGTCAGTATTCATTGCCACAAACTCTACGCCTGTGACTCCGTCTTCTATCATTCTGTCTACAACGTTGTTGCCGGCACCGCCGACACCTACAACGATAATTCTTGCTTTTCCGTTAGGTTTTGTGGACTCTTTTATCTCGTACAAGGTTTTGTCCTCCTAAAAAATGTCTACATTCTGTACTATAATAATTTAAAAACGCATATTTTTCAACATATATTGTGGATAACACCTGTTATTGGCCGTCGGTGTCGGGCTTGAAAACATATATCCCTTCTTCGTTGTACTCCTCCATATCGAGTACCCCGCTGAGTGATTCAACCCTTTCAAGGAACTTTCCGAGAAGCATTACCTTATCTTCTATTCCCTGTTCATCGGTTCCGAGGTCCACCCTGATATTTCCGAAATATATTGTAACTTCGCCGTTTCCGTGGAAATGTATCCTGTCCGCGGAAAGCTCGTATTTTGCGAGCAGCTTTGTAAGATCGAGTGTCCTTAAGAATATGTCGGTATCATCTGTTGTAAGCGGTTTACCTACCTGGATCCCGGAAAAATTGATGCCCGTGACCTGGGGAATTCCTTTTGTAAGGACATCGGAGCTTTCAACTACGGTCCCGTCCTTATCAAAATAGATATATCTGTCCAGATACTTAACATATCCGGCCAGAGCCTTTTCAAATACCCTGATCCTTATGGAATCGGATGAAACAACCTCTACGGTTATCGCATCGACGAAGGGAACATCCGTGATCTTCCTGTTCTTATACTTCATTGACAGGACGATCGAATTGTCTCCGAGCGGTCCCGTCATAACAATGTCAATGATCTCCTGATTGGAGTAATGAGTGTTGCCGTCAACATATATCTTGGCGGGATCAACCCTGTAGATCTCGAGAAAATATGCAATTCCCATCACGCAGGCAAATATGAGAAGGAAAATGAGCAAAGGCACCATTATCCTGCGTACTGCCCTGCCCCCGCGGGCGCTCACTTCCCCCTGCTTTCCGCCCTGTTGGCCCTGTCTATATTGAGAACGAGTCCTACCTCAATAAGAAGGAAAAGAGCTGAAGATCCGCCGTAACTTATGAAAGGAAGCGAAACACCGGTATTGGGTATTGAACCGGTAACAACCGCGATGTTAAGAACAACCTGGATCGCAAAATGGGCCATTATACCCGATACAACAAGGAAATTGAATCTGTCCTTGGTATTTCTCGCTATAAGAAGCATTCTGTAGATCATAAGTGCGAACATGATCATAAGAGATATCGCACCTATGATGCCGAGTTCCTCACAGATGACCGCAAATATCATATCGTTGTGAGGCTCGGGAAGGACGGTGATCTTCTGCACGCTCTGTCCGAGTCCTCTTCCGAACCATCCTCCGTTACCTATCGCATAAAGTCCCTGAAGCATCTGATGTGCCGAAGTCTCGGTTGAATTCTCGGGATGGAGCCATGATGAGATTCTTGTGAGTCTGAAGGAACCTTCCGCAGCGGAATCGTTCGACGATACATATGCGATAAGACCTCCCGCAGCTGCCAGACCGAGCGCTATGAAAAGAAGATACTTCTTGAAATCGGCCGATGCGACAAAGCACATTACAAATGCGATACAGAAAACGATCAGTGCGGAGCTGAGGTTATCCGTAACGGTATAAAGAAGGATCGATGCCAGACAGGTAAGTCCCATGCACAGCGAAAAGCCTTTCCATGAAGTGATCGCCTTATTGCCCATCGAGTTGATCATTGCCGCAAGGAATATGATCATCAGAAGCTTGGTGATCTCTGCAGGCTGAAGGTTACCTCCTATGAAAGGAACCTGTATCCATCTTCTCGCACCGTGTGATTCGATTCCGAAAGGAATGACAAGGAAAATAACTCCTATGGCAAGGAAATAAACGATCTTCTTTATATGAGGAAGATCCATGATCTTCTTAACGGGCATGAAGATCGTTATGAACATACAGACCAGTCCGAGAACATCCGCGATGATCTGTTTTCTGAAAAAGTAAGACGATTTTCCGAAATCCCTGAGAGCAACATAAGAGGATGCGGAATAAACCATAAGAAGCCCGAAACCGATCAAAAAGAGAACAATGAACAAAAGGTTCAGGTCGATATCCGTTTCAAGGTATTCCCTGAAATTATCGGCGCTGTCCTTCCACGTCCGAACGTCCATTCTTATTACTTTATTCTGTTTGCCCGATTCATATCAGCCATAAGTAACTTTTATTCAGTCTGTGTATTTCCGTCAAGATTGTCGTTAACAGGGATCGTATCATCGAGTATCGACATCGATTCCGTAGCAAGCTCGCCTGTATCGGCATCGTAGTACTTTCCGTCAGGACCCACGCGGTAGCCTGTTTTTTCATCGATGGGATATGACATCCATCTGGGATAAACGCTTGCCGTCTCGCCCGTTGAATCCGTGATCTCGGAAAGCTCTATCTCTTCATAAGGATCTTCCGTTCCGGTTTCAACGCTCTGCTCTTCGCTTCCCTGAGTATATCTGAGAGTGTTCTCAAGCTGCTTTTCTTCAAGGTATTTGATTTCTTCATCCGTAAGGGGCTCCGTCATATAGATGCCCATATAAGGAAGAACTTCCTGAAGAATATCCCTGCAGAGAAGACATGCATATTTAACATTATCCTGCTTTGCAAAATTAGGTCTGTCGATAACAACATAGATCGCTATCTGCGGATCGTCCGCGGGAGCATATCCCATAAATGAGATAACGATCTGTCCGGTCTCACGGGGAATGGTCTGTGCGGTTCCGGTCTTTCCGCCGATCGCATAACCGTAAGGCCTTGCATTTCTTCCGCTTCGTCTGGAGCCGCCCTCTTCCATTACGGTAGCCCTGCAGTACTGTCTCATTCTCTCGGAAACGGATTCGGATACGGTCTGTTTTAAGACTCTGGGTTCTATGGTCTGGATGACCGCACCGTTTGAATCGGTTATATAGCTTACGAGATGGGGCTCGTAATAATATCCGCCGTTTATCAGTGATGAGAAACCTGAGATCATCTGGATCATGGTCGCGTTGAAGTTCTGACCGAAGGAGTTGGTCGCAAGGTCTACGGGGCCCATGGTCGACGCATTATATACGAGTGTCTCGGTACGTGCCTCTCCGGCAAGATCGATACCGGTCTTGAGTCCGAGATTGAAAAGTCTCTGATACTTGCACATGTTCTCGGTTCCGAGGGACTGTGCGATCTTCATGAGCGCAACATTACAGCTCCATGCGATCGAATCCTGTACGGTTACGACGCCGTCTCCGCCCGAATCATATGTATGACACTTAATAAAATAATTTGAAACCTGAAGTGCACCGTTACATGTATAAACTTCGTTGCCGGTTATCGCACCGCAGTCAAGTGCGGCACCGACCGTAAAGGGCTTGGCGGTCGAACCGGGTTCATATGTATAGCTGATGCACTGATTCTTCCAGAGATTGTAGAGATTGACATTGATCTGGTCTGAGGACATCTGGTCGATCATTTCCTGAGTGATCGTTTCCGCAGACTTTCTGTACTCGATATATCCGCCCGCATTTTCTACGGCTTCGTAATAGTTGCATCCGATGAGCGGATCGGTGTTCATGTAATCGCCGGGATTATATGTGGGGAAATCCGCCATGGCGAGGATCTCTCCGGAATTGATATCCATGATGATGCATCCGAGATTTTCCGCGCCGTTACCCTGGCGGTAATTGTTCCTGTATGTTTCGTTGAATATGCTCAGATGCTTTTCGACAATGCCCTGGATCGTGGCATCGATGGTGGTATGTATGGTGTAGCCGTCGACCGCAGGCTTGATGGTTCTTTCGAGAGTGGCATCCTCATTCTGGAATCCGTATTCTCTTCCGTCCGTTCCGGTAAGTATTCCTTCGTAATACTCTTCAAGACCGTATTTTCCGCCGGAGTTTCCGTTTCCTATGGTATATCCGAGGAAGGTGGAGCAGGAATTACCCATGGGGTATATTCTCTTGTACTCTTCTTCAAAGGTGACACCGCGGATATATGAATTATTCTCCTGCATGTTCAGGAATTCGCTTATCTCACCGTATGTGAGTCTCTTTGCGAGAATGTGGTACTGGCTGCTCTCGTTATTGGTCACATACGCCCTGAGCTCGTTTATGTTTATCTGGGGAAAGCACTGTCCGAGCGCCGTAAGCGTGGGCTCAAGATATCTGTTGTCGTCGTATGTCATCATTACAGATGCATCGACAACGAGGTTATATACCTTCTCACTCGTGGCAAGAATGGTTCCCTTTGAATCAACAATATCCCCTCGTCTGAAGGGGATGATTATGGAGTCATATCTCTGGTTGGATAAAACGATCCGCTGGTAATCCTCACCGTGATCCCGTACGATCTTAACCAGCCTGATGGAAAGAAATACCAGTATAACGAGTAAAACCAGAAGCAACATACTCAGCTTGTAGAATCTTAACTGCCTCGCCGTGAATGTTCCTCTGGAATTACTTTTCTTTTTTTTCTGTTTTAAAGCCATACGTCAGCCTCAGTCACTGTATCTTCTCATATAGTCGCCGGTCTCTCCGGAATAGAAGCAGATCTGGCCTTCGTCGGCATAGGTCATTCCAAGCTCTCCTCTTGCGACTGCTTCGATGGATGCAAGATCGACGCTCGCCATGATGCGGTTATACTCGGCATCATTTCTGGAGATAAGGCTTGAAAGCTCGCTTCTCTTTGCGGTCACGCTTCTGCTTATTTCGGTAAGGTCACTTCTGAGCCTTACATATGTTACCATCAAAAAAGCACAGAGTGCAAAGGAAACCAGAGCAAGACCTGCGGAAAGAACAACGGGAAGAGAAAGTCTTCTCCTTGCCGTCTTGCGCCTGGGAGCCCTGCGTACTTCGGGACGTACGTAAGGTCTTGCGGGTGCTTCCTTCCTTACCGCGGTACCCTGTATGAAGTCTGAGTATGATGTTCTGATCGCCATTTTCCTTTTCCCCCTCTGTTTACTGAAGAATCCGTTCTTCAAAGAGTTCGTTCAAATACCCTGAGCTTTGCGCTTCTCGATCTCGGATTCGCCTCGATCTCATCGTCTGTCGGTATTATCGGTTTTCTTGTTATTACTTTCCCCTTGGATACCCTTCCGCATACGCACTTCGGAAAATTCGGAGGACATATGCACGGGTTTTCAAATCTTTTGAATGCGTTCTTTACTATTCTGTCTTCCAGCGAATGGAATGTTATTATGCTGAGCCTTCCGCCGGGATTAAGGAAATCCGCCATATCATCGAGTGATGTTTCAAGGACATCGAGTTCTTCGTTGCACGCGATCCTGAGTGCCTGGAAGGTCTGTCTCGAAGGATGGCCGCCAGCCCTGAACTTGGCAGGTATCGAGTTTTTGATGATCTCGTTCAGCTCGAATGTGGTCTCTATCCTGTGTCTGCTTCTTTCCTTTACTATGTTCGACGCGATCTGATGCGCGAACTTTTCTTCTCCGTAATCCCTGAGTATCCTTCTGATCTCTTCTTCCGGATATTCGTTTACGATCACCGCTGCCGTGAGATCCTTTCTCGTATCCATCCTCATATCGAGGGGAGCGTCCGTGTTGTACGAAAAACCTCTCTCACCGTTGTCGAACTGATAGGAGCTGACCCCCAGGTCGAGCATGATCCCATCCGCTCCTTTGATCCCCATTTCCTTAAGGATCCTTACGGCGTTCCGGTAATTATCCCTGATCACCGTCACATTATCTTTGAATTCATCAAGCCTTTCGCTTGCCGCCTTTATCGCATCCTCATCCTGATCGAATCCGTAAAGATGACCGGTGGTGAGTTTTGAAGCGATAAAGGAGGAGTGGCCCGCCCCGCCGAGAGTACCGTCCAGGTAAACACCGTCAGGGCGGACCATCAATGAACTTATTGTTTCTTCCAGCAGAACCGAGGTATGTTTGAATTCCATCTCTTAAAGCATGATTCCCTTTTCAAATAGGCTCTGAGCTGCTTCTTCGGGACTGATCTCCTCGCTCAGTGAATTCCACTTATCGGTATCCCAGACTTCGGCTCTTCCGCCTGCCGTACCGACTATCGTTACGTCTTTGGACAGTCCCGCATATGCTATGAGCGGCGCCGGAACGAGTACTCTTCCGTGGGCATCTATATCTACCTTTGAAGCACCCGATCCGAAGAATCTCTTAAGTGCACGTGCCGTCTTATCACCGTCGGAAAGTTTTCCCAGATTTTCGGAAAACTCTGCCCACTCTTCGTCCGTGTAAATAACAAGACATCCGTCCAGACCCTTGGAAATAACGAAGGACTCTCCCAGTATCGCAGTGAACTTGGAAGGCACGGACATGCGGCCTTTGGCGTCAATTGTTCTGTTGTATTCGCCGATAAGACCGGTCATTTTCGTCCTTTTTCTCTCCGGGAGATTTTTCCCACTTTTGGGGGTAATCTGCCCACTATTTCCCACGACAATATGATAATAACCCCTGTATTAAGGATTTGCAAGCAATTTATTAATATTTCTTAAAATTTTGTTTGGGTAAAAATTGACAAAAAAAGACCCCCAAAATCTACATTTTGGGAGTCAGTTTTAACAGACACTACAAGATTTTGTTTTTAGTGGGAATCAGTGGGGCAAAAAACGATAGATTTAAATTTCCCCTTTGAGATCAGTATTCTTACCGTCACATCGATAATGATGCTTACGATGACCATCACTGCGGCCAGAACCTGTGATACAGCCAGGCTTGTTCCGGGTATGAACAGCGTATCGGTGCGGATCCCTTCTATCCAGAATCTTCCCACTCCGTACCCTATCAGATACAGAAGTCCTATCTCACCGTAGAATTTTCTCTTTTTACCAAGGAACACAAGCAGGATCACCACGCCGACGTTCCAGAGACTTTCGTACAGAAACGTGGGATGCACCTGGATGAAATTCTCACCGGGCAGCATGTGTGAGGAAATGCTCTCGCTTATGTCCCTTGCACGTACCGCGCCCACGGGAAGTCTCATGGCAAAGATGTTGTCCGTATATTCTCCGAACACTTCGCGGTTGAAGAAATTCCCCCACCTTCCGAATGCCTGTCCGAGGATAAGTCCGGGCACACAGGTATCGAGAAGTCTCAGACCGTTCAGCTTTTTGATCTTACAGTAGACGAATACCGTTATGAAAGCCGCTATCACGCCGCCGTATATGGCAAGTCCGCCCTGTCTGATATTCAGTATCTGAAGCGGTTCGTTTTTGTAATAATCCCAGGAGAATATCACGTAATAGATGCGTGCACCGAGAACTCCGAAGAACACTCCGTAAAAGAAAAAGTCCCAGATGATCTCCTTACTCCATCCTTCGCGCTTTGCGATCCATGCGGCAAGCGTTCCTCCCGCAAACATTCCGAGCACAACGCATATGGCGTAGAGCTTTATCTCGAAGCCGAATACACTTATTCCGTCCGGAACATTTGAAAGATACAGATGAAGATTTGGAAAAGAAATATCTTTAATATTCATCACACATTAAACCTGAACAGGATAACGTCACCGTCCTGAACAACGTATTCTTTTCCTTCGATACGGACGATTCCCTTCTCCTTGGCGGCTGCGATCGAGCCGTTGTCGAGAAGATCCTGATAATTAATGACCTCAGCCTTGATAAAGCCGCGTTCAAAATCGGTGTGGATCTTTCCTGCGGCCTGAGGAGCCTTGGTTCCCTTTTTGATGGTCCATGCACGGCACTCATCTTCTCCCGCGGTAAGAAAGCTCATGAGTCCGAGCAGATCGTAACTTGCCCTTACAAGCTTTTCAAGTCCGGATTCCTTAAGTCCGAGTGCGTCGAGGAATTCTTTCTTTTCCTCCTCATCAAGCTCAGATATCTCTTCCTCGGTTCTTGCGGAGATAACGAATACCTCGGAGCCTTCCTCGGCTGCGAATGCGCGTACCTTCTTTACATTTTCGTTACTTGCTCCGTCATCGGCAAGATCACCGTCCTCCACGTTTGCGGCATAGATAACGGGCTTGTCGGTAAGCAGGTTGAATTCCCTGCGGTATTTGATCTCATCCTCATCTTCCGTCACAAGGGTTCTGGCTGCGTTATTTGCTTCGAGATGAGCCTTGAATCTTTCGAGCAGATCAAGCTCCTTGGCTGCGGTCTTGTCCATTCTCGCGGTCTTGGCGACCTTGGCGATACGCTTCTCGAGAACTTCGAGATCGGCAAAGATAAGTTCGAGATTGATGGTCTCGATATCCCTTATGGAATCAACGCTTCCGTCCACGTGAATAACGTTATCGTCATCAAAGCATCTTACTACGTGAACGATCGCATCAACTTCACGGATGTTTGCAAGGAACTGGTTTCCGAGTCCCTCACCCTTTGATGCACCCTTTACGAGTCCCGCGATATCAACAAACTCTATCGTTGCGGGTGTGACCTTCTTGGTGTTGTAGAGCTTGCCGAGCTTCTCGATCCTTTCATCGGGAACGGCAACCACACCGACATTGGGATCTATGGTACAGAACGGGAAGTTCGCCGCCTGTGCTCCCGCCTTTGTTATCGAATTAAAAAGAGTACTCTTTCCTACATTGGGTAATCCCACGATTCCTAGTTTCATATACTCTACCTCATTTCCTTTATTTTAGGGCTTTTCAGCTTCGTAACATTGTGTTACGTAACACTCACGTAACATTTTGAGGTTATTCTTCGTTAGAAATCGTTACGTTTTATGAAAAGAGCCCGTCTAAATACTCTGAAAATTTATCTGTCTCATCAGCCTGGCTTTTACCTGTCTGATGCACGTATGTATCTACTGTTATCTTGATACTGGAATGTCCGAGCATTCGGCTTAAAAACTTGTAATTCGTACTGTTCTCGCAAAACCTCGTTGCCATTGTATGGCGAAGATCATGCATGGAAAGTCTCTTTACTCCGGCCTGCTCGCAACGTTTCTGAAGAGCTGCATCATAAGTGCTGTTCTTCGTAGGATAACCGGTTCTGTTAAGGAACACGAGATCCCTGAACTCATCAGGTGTGTT
>JAFWUY010000016.1 GCA_017524035.1 Lachnospiraceae bacterium | reverse complement strand
ATCTCGAAACGGTTCTTGAACTTACATAGAACTGTTCCGCAAGCTGCTCCTGGGTCATTTTCTTCTCATTTCTGAGCATTTTCAGGAATTGTCCTGTTTTTTTCTGATCCAAAATTTTCTACCTCCTTTCACGATTATTTTCGGGACCTTTCGGAGAAAACTCCACGACACAAAGCGAGAGATGCCGTTTTTTTATCAACCCGACAAGAGATGTCCTGTCGGAAAAGCCTTATTTTTCACGGGTTTGCCGGGATTTGCCGTTTTTTCCCGGTTCTTTTTTTGCCGTTCTCTTTTCGGCAGGTTCCGGTGCTTCCGGTTCCTTTTTAATTGCGGCTGCGATCATTGCGGCATCGGAAAATGCGAAAAGGATCACGGGCCAGATGAAAACGGTAATAAACTGTCCCAGTTCGGGCAGGATGTTGTCGTCGAATCCGAGGAATATAAGCAGTTCGGTGCACTGTATCATAAACATGATGAAGGAAAAGAACAGAGAAGTCAGGACGAAAACTATCTTAAAGACCACTCCCTTTACATTTTCCCGGGTCATTCGGTTTTTCAGGACCCAGATATACAAAAAGTACAGAGCCGATACAAAAATGAACACTCCGAAAAAGTAAGCAAAGGGATTATATCTGTAATCTATCCCGTAGGTTTCAATCTGCGGATCAAAACCCAGGTCCTCAGGCATTCTTCTTCCGAAGAACTGGACCAAATGTGCGGGCAGTGATGCTAATATGACAAGCACGAGATAGAGGATCTCAAAACCTATGAGTTTTAACTTTCCTTTCATACGGTTACCTCAAATTGCTTTCAAAAATTTATAAAAAAAGCGGCATCTCAAAATGAAATGCCGCTTTCGCGTTCCCGGGCGGATTCGAACCGCCGACCTTTCGCTTAGGAGGCGAACGCTCTATCCTGCTGAGCTACGGAAACATCAACCCAGTGGCTCGGCATCGTCTTCATCATCCGATGGATAATTGATCCTGCCCTGCAGCCAGACGATTCCTTTGAAACGTCTGCCCGGTTTGGGTTCACCGAGCAAATCCATTATATTGATGGCGACGTCAAATGTCAAATCATTAACAAGGAGGGTTAAAATACAGACCTCCTCATCGGAAATATTATTCCTGATCCTGCGTACCTTTACGATCTCTCCGAGAACATTGTACTGGTCGCACTCGACGCCGTAGGGCATGATACTCGTATAGACAATGCTGTAAAGATCTTCCTGTCCCACCCTTCTGGATACTTCGCTGTAAAGATCCATATCCTGCATGGTCAGTTCTTCGATCGCATCTTCATTGCCGCCCTTTGCACTCTTCATCAGGCGGTATCTTTCCACCTTTCTGAGATTGTCCGCGGCTTCGTCGGGATTTCCTTTATCCGAAGGAAGAATGATCGTTCCCTTGATCGAAAGTCCGGACAGGGTAAGAGTGGTTCCCTTTATAGGAAGCTTTCCCGAAACCTGCGCACTGATATAGGGGATCTTGTTCTGGACATAGAAGATCAGGGACATTCCCAGTCTCACGTCATCACAGATCCCGGCGTATGAATCCCTTGCGGCATGCCTTTCGACCGACACATCCTCGGTCGAGGTTATGCCGGTTCCCTTAAGGTACGGAAAATAATAATCGGTATGGAAAAGATCGTCCTCACTGAAGGTTCCGGCTGCGGTTATGCCGATGCCTTCCCCGACATCCTTGGAAAATTCCGCAAGCATGACATCGTCAAGGGACATGGTGTAGCCCCTGGTGTCATTCTTTTTGACACTGGTGAGCACAAGCTCCTTGATGTCATCTCTGTTTATTTTACTGAAGCCGATGGCTCTCAGAAATTTATGCATATTACTTCTTCGGTTCTATCTTGGTCTTTCCGCCCATGTAAGGCTGAAGGGCCTTGGGAATATTGATGCTGCCGTCCTCGTTAACATTGTTCTCGAGAACCGCGATGAGTCCTCTGGGAGTGGCGAGTACGGTATTGTTAAGGGTATGAACGAGATAAGTTCCGTTCTCTCCCTTGGTGCGGATGCCGAGTCTTCTTGCCTGGGCATCTCCGAGGGTCGAGCATGAACCGACCTCAAAATATTTCTGCTGTCTGGGGCTCCATGCCTCAACATCGCAGGACTTGACCTTAAGATCGGCAAGGTCTCCGCTGCAGCACTCGAGAGTTCTTACGGGAACATCCAGGCTTCTGAAGAAATCAACGGTGAACTGCCACATTTTGTTGTACCAGTCCATGGAATCCTCGGGCTTGCAGAGGACTACCATCTCCTGCTTCTCAAACTGGTGAACTCTGTAAACGCCTCTTTCCTCAATACCGTGCGAACCGACTTCTTTTCTGAAGCAGGGTGAATATGAGGTAAGGCACTGGGGAAGCGATCCTTCATCGATGAGCTGTCCCTGGAATCTTCCGATCATGGAGTGCTCACTGGTTCCGATGAGGTAAAGATCCTCTCCCTCTATCTTGTACATCATGGCTTCCATTTCCTTGAAGCTCATAACGCCGTTAACAACATTGCTTCTGATCATAAAAGGAGGGATGCAGTAGGTGAATCCCTTGTCGATCATGAAATCTCTCGCAAAAGAAAGCATAGCGGAGTGAAGTCTTGCGGCATCACCGATAAGATAATAGAATCCGTTTCCGCTGGTACGTCCTGCGGCATCCTTATCAAGTCCGCCGATCCTGTCGAGGATATCGGCATGATAAGGAACTTCGAAAGAAGGAACTGCCGGATCACCGAACTTCTCGATCTCGACATTCTCACTGTCGTCTTTTCCGATGGGAACCGACTCATCAATGATATTGGGAATGACCATCATTATCCTGGTGATCTTCTCTCCGAGTTCTTCCTCGATCTTCTCAAGCTCCTCGAGTCTCTTTGCTCCGGCTTCAACCTCTGCCTTCTTCGCATCAACTTCTGCCTTGAGCTTTTCTGCCTCTGCGGTATCGCCGGTACTTTCGGCTTTCTTCATCCTGCCCATAAGTCCGCCGATCTCCTTGGATACGGAGTTTCTCTTGGATCTGAGCGAATCGCCTTCCTGCTTTGCGGCTCTGACCTGATCGTCGAGTCCCTTTACTTCGTCGACAAGCGCGATCTTTTCATCCTGGAATTTCTTTTTGATGTTTTCCTTTACAAGATCGGGATTTTCTCTTATGAGCTTAATGTCTATCATTGAATATACCTCTATTCCGCAGCATCAGCGGCATTTATTCAAGTAGCGAAAGCTTGCTTTCGCCCAGCCTCATATTCCGCCGCTTTAGCGGCATTTATTCAAGTTGCGAAAGCTTGCTTTCGCAGATTATCTGAATTACTTATGTATCGCTTCCGTGAGAGCCTGCTGTTCTTCCGCTCCCAGCTCGTGCTTGCATTTTCCGTTTTCTATCTCTCTCGTGTAGACGTATCCGCCTTCGGTAGAGTAAACGTTATTGATAAGGACTCCGTTGTTTTTCTCATCGAGGATGACCACAACTGCGCTCATCTCTCCTCCGAGCTGTTCATAAGCATCATATTTTACGATTGCCATTTTCTGGTATACGGACTTAAGTCTTCCGTAGATGGTGCTTATGTCCTTTGAATTCTTTTCGCTTATATCGAGTAGCTTTTCATTATCGGCGATGATCTGGTCAAGTTCCGCTTCCAGACTCTTTCCGTCTTCGCCTGATGTAAGAGCGTCAACTCTGTCGGTAAGTGCGAGGATCTTCTTTTTCTGTCCCGACGATACCGCGATCAGAATGATGATGATCAGTAACGATATTGCAAAAAGAATGATTATCCATATTGCGGGATCCGTCCCGCCAAGTCCCATGGAATTAAGGATGCTGCTCTGCAAGTTTTTCTCCTCCCGTATCTGAGATCTTTTCTGTGCTTTTAGCTTCTGAGCTTAGCTGCGATACGGTCAAGATCTTCGTTATTGTAAAATTCAATGGTCACGGTTCCGGCACCGTTACCCTTGCCTGCGATGGAAACCTTGGTTCCGACTGCCATCTTGAGATTTTCTTCCATATCATGATAGAAGACCTTGAGTGCTTCGTCGGTAACCGCTCTGGGCTTTGCGGGCTTCTTGAGTGAATTGACAAGCTTTTCTACATCACGTACATTGAGTTTTTCATCAACGATCTTCTGTGCGATCTCTTCCTGCTTCTCGGGATCTTCGATTGCAAGCAGTGCTCTTCCGTGTCCGGCACTGATGAGATCTTCGATCAGCATTTCCTGAACTTTTTCGGAAAGCTTGAGAAGTCTTATGGAGTTGGTGATAGCGGATCTGCTCTTTGAGATCCTCTCCGCAATATCATCCTGGGTGTAATCAAATTCATCGACAAGTCTCTTATATCCCATTGCTTCTTCGATGGGATTGAGATCTTCTCTCTGGGTATTCTCGATGATGGAGATCTCAAGGATCTCTTTGTCGGTATAGTTTCCGATAATAACAGGTACTTCTTTAAGACCTGCCATCTTGGAAGCTCTCCATCTTCTCTCACCGGCAACTATCTCATAATGATCGCCCCTGTCCTGAACAATGATCGGCTCGATCAGTCCGTGAAGCTTTATGGAATCGGAAAGTTCCTGAAGTGCATCTTCATTGAATTTTCTTCTGGGCTGCTTTCTGTTGGGTTCAACCTTTGTGATGTTTACGATGGTCCTTCCGTCGTTAACACCGGTCTTCGCCTGCTCCTTTGCTGCCTTGGTATTCTCCTCCGCGGTCTCCTTTACGACCACATTGGGGATGAGTGCATCAAGTCCCTTGCCAAGTCCCTTTCTTGCCATAATTCCCTCCGATAATTAATTACGCCTGATATTTATTCACCTGCGAATAATGCTTCCACTTCTTTTGCCAGATTCATGTATGCGATAGCGCCGCTGCACTTGGGATCGTATACGGTAATGGGCTGTTCAAAAGAAGGTGCTTCCGACAGCCTGATATTTCTGGGGATCTTTGCTTCGAATGTATGATACTTTACGGTATTTCTTACGTTGTCTACGACATCGTTGGAAAGGAGAGTTCTTCCGTCATACATGGTAAAAAGAATTCCCGTAAGATCAAGTGTGGGATTCATTCTGCTTCTGACCAGGTTGATGGTCTCGATGACCTGACCGAGACCTTCGAGTGCAAGGAACTCACACTGTACCGGAACGATCACTCCGGTAGCTGCTGCCATGGAGTTTACTGTTGTAAGACTGATGGCAGGAGGACAATCTATAAAAATATAATCGTATTCGTCTTTTACAAAATCGAGTTCTCTTCTGAGGATGAGGTTTGCCTTGTCCTTGCCGGCCATCTCGATCTCGACCGCACCGAGATTTACATTGGCAGGAACGATGGATACGTTCTTGGCAACATCCTTGATTATAGCCTCGGACAGAGTGCACTCCTCGAGCATGACTTCATAGATGGTATTATCCACTTCGTTCTTATTAACGCCGAAGCTGCTGGAAGAATTTCCCTGAGGGTCCATGTCTATAAGAAGGACCTTCTTTCCGAGTTCCCCGAGTGATGCGGAAAGATTTACCGCAGTACAGGTCTTGCCGACCCCGCCTTTTTGATTGGCAATCGCTAAAATTTTGTTCATACTTACCCCTTTTTCAATTTACGGACAGTGGTTATTATATCACGAAATGTTCCACGTGAAAAAACTTTTTGGTTTTTTGATCAATCATTATACGAAAAAATATCGAATATCAGATCGTCTGTTTTTCCTTTTATCTTTACATTCCCTACGGTAAGTCTGTCTGCCGGCATGAGTATGGGCATGGGGCCTCTCTCTGCGGTATCCAGAACCAGGAATCTTTTTCCTCCCCCGTCATATATAACGGCAAACTGAAGATCCAGATTATTTACGCGATATGGTTCTGCCAATCTGTACGGGACGGTATAATGTTCTGTTCCAAAATGGACATCAATCCCTTTTTTGTAACTCCCGTTCTCATCGAGAACCTCTTCATCTCCGGCTCCGCCAAATTCTTCAAGGAAGGAATAAAATTTCTTATTTCTCCGGTACTCGATCACGAATTTATGCATCAGGAATTCCCAGATTCCTAGATCGAACAGGCCCAAAAGCGCAAATGCCTTAAAGCTTGGTGAAAGGATGAAACCTGTCGCCACCATGACTCCGCCAATCCACGGGATACTCTTGACATTCTTCCCTTTTATGTACAGTTCAAGCAGAGTCGCGCTGTTGATCATGATCAAAAGCATTCCTGCAAGTACAAGTATCCTGACCTGCCTCATGGAGTTCATTGCCCATTCGTTCAGAAATCCCACCGGCGAGTCGGAACCAAAGAGTGAGAATACATATGCTATATAAAAAAACATAAATGTGATGATCCCAAGGACTGCAATGGTACCGAAGAACCATCTGAGATTTTTATATTTAGATTTTTCGTCTTTTACCTGTCCGTTACCGGTGAGCTCTGCTCCGCAGTAGGGGCAGTTCAACGAATTATCATCTGTTTTTTTTCCGCAATTGATACAGATCATATATTATTCCCGTGAAACTATATATAAAAACCACTAGTAATTGTTTCACGTGAAACATTCCACCGCTAAATCTAGAATATGTTTCACGTGCAACGTTTAATTTTTCGGATTGATGCAGCTGCCCGGTAAAGAACTAATCGAATACAGCATACTTCGTTTTTCAGGAAAAACAGCAATTCATAAATTCCACTTATCTTTATATTATCTTCTCTTCCGCTAAAGATCTTCTGTTATAGACCCGGTTATGAATCTGTATTTCTGTTCTTACATTCCGGCGTGTATCAGCATTCCTATTCCTATCACCAAAAGTATTAATCCGATTCCCATAAAGATCAGGAGTGCGGTTCCAATCACATTAATGACACCATGAACCACTTTTTTGATCTTGTCCATTTTTGTCGGAGGTTTGATCTCTCCCTGCCATGACATACAATTTGGGCATACCATGGGTCCGGACAATTCTGTTCCGCAATTTCTGCATATCATAGATGGTTACCTTTATTTCGGAATGATATGTATTTTAACTATATCCTCAATATGTTGTGGTATATATAAGTCCTTATGTGAAACCTTTTTTAGAAACCACTACTGATTGTTTCACGTGAAACATTCCACCCCAAAATCTAGAAAATGTTTCACGTGAAACATAAGAATCTAGTATCAATATATTAGGAAGAAATTCAAAATAACTATATATGGTATATGAGTCCTACCCTATCACAAAGGTTTCTTGGAAGGAGTTCCGGGTTTTCTGGGATATGCCTTCGGACAGGGTCCGTCTTTTGAAATAATAACAAGATCCCGTACCATATCACTGTCCGGAAGAGTGAACTCGTCCTCTTTTATAACGGATGAACTAAGAACAGATAAAGCATGAGCGGAAGCTTCCACTTCCGATGATCCTTTATCAGATTTATATGCTATAAAAGT
>JAFWUY010000015.1 GCA_017524035.1 Lachnospiraceae bacterium | reverse complement strand
TATGGTCCTGTACGCTTCGCCTATACAATGGGTTGATGTTGCACATGCAGTCACGATGGGGAGTGTGGGTCCTTTCGCACCGAATCTGATGGACACGGATCCCGATGCCATGTTCGATATCATCATCGGAACAAAGAAAGGTGAAACCATCTCGGGTCCTTTTTCATCAAGCTTTCTTGTTTCCCTGAGAGTTGAAGATATGCCTCCGATCCCGGAACCGATGTAAACGCCGAAGCGTTCCTTATCGAGGTTGCTTTCAAGAATCCCGCTCTTTTCGACCGCCTGCTTTGAAGCCGCCATCGCATACTGCATATACAGATCGGATTTTCTTATCTCCTGAACCGTGTCATAAACTTTCTTGGGATCGAAAGCCTTAACCTCAGCATCAAGATTTACTTTCAGTCCCGAGGCATCAAATCTCTTTATCCTGTCGATACCGCATACGCCCGAAGTTATATTCTTCCAAAATGTTTCGATATCATTTCCGACGGGAGATACCACTCCCATTCCGGTGATAACAACTCTACACATACATTCCTCCGTCAACCTTTATGACCTCACCGGTTATATACCTCGAGCCCTCACCTGCAAGGAAAAGTGCAAGTTCCGCAACATCCTCCGGCTTGCCGAGTGTTCCGAGCGGGATCGCTGCGGTAATTGCTTTTGTATATTCTTCGCCGAGCGAACCGGTCATATCCGTTTCGATATAACCGGGTGCTATGGCGTTACATCTTATCTTCCTACTTCCGTATTCCTTGGCCACGGTCTTCGTAAACCCGATGATGCCTGCTTTGGATGCGGCATAATTCGCCTGGCCCTTATTGCCCATAAGTCCGACAACCGAACTGATGTTGATGATATTTCCGCTTCGCTGTTTTACGAAGCTTCTGATAAACGCTTTGGTCATATATACGGTTCCCTTAAGGTTTACATCAATGACATCATCAATATCCGAATCCTTTAAAGCCGGAAGAAGATTATCCCTGGTGATGCCGGCGTTGTTTACAAGAATGTCCGCATGTCCGAAATCCGCAAGGATCTCCTCCGACACATCCGTTACATCCTTCGAATTTCTTATGTCGCAGATATAGAACCTGATATTTCTTCCGGTTTTTTCCAGCCTGCCGATTGTTTCCTTCGCGGCATCGGAATCACTCGTTGCGATAAGGGCGATGTCCGCTCCGCAGGACGCAAACTTTTCCGCAATGGCTCTTCCTATTCCTCTTGTTCCGCCCGTTATGACGGCAACTTTTCCATCAAGCATATTTAAGTGCCTCCAAAGCAGTTCCCAGACTTTCCCTGTCGCTTACGTTAAGTATCTTAGCTTCAGGGCAGGTCCTCTTTACAAATCCCGAAAGAACATTTCCCGGTCCGCATTCTATGAATGTATCGGCTCCGGCCTCCGCCATATTGAGCAGAGTCTCCTCCCACCTTACGCTGTTCGATATCTGGGCGGAAATAAGATCGATTATCTTTCCTTTTTCTTCCGGATAGACCGAGGCCAGACGGTTCGAGTAGATGTCGGTATCTGACTTCTTAATGAAATATCCTCCTCCAAGAAGCTCATCCCTCAGACCGTTTGAGGCAGACTTCATATACGGCGTGTGGAAAGGACCGCTTACGGCAAGCGATATGCATCTTATTTTTTTGAGAGACAGTGCGATCTGAAGCTCCGATATCTTCTCCGCCGTACCGGAAACAACGATCTGTCCGGGGCAGTTATAATTGACGGGATACACACCCATCTCTTCACACATCTCTTCAAGCTCACCCGCATCCATTCT
>JAFWUY010000014.1 GCA_017524035.1 Lachnospiraceae bacterium | reverse complement strand
GCTCTCAAGGCTGCTACCCCTCTTGGAAAGGGTATGGGAGCATCTCCCGGAGCTGCTGCAGGTAAGGTTGTATTCAATGCAGACGATGCAGTTGAATGGGCAGATGAGAAAGGCGAGAAGGTAGTTCTCGTAAGACTTGAGACTTCACCTGAAGATATCATGGGAATGAAGGCTGCAGAGGGAATCCTCACAGTTCGTGGCGGTATGACTTCTCACGCAGCAGTTGTTGCAAGAGGAATGGGTGAGTGCTGCGTTACCGGATGCGGCGCCATCGTTATGGACGAGGAGAACAAGCAGTTCACTCTCGGCGGCAAGACCTTCAAAGAGGGAGACTGGATCTCAATCGACGGATCTACCGGTAATGTTTATGAGGGAGAAATCCCCACTGTTGATGCTACCATCGCAGGAGAGTTTGGAAGAGTTATGGCTTGGGCTGACAAGTATCGTAAGCTCAAGGTTCGTACCAACGCTGATAATCCTGAGGATGCAAGAAGAGCATTCGAACTTGGAGCAGAGGGAATCGGACTTTGCCGTACCGAGCACATGTTCTTCCAGGAAGGCCGTATCGAGGCTTTCCGTGAGATGATCTGCTCAGACACCGATGAGGAGAGAGAAGCAGCTCTTGCTAAGATCCTTCCTTACCAGCAGTCTGACTTCGAAGCTCTCTATGATTCTCTCGAGGGACATCCTGTTACCATCAGATTCCTTGATCCCCCTCTTCACGAGTTCGTTCCTACTACTGAGGAAGAGATCAAGGCAGTTGCAGATGCAATGGGCAAGACTGTTCAGCAGATCAAGGCTATCATCTCCGGCCTTAAGGAGATCAACCCTATGATGGGTCACAGAGGATGCCGTCTTGACGTTACCTATCCCGGTATCGCAAGTTGCAGACCAAGGCTGTCATCCGTGCAGCTATCAACGCTCAGAAGAAGCATCCCGGATGGAATGTTATGCCTGAGATCATGATCCCTCTTACCTGCGATGTTAAGGAGCTCAAGTACGTTAAGGACATCGTTGTTAAGACCGCTGACGAGGAGATCGCAGCTGCAGGCGTTAAGCTTGAGTACAAGGTCGGAACCATGATCGAGATCCCCAGAGCAGCAGTTACCGCTGACGAGATCGCTCCCGAGGCTGATTTCTTCTGCTTCGGTACCAACGACCTT
Source organism: Lachnospiraceae bacterium (assembly GCA_017524035.1). Taxonomy (GTDB): domain Bacteria; phylum Bacillota; class Clostridia; order Lachnospirales; family Lachnospiraceae; genus AC2028. The sequence goes on along the minus strand of JAFWUY010000014.1, from coordinate 40,654 downwards.
ACTCAGATGACTTATGGCTTCTCAAGAGACGATGCTTCCAAGTTCATGCCCGCTTACTTCGATCGCAAGATCCTCGAGGCTAACCCCTTCGTAAAGCTCGATCAGGTTGGTGTAGGAAGCCTTATGAAGACCTGTATCGCTCTTTCAAAGCCTGTTAACAAGAACATTCACTACGGCATCTGCGGTGAGCACGGCGGAGATCCTTCATCCGTTGAGTTCTGCCACAAGATCGGCCTTGACTATGTATCCTGCTCACCTTTCCGCGTACCCATCGCGAGACTTGCAGCAGCTCAGGCAGCAATCGCTGACAGATAATAAGTCAAACACAGACAGGGAGTCCGTAAAGGACTCCCTGTTTTTTTTTGATCATTTTAGTATAATGAATATGATTCGGGACAGGGGAACTCTTTTTCCACTGTCCGGATATGAGGGAGGAACTGATATGATAAAGAATATGAAGATAACCGCATTCCTTATGTGTCTTATTCTGCTTACCGGATGCGGAAAGCAGAATTCCGGGAATGTGATGGTCACATCCGAGATCGAACAGATAACTTTTTTGAAATGTATCGACAATCCCGATTTATATAATGCGTATGTCGTGTATGTCATCACTCCGGATCAGATCACGGAATACAGCTTAACCGATCATTGGATTAATTCATCCGAAGGATATGATTTTTTTGAGGAAGGATTTCCCGATGAAAGCGAATATACCACATACCGCTATGCTCTCGCACGCGGGGGATGGTTCACTATCGTTGATGCATTTGTCGATAACAAATTTGCTGCGTTGCCTGAAGACTTGACGGCTGAAGGAATATCTAATGGCCGGACATACGAGATTGAGATAAAGACGGTGGACGGAACATTCAGGAGCGGAGGAAACGGTGCCGGATTTGGAAACGATAAAGATCATGAAAGGTATCATGAGGTAGTACTTACTTTGGAGGATGTTCTTTATCGAGCATACGTAAGTGCATCGGAGCGGGGCGAGATCATCACTTCGCCTCAGCCTTGACGAAATGTGACGCTCTGGATAAGTTCTCCGTCATATACTTATGTAAGGGAGGACGGAAGCTCCCGGTCTTTCATAAAGGATGGTAACCATGAGAAAACACAGGATTATAAGTCTTTTATCTGCTGTACTTCTGGTTCTTGCTCTTGCGGCTTGCGGAGAACCGGAACCCATAGATAGTCCGCCGGTGGACTCCGGCTCGGACCCCGTGATCGTATCGGATGCATCCGGATATGAGCAGATATCATTCCTTGTATGTACCGGAGATCCCGCATCATATATCGTGTATGTCATCACTCCCGACAGGATAACAACATATGACTTTACGAAGTACTGGATGAATGCTGCGGACGGTTATCATTACTTTGATGATGAGATGCCCGACGAAAATGAATATTCATCAAAGTGGATCGATCTCAGTCCGGAAGGATGGGATAAACTCATTAATTCACTTGTTGACAATAAATTTGAAAGACTTCCCGAAGATATGCATGTGGACGGTATTTATGACGGCGCGACATATTATATCGAGGTGAAAACTGAGGATGGAACCTGCCTGAGCGGCGGATACGGTGCCGGACACGGAAGTGGCAAGAAGCACGAAAGATTTTATAATGTTGTCGCTGCAATAAAGGAAGTCATTCACGATGCGGAGGAAGAAGCTAAGGAAGCATGGGCACTTTTTACCGAGCCTCAGGAACCTGTTTATCTGAATAATCCGGCAACGGCTGATGCCTTTTCACAGGCAGATGAAACCTGGGATTTTAATGACCTTGAATATTATTTTGGTCCCTATGACGAAATAAATGAAGAATCCTTACCCAGATTGTTCGGCTGGGAGCTTAATGACGGCGGAACGGCATGGGTCAGCTTCGGAGCCGGGAGCAGGGTGGATGAGGTCGTGATCAGGTATGACGATCATTTTGTGATCACGAAAACTCCGTTCAAAGGAATAAAGACGGGATTGGATGAAATATATCACTACGTTGATCTCGAATCGCTTTCCGAGGATGAAAAAAAACTTTTTGATCTGATCACCATGATGATACAGAATGAAATTGATGCTGTTTCCGAAGATGGTCGGAATTCCAACAATGACTATGAAGTTGTTGCGACTTACGGCGAGGAACTGGATCGTGACGAACCGGAGGTGCTTGGTGAGTATGCACTGTGGTCATCGTACAGGATGCCTGCATCCGACCTTGCCGCATTCTATGAAGAAGTCTTTCACGAGGAAAGAGAATTTGAGCCGGATTTCAAAAAGGATTTCGATATAACCGATCTGCCCGAGCAGGGAATCCTGTGCATGGATGACGGTTACTGCTATACATGTGCAGGAGCGATGTATGAGCAGCACGCAGAGCTGGTATCTGCTGCTGAGAGTGACGGCGTATATATCGTAAACTCCAGGATGATAAGTGATCTGAACGGTGAAGTCATGGGATATGTAAGATATGTACTGAAAACCACGGACGGTACCTACGGATATGAACTTCTGGATCATATGTACAGCCACGTAATGTATTAAAACCTGAATATGCTTTTAAAGAGCCTTGCGCAAGACTTACGCGAGGTTCTTTTTTTTCACGTATTATGATATAATTCAAAAGATGTGTCCGGATTTTTTATTTTCAGGGGAGAGGATAAAAGGGAAATGAAAAAGAAGACTGACAAAGGTTTTACACTCGTAGAACTCATAATCATACTGGTGATACTTGCCATTATATCCGCACTGCTGATACCTACTCTTGTGGGGTATATTGATGAAGCCAGGGCCAAGAAGTATCTGCCCAACGCAAAATCGTGCTTTGATGCGGCTCAGGCTATGTTCTCAAAGCAGTACGGGCTCAATGATAATCTTCCGGCCGGAACTCCGGTAGTAGAAAAGCCCGGAGGAAACAGAGTTGTTTCAGGTGCGAATAACCGTGATCAGGATATCACAGATACGGAATTTGCTGCGGAAGTCCTCAGACTGGCCGGCCTTCCGGATGGAACACCTTATCTGTTCATGGTGGGTGTCGGAAGTGCTCTTCAGCCTAACGGAACTGTGAGCAGAGGCCATACCGTAACGGAACAGGACAAGTACACGGTATACTATGCCGTATATATAGAAAAAGAAGATTCCAAAGCGTGGTATTACTATAACGGTGCGTGGACGACTACCAATCCCAGGCTGAATAATACCAACTTTGCATTTGATACCAATAATATTATTCTGAACGGACCCGATAAGGGGGTTAAGATACAGTATTATCTGATCGTAAACCACAATACCCAGTATACGACCAACAGTGTTAATGATAAGAAGTTCTGGGACTGGCTCAGATATATGGAATAATGATCTGTGAATAACGTGATCTCAAAAGATAATAACAGGCTTTTCGGTACGGGGCGCTTTTATCAAAGCGCCCTTAAGATTGCAATCCCGATCATGCTTCAGGCTCTTATACAGAGTCTTGTTTCTCTAGTCGATAATTTCATGGTTTCCGGCCTCGGAGATATCTGCATGTCCGGTGTCAATGTTGCCGGACAGGTGCTTTTTGTGTTTTTTGTTTACCTGAATGCGATATGCATGGCCGGCGGAATATTCATGACCCAGTTCTTCGGTGCAAAGGATCCCGAAGGAATGAAACAGGCTTTCCGTTTTAAACTTGCAATGGGAATGGCCGCTTTTATTCCGTTCATACTGGTGTGCCTTGCTTTTCCGAGACAGGTTCTGTCACTGATGCTCATCGGAAATACCGATGCACCTCTTATACTCGATCAGGCGGTCAGTTACATACGTATCACATTCTTCATGGGGCTTCCGATGACAGTCTCACTTTGCATCGCAACTTCGCTTCGTGATATGGGCAAGGTCAAGATACCTCTTGCTGTTACGATAGTTGCGACTCTTACGAATACTTTTTTCAACTGGCTTCTCATATACGGTAATCTCGGGGCGCCGAGACTTGAAGTTCGCGGTGCGGCCATCGCGACCGTTATAGCAAGAAGTCTTGAATTAGTGATCTTCATAATCATCTATATAAAGATGAAACCCGATTTTGCCGTCGGATTCTTCAAACTTTTTAAGATTGAATGGAAGCTTTTCGGAGAGATACTTAAGAAAGGATCTCTTGTCCTGTTCTGTGAAATGGTGTGGATATTGTCCGAAACACTTACGACCGCCATATACAACGGTAGGGGAGGGGCCGATGTCGTATCCGGCATGGCATCGAGCTTTACAATAGCTAATCTGTTCTTTGTCGCATTCGAGGGAATCTATTCGTCAACCGGTGTCATATTGGGGAAGACCCTTGGAATGGGTGATCTTGAAAAGGCACGTAGGGACAAGACCTGGCTTTTATCGGGCTCTGCCGTATTCGGGTTTCTTATGACACTTTTCGGACTAGGCACCACATTTATAATACCGCTCGTATTTGGGGGAAGGCTCAGTGACGGTGCGATAAATATCTGCAGGAACATGGTCATACTGATGTCATTCTTTATGCCGGTCTGGGTTTATATGAACACGCAGCAGGCTGTTGCAAGGTCGGGCGGAGATACGGCTATGGGTGCGGTTGCGGATTCACTCATCACTATTTTTTTGATGATCCCTATGCTGCTGTTACTTGCTTTCTTTACCGATATCGGTCCGGTCGGAATGTACTGCGGAGTCAAGCTCCTTGATTTCATCAAGATAGCAGGCTTTCATTTCTGGCTGAAAAAGGAACGCTGGCTTAGGAATCTTGCCGGGGAGAATGCGGGATAAGAAGAGAGTACTTGTTAGAAGGACTATAAATACGTTAAACTTAAGCTGATGTCCGTTTGAACGATATACGGTTTTTCTTTTGGGGATGAGATAACGTATCAGGGGTGTATATATGTCTGATGGCGTAAATGTTAACAGAAAAGTCATTATCCCTTTTACAAAAGAATACTATCATTTCATGAACCAGAATATATTCGTGGGGGCCCGCCTTGACAGGAATATAAGAGCCATCACGCTTCTTGGTATTGCTGTTTCGCTCGGCGGACTCATCATGACGCTCATCAACATTGCCCAGCACAAGGGCTTTGTTACATTTACAACGGCGGCCATTGCCCTGCTCGGAGCATTCATGGTATTTGAGATCAGGGTTCGTAAAAAGAGAAGACCCGTCGAGATCGTAGTCATGATAATCGGATTCGGCATATTCACCTATTACAGCCTCAAGGGTGTAAATGACGGATTTGCAATTCTGTGGACTCTCATTGTTCCGATCGGTGTGAGCTTTCTTATCGGTGCCAGGCACGGCATTTATCTTTCCATTTATTATCTGATCCTCTTTATATGCATGTTTTATACCCCGTACAGGGAGCAGATGGCTGCATATTATTCCGAAACATTCATGAACAGATTTCCTGTTCTTTATTTCGTTGACGCGTTTATAGTCTTTGTTACCGTAAGCAGTTATCAGATCTCAAATGTCACCGAGATCGAATACGAGGCTAAGCTCAAAGAGGCTGCGGAGATTGCCATACAGGCGGATAAAGCCAAGAGCCGTTTCCTTGCACAGATGTCGCATGAGATCAGGACTCCCATCAATGCGGTCCTGGGAATGAACGAAATGATCCTGCGTGAATCCGATGACAGGGACATTCTGGAGTATGCGGAAAATATCTCCGCATCCGGAAGGAATCTTCTTTATATCATTAACTCGATCCTTGATTTTTCCAAGATAGAAGACGGCAAGATGGAGATCATCCCCGCCGAATACGATCTTGCATCCGTCATAAACAATCTGGTCAATTCGATCAAGGCAAGAGCTGAGGCAAAGGAACTCGAGCTCAAGGTCGTTGTCGACAGAAAACTTCCCTCCGAGCTGTTCGGAGATGATGTGCGCATCTCACAGGTCGTCATGAACCTGCTCACCAATGCGGTCAAGTATACCGAAAAGGGCAGTGTCACCATGACCGTTATGGAGAAGGAGCGTGCTCAGGGCAATATCCTCATAGAAGTTGTTGTTGCCGATACCGGTATCGGAATACGCAAAGAGGATATGGATAGGCTTTTTGAATCCTTCAGCCGTCTTGATGAAAAGAGGAACCGCGGCATAGAAGGCACAGGTCTCGGAATGGCGATCGTTACAAAACTTCTCGATATGATGGATTCAGAGCTTGAGGTCGAATCCGAGTACGGGGTCGACTCCAGGTTTTCTTTTGTCATCAGGCAGAAAATTGTTGATGAGACACCCATCGGCGACTATACCGAAAGGTACGCAAAGTCATCCGGTCAGATGAGATCTAAACCATATGTATTTGCACCCGATGCCCGTATCCTGATCGTTGACGATAATGAAATGAACTGCAAGGTTGTCAAGAACCTGCTCAAGAGAAACGGTATTGTTCCGGATCTTGCATTCTCGGGCGCGGAAACTATCGGCAAGGTGAGGGAGCATTTTTACCACATCATTTTCCTCGACCATATGATGCCCAAGATGGACGGTATCGAGACGCTCGGAAAGCTCAAGGAGATGGATCTTATTCCCGAGGGGACGAAGATCATTGTCCTTACCGCAAATGCGGTCGTTGGTGCCAGGGAAAAGTATCTCGAAGAGGGCTTTGACGATTATCTTTCCAAACCTGTCGAGATCACGGAGCTCGAAGATAAGCTTCTTGAATTTCTGCCAAAGGAGCTTGTGACCATGAAACAGGATCAGCCGAAGGAAGAAGATTCCCGTCCGTTAACCGCTCCGGTATTTTCCGTGGAAGATACCGATGACGAGGTTATGGAATTTTCACCCGGTTCGGAAAAGAAAGATACTGTTTCGGAGGATTTTCTGGACGAGCTTAAAAAGAAGGGTTTCGATATCGATGCTGCCCTGAATTACTGCGGCAAGGATAAGGATTTTTACAGGGAAGTCATTTCCGAATACACATCCACCTATGCGGAAAAGAGTGCTTCGCTCGATGACTTTTTCAGGCATGAGGACCTGAAGGAGTACAGGACACTCATTCATTCGGTAAAGAGCGGGTCGAAAACGATCGGCGCCATGGACCTTTCGGAGAAGGCAAGGCTTCTTGAGGAAGCGGCTGCAAGCGGTGACCTTAAATACGTAAAAGAGTACCACGGACCGTTTTTGGAAGAATATTCCGGAACGATAAAATTCCTATCGGATATTGTGAAGTGATGTGGTATACTTAATCAAATTATATAATTCCAAAGGAGGTAGTTATGAGCGATCTTGTTAAAGAAACAGTAGGCGGAAAGACCGTATGGCGCTGCACCGTATGCGGTTATGTATATGAAGGAGAGGAACTCCCCGCCGATTTCGAATGCCCTAAGTGCCACGCACCCGCTTCAAAGTTCGAGAAGACCGTTGTTTCAAAGAATCCTTATGCGGGAACCAAGACAGAGAAGAACCTTCGTGACGCATTTGCCGGTGAGTCACAGGCGAGAAATAAATACACCTATTTTGCATCCGTTGCAAAGAAAAACGGCTATGAGCAGATAGCCGCACTTTTCCTTAAGACCGCAGAGAATGAGAAGGAGCATGCAAAGCTCTGGTTTAAGGCTCTCGGAGAACTCGGAACCACCGAAGAGAATCTTCTTGCCGCAGCAGAGGGTGAGAACCACGAGTGGACCGATATGTATGTACGCATGGCCAAAGAAGCCGATGAGGAAGGTTTCCACGATCTTGCCGAGCAGTTCAGAGGCGTAGCTGCGATCGAGAAGGCTCATGAGGAGCGCTATCGTAAGCTTCTTGAGAACGTTAAGGCCATGGAAGTGTTCAAGAAGTCCGGCGTTACCGTTTGGGAGTGCCGTAACTGCGGACATATCGTAGTCGGAACCGAAGCTCCCGATGTATGTCCTGTCTGCAAGCATCCCCAGAGCTTCTTCGAGGTTCGCGAAGAAAATTATTGATACGAATACAAAGCTGATAAGAGCAGGTCTGAATGACCTGCTCTTTTTTATGTAAAATATTAAGATTTTTCGTAACATATTCATTAAAATGTGTTATTATACCGATATAATTAAATATGTAATATATTATGACCGACAATGCATATTTTAGTTTTTTTTTAGGAGGGGTTCTGAGAATGAATAAAAAGTCCGGTTTATCTATGCATAATTTTTTGATCTTGCTTTCCATGATACCGCTTGTGGTATCTCTGCTTGTCCTTACGCTGTTCAGCATTTTTTACATGAAGGATAATCTCGAAACGCAGACAAAGAATACACTTGAGGTCGCGGTCATCGACCTTCAGGAGTATTATGCATACGACCTTGCTCATCCCGAATATCTCGAAGACGGCTGGCTTACCTATGATCCCGAGTATATGGATCATCTTAAGTATGAAGATATCGATCTTACCATTTTCAGGGGAGATACCAGATTCTGTACATCCATCATTGGCAGCGACGGAAAGAGGATTGAAGGTACCAAGGCATCCGATGCCGTCATTTCAGAAGTAATAAACAAAGGAAATGAATATTTCTCCGATAATGTTGTCATCAACGGCGAACCGTACTATGTGTATTACCTTCCTCTCAGGGACGCGGACGGAAAGGTTGTCGGTATGGCTTTTGCCGGCAAGCCCACCAGGGAACTTAAAAGTGCTATCGGTAAGATGGTGCTTGTCAGTGGTTGCATTGCCGCAGTTCTCCTTGTGTTCTTCGTATGTCTTTGCCTGTACCTTGCCAATAGAGTTGCAAAGCCCATACGTGCCTGTGCAGATACTCTTTCAAAGCTTTCTGACGGAAATCTCAGCATAGAAAATGATGCTACCACCAATATCTCAGAGACCAAAGCGCTGATCGCCGCATCCAATTCACTCAGGGATAAGCTCAGTGAGATCATCGGACATGTAAAGCTCATAAGCTCCGAACTCAATACCGGCGCAGTCAATGTCAATAAACTTTCGGGAGAAAGTTCACGTGATGCCAATCAGATCTCCTCGGCTATGGAGGACCTTGCCGAAGGTGCTACGGATATGGCCAATAATGTTCAGGAGATCGGAAAACAGATCGGCAATCTCAACGAACTTATCGCAATGCTCACCGAAAGCTCCGATGCACTTGCCGTTTCGTCCGACAATATCGCCGGTGCCAACAGAGAAGCCAGAGAATATATCGACAAAGTATCCGAATCCTCCGTACAAACTGTTGAAGCCGTTCACGATATTTCAAGACAGATCGCATCCACCAATGATGCCGTACAGAAGATCAAGGAAGCTGTTGATATGATCTCATCTATCGCAAGCCAGACAAATCTCCTTGCTCTCAATGCTTCTATCGAGGCTGCAAGAGCGGGTGAGGCCGGAAGAGGGTTCGCGGTAGTTGCTACCGAGATCGGCAGCCTTTCCGATCAGTCCAGCAGATCCGCCAATGAGATACGACTCATAGTTGATGAGATAGTCAAGAATTCCGAAGCGAGCGTTGAACTTTCGGCCAATGTTGCGGAGCTGATCAAGCAGGAGCAGACCTTCGTCGGTGAGACTCAGACCAAGTTTGAGATTCTCGGAAAAGAGATCGCGGCTTCCCTGGAAAATATCAAAAATGTCACCAAGGATGCAGAAGAACTTGAGGAGGTTCAGAATGTGATTACCGATGCGGTGGGAGCGCTCAGTGCCATTTCCGAAGAGAATGCCGCATCCAACCAGGAAGTATCCGCAAACGTTACCGGAATCGCAGCTTCCATAGGTGAGATTGCCCAGAACTCCGATGATACCAGAAACAATTCGGATAAACTTGTGGATGTTATTTCCTACTTTAAGTAATATCCATATCTTGCTACCCTTTTTAATGACCGGACCGCTATACTGTCAGCGGTCCGGTCTAATATTATGTTCCTTTTTTTCACCGGGTGTTGTATTATACAGGTATGCACGGTATTCGCCGTGTTCTTATGAGCGGAGGAATTGAATAATGTCTAAGTTGAGCGGTTCTGTCAAAACAAAGCTTATTTCTGTCATGCTCCTTGTTGCGGTTATCCCTGTTCTGATAACCACTGTCATCAGTTACAGATCATCCACGAATAAAGCACTTGAAGATGCCGAGGAGATGCTTTCATGGGAATCCTGGTATATCGAGGATATGTTCTCGTCCAAGATCAACCAGAATCTCAGGGCGATCGAAGCAATCTCAATATCTCCCACGGTAGTAGAGTATCTGAGCGGTGAGGATACAAGCAAAGCAGCTGAGATCGAATTATATCTCTATTATGTCGATGAAGCATTCGGCGACGGCAATACGATCGCAATAGCGGATGCTACGGGCCAGCAGTTGTTCAGGACTATCGGAAACTGCGTGAATGTTGCCGACCGTGAATATTTTCAGCAGGCAATGGCGGGTAATAATTATGTTTCCGATGTCATAGTCAGTAAATCTTCCGGAACAAGAATAATTACCATCATCGTCCCCGTACGCGGCAAGGACGGATCAGTCATCGGAACCGTTCAGAGAAATTATGACCTCAATTCTCTCCATGAATTTCTTTCGGAAGAATCCGATCATGCATTCATCGTAGACAGGACAGGAGCACTAGCTTCACATTCGGGATTTGAGATCCAGGCAGGAGATGAGACCGATAATTACACCGGTTCGGAATTCATGACCGCCGCATCCGAAGAAGGCGTTTATGAAGATGAGATTGAAGGTGAAGACAGTCTTGTCGGCTATGTAAGAATGGGCCAGGGAACCACGGAATGCGATTACTTCGCTTCAGGCTGGACGGTTGTCACGGTCAAGACCATGGACGATGCGGTCGGTGTCGCAAGAAGATCGGCGATGATCAGTGTCATCATAGCGATCGTGCTTCTTGCTGTTGCGGGATTCATTTCGGTCTATATGGCTCTTTCCTTTACCAGACCCGTTGAAGAGGTCAATGGCGCGGTTGGCGAGCTTGCCGACGGTAAGTTCTCCAAGATCACCAGGTTTACGAACAGGACCGATGAATTCGGTGCCATGGTCAACAATGTCAATTCCGTTACCGATAAGCTTTCCGGAATAATCGGAGAAACCAAGCAGATGGCAGAGAATGTCAAGGAATCCGGTAACGAGCTTGCTTCCAATGCCCAGCAGGCTACGGAAGTATCCGGACAGGTTAGTCAGGCAGTCGATGATATAAGCAGAGGCTCCGTATCACAGGCGGAATACGTTCAGAATGCCGCGGACAATACAAACAGTATCGGACAGAGCATCGATACCGTAAATGCGGAAGTAGCTTCTCTCAACGAATACTCCAAAGAAATGAGAGCATCCTGCGATACGGCAATGGATGCAATGAACGATCTGATCAAGCAGTCCGATCATGTTACGAGTTCCGTTAATGAGATCGATTCCGTCATTAAGGCTACCAACGATTCCGCTAATGAGATCAGCAAGTTCACCGCTACGATACAGGAGATTGCAAGCCAGACCAACCTTCTTTCGCTCAATGCTTCGATCGAGGCCGCAAGAGCCGGAGAGATGGGCAGGGGCTTTGCGGTTGTTGCCGGTGAGATCGGAATCCTTGCAAACCAGTCCGCCGACAGTGCGACCAAGATCAAGTCGATCGTAGACAGACTTCTTTCGGATGTTGCTTCATCCGTACAGGCCCTTTCCGAACTCAAGGACAGCTTTAATGAGCAGACCGTAAAGCTCGGAACGACCAAGGACAATATGGGTGAGATGCTCGATAATGTTAAGAATGTATCCCATAGCGCGGATAATATCGAAGACAAGGTTTCGGAACTCAACAAGGCAAGAGAAGCTCTCGATTCCATTATCGAAGACCTTTCCGCTATATCCGAAGAGAATGCCGCATCCACTCAGGAGACCAATGCATCAATGGAAGAACTTAATGCGACATTCACACTCATCTCTCAGTCCGCTATGGATCTTCAGGATCTTGCAAACAAGCTGAACGATACGATAAGCTATTTCAAGATCTGATATCGAAGAGTGATCCGGAATCTTTAATATGTTAAACCAAAGGCATGTCATTGCGGCATGCCTTTGTTATTTGATGATCCATTCTTTTAAGAATCTTTTAAATACGTTTTTTTATGTATTTAAATGGTGTTTATTTAAAAGATATTTGATAGAATAAAAAATACGGATGTTAACTAAAATGCATTTAAAGGAGGTAGATATGAGTTTTAAGATGGAACCCACCCCCGAGATCATTGCGCTCACGGAAAAGTGTAAAGCCAATACAGGAATCAATCCTGAGCTTTATAAAAAATATGATGTCAAAAAAGGTCTTCGCGATGTTAACGGAAACGGTGTAAGAGCCGGTCTCACCAGGATCTCAACGATCATTGCGAAGGAAGAAGTAAACGGAGAGAGCGTGCCCTGTGCCGGACGTTTGTATTTCCGCGGAATAGATATAAGAGAACTGACGAACGGATTCAATTCCGAAGGAAGATTCGGTTTTGAAGAGACCGCATATCTTATTCTTTACGGAAAACTTCCGACTGCGGAGGAACTTGAAAATTTCATGGAGGTTCTTGCAGATTCAAGATCTCTTCCCAAAAACTTCGTACGGGATGTCATCATGAAGGCACCCAGCAAGGACATGATGAACACTCTTGCAAGAAGCGTGCTCACCCTTTATGCATATGATAAGAATTCCGATGACACTTCGCTCGACAATGTAATGCGTCAGTGTCTTATGCTCATCGCCGTATTCCCCATGCTTTCCGTTTACGGTTATCACGCATACAATCATTATTACAAGGACAAGAGTCTTTACATTCATCGTCCCGATTCCAAACTTTCCACCGCCGAAAATATTCTTCGCATGCTTCGTCCCGATATGAAGTATACGGAGCTCGAAGCACAGGTCCTCGATATTGCCCTCGTTCTTCATATGGATCACGGGGGAGGAAATAACTCCACTTTCACCACGCATGTAATATCGTCATCCGGAACGGATACATATTCGGTAATGGCAGCCGCACTCGGTTCGCTCAAAGGTCCCAAGCACGGCGGAGCCAATATAAAGGTTGTGCGCATGTTCCAGGATATATGGAAGAATGTTCACGATCACAAGGACGAAGATGAAATAAAAGATTATCTTAAAAAGATTCTTCACAAGGAAGCGTTTGATAAGTCGGGACTCATATATGGCTTCGGTCATGCGATCTATTCCGTATCGGATCCGAGGGCACTGATCTTCAAGCAGTTTGTCGAAAAGCTTGCGGAATCAAAACATCGCATGCCTGAGTATGAACTGTATTCCCTGATTGAAAAACTTGCACCTGAAGTGATAGGTGAAGAGAGAAAAATATATAAGGGTGTAAGTGCAAATGTAGATTTTTATTCCGGATTTGTTTACAGCATGCTGGAACTTCCGCTCGAATTATATACACCGATGTTTGCAATCGCAAGGATAGTCGGATGGAGTGCACATCGTCTTGAAGAACTCATCAACGTCGACAAGATAATACGTCCCGCATACATAGGAATACAGGAAAACACAGACTACAAGCCCATTTCAGACAGGTAAGAAAAAACAGAACAGAAAATGACATATGCGTCATTTTCCTGCAAGCCCGATGATAGCTGATAAAAATGACACACCTCCGATAACATTTTTTGAAAAAAAATTTTAAAAAAATGCAAAAAACCTTTGTATTTCTGTATTCTTTGTAGTATATTTTGTTTAGTAGTTGTTTATTAAAAATTTAATTCCAAAATCGGAGGAGGAAAAAATGGCTACAGCAAAGAAAGAAGCAGATGCTAAGAAGGCACCCGCAAAGAAGGCAACCGTAAAGAAGGCAGCTCCTGCAAAGAAGGCTACCGCAGCAAAGAAGGCAGCTCCTGCAAAGAAGGCTACCACCGCTAAGAAGGCAGCTCCTGCAAAGAAGGCTACCACCGCTAAGAAGGCAGCTCCTGCAAAGAAGGCTACCACTGCTAAGAAGGCTACCGTTGCTAAGAAGGCTACCACCGCTAAGAAGGCAGCTCCTGCAAAGAAGGCTACCACCGCTAAGAAGGCAGTAGCAAAGAAGGCTACCACTGCTAAGAAGGCAGTAGTAAAGAAGGCTACCACCGTTAAGAAGGCAGTAGCAAAGAAGGCACCTGCAAAGAAGGCTACCACCGCTAAGAAGCCCGTAGCTAAGAAGGCAGCAAAATAATCAAATAAGATTATCAATAAGATCCCGGAGGCAATAAGCCTCCGGGATTTTTTGTTTTGGAAGTATTTGGCACTGACTGAAAAAATATGTTGTTTTTCATTGCATTATAGTATAATCAAGGTGTAATGAGATTTCTGATCAATGAGCAAACGATAAGACTATCGATTGCTTGTTAGTTTTCACAGATGCGAATTGTATGTAAAGGGGGAGTACATATGAGTTCGATAAGCGGCGTATCATCAAGCGGAGTGAATTTTCTTTACGGAAAAGTTGCAAGCGGAAAGGCTCTTCAGTCTGCGGCTGACGGTGCTGCCGAACTTGCCATATCCGAAAAAATGAACGCTCAGGTAAGAGGGCTTGAGCAGGGCAGCGATAATATTTCTTCCGGAATCGATGCGATCAGGATCCAGGATTCCGCACTCGGAGATGTTACCGATTACCTTCAGAGGATAAGGGAACTTGCTCTTGCTGCATCCAATACCTTTACAATCTCCGATGATGACAAGAAGATCTATCAGCAGGAGATTTCACAGCTCAAGCAGGGTATCGAGGATGTTTCGAGCGTTACATCCTATAATGAAAAGAAGCTTCTCGACGGATCGGCCGGTGAAATGAATATCACAACCGATTCGAACGGTTCGAACGTTTCGGTGTGCGGAAACAATTCCACATTAAAAGCTCTCGGCATTGAGGACTTTGATGTAACACAGGATTTCAATATCCAAGATATTGACAAGGCACTTGAAACCGTCTCGAAAATGAGAGCTGATGCAGGTGCGAAGATGAACTCGCTCGAGCATGCATATAACATAAACAAGACGAGCAGTTACAATCTTACGGCTGCCGATTCCGGACTTGAAGACCTCGATATGGAAAAAGCCGTGAGCAAGCTTGATAAACAGAGACTTCTTGATACAATCAGCGTGATGATGCAGAAGAAAAAAGAAGAAAACGAAGCACAGCGTACAAACAGACTTTTCACATAAACAGTATCATTCATTAATAAATTGAGGAGGAATAGATATGGCTGATAATCTTATGAATACAAATTTAACGATTAAAATTGATAATGTTTCCTCCGTCAAGAACACACCGGTAACACATGTTCAGAAAACTGAGACTGAAAAGAAACCGAAGCAGGAACCGGTAGGTCTTGAGAATGTTATCTATACTTCGGAGGACGGCGACACGGTTCAGGTTAAGCCTGAAGCAAATGAGAGACTTTCCGACGGATTTGTTTTCAATAAGAGTGAGAAAACAACAAAGGAAGAAACAATAGATATAGAGATTGCCGACAAGACTGAGAAGAATCCTATCCGTGAAGAGAAAGAAAACGCGATAAAGGAGGCGGAAGAATCCGCAGAAAAGATCGAAGCCAAAAGAGAAGAGCGTATCAAAGAGATGATAAAGGCCTCTGAGGCGGAGAGTGAAAAGCGTAAAGAAGAAATAAAGGAAACTCTCAAAAAAGAAGCGGAAGAGAAAGAGGCAGATAAAGCTCTCGACAATAAGATATCCTTCTCCGGTGTGTCCGATTCGGAACTTGAGAGGATGTATCTTACCGGAAGGATCTCAAGCTACGATTATAATTCCGCTGTGGAATCCCGTAAGGAAGAAGAGGCTTCGGAGAACAGGGAATCCGCCGAGATTTCAAAGTCCATCGGAAATGCCGCAGCTGATCTGGAGAAAAATCAGACTCTTTCAGCGGCAATCGATGCTCAGGAAAAGGGCAGCGGTTATGCCACAAAAGAGGAGAACGAAGCGGTAAAGCAGGCAATCTTCGGAACCGGGAAAGAAGACAATACAGAGGGAAACGGTTTTGAGATAAATATAATCAGATAAGATTACATACCCGTATCTCAAAAGGGGTACGGGTATTACTTTGTGTAAAATGAGTACGCATTCTGTGCTTTTTTTATAATAATAATTGCTAAATTTGATAAAATTATAGGAAACATTGATACTAGTATACTAGTGTGCTATACTTGGAGAAGAAATGAAAATGGATGATATCGTAAAGATCGTAATAATACTTTCTGTCGGGATCCTGCTCTGGCTGATCCTCAAGCTGATTTCCGGTAAACGCAAGAAGCTGCATGTCCGTTTTATCTGCAGTCTTCTCAGAACGCTGGTGATCATAGGCGTTCTGATCGCGATATTACAGGTATATTTTGATCTGCAGAATGTGCTTACCGCTGTTCTTACCGGAGGAGGACTGGTACTTGCCATCTTAAGCTTCGCGGCACAGAAGAGTCTTAACAATATCCTTTCCGGTATTGCGATTTCTTTATCCAGACCTTTTGATCTCGGCGATAAGATAAAGATCATCAGCGGCGGATCCGTGATCGCGGAAGGAACCGTTACCGATATCACACTCAGACATACGGTTGTCATGACGTACGACGGACAGGCCTGCATGGTGCCCAACGGTATCATGAATGAAAGCATGCTTCTTAATGTAAGCCATGATGACCGCATCGGTAATTTCCTTGAACTCACGATCGGATATTCCGACGATCTTGATAAAGCTCTAAAGCTTATGGAAGATGTTGTAAGAGCTACCGATAATGTTATCGACTGCACCAAGCCGCTCATATGCAGGTTTGATCCCGACGGTCCGGTACTAAAGACCACCGTATGGACCAAGAATGTTGCACAGAATTTTGTTGCGTGCGGTTCTATAAGGAAGAGACTGATAGAAACTTACAGGGAAAACGGAATAACAATCCCTTACAGAACCGTAGCTATAGACAGTTTTAAGACAGGTGAGGACTCCCGTCTTGACGCAGCGTCAACTGAACTCCCGAATAAGAAGAAGGCAAAAAGCAAGTAAACATCGGCATTAAGGGGTTCGGCCTTTCGGTTCGGTTTTTAGAAATGACTATAGGTCAATTTAAGGAGACATAATATCATGGAAATGACCCTCAGATGGTACGGTAAGTCTTATGATACCGTAGAGCTTTGGAAGATCAGACAGATCCCGGGTGTTAAGGGAGTTATAACCACATTATATGATAAGCAGGCGGGTGAACTCTGGACTGAGGATGAGATCAGGTCCCTTATTAATGATGTTTCCGAACAGGAGATGCATATCTCCGGAATTGAGTCTGTCAATGTTTCCGATGATATCAAGACTGCAGGACCCAAGAGAGACGAGCATATCGATAATTATATAAAGACACTGGAAAACCTCGGAAAGCAGAACATTCATATGGTCTGCTATAATTTTATGCCCGTGTTCGACTGGACAAGATCGGAGCTTGCAAGAAAAAGGCACGACGGATCCACGGTTCTTGCATATTCCCAGTCGGCCATCGATTCCATCGATCCCGCAAATATGTTTGATTCGATCAAGGATCAGATGAACGGCACGATAATGCCCGGATGGGAACCCGAAAGGCTCGATAAGGTAAAGGAACTTTTTGAACAGTACAGGGATATCGATGAGTCAAAGCTTTTTGATAATCTTGTTTATTTCCTTAAAGCCATCATGCCTGTCTGCGACAAGTATGACATCAATATGGCTATTCATCCCGATGATCCCGCATGGAGCGTATTCGGACTTCCCAGGATAATCAATAATAAGGAAAACATTTCAAAAATGCTTTCCGCAGTTGATAACGTACATAACGGACTTACTTTTTGTGCCGGTTCATTCGGCACCAATCCCGAGAACGATCTTCCCGATATGATCCGTTCTTTTGCGGGAAGAGTTCATTTCGCACATGTAAGAAACCTTCAGTTTAATGCGTTCTGTCACGAAGACGGAAGTGCGGTAAAGGCATGGAGCGGTGCGGATATTCCCGTCGGAAAGCCTGATTTCGAAGAGGCAGCTCATCTTTCGTGCGACGGAAGCTTTGATATGTATGAGATTGTAAGGGCTCTTTACGAATCCGGATTTACCGGTCCCATCCGTCCCGACCACGGAAGAATGATCTGGGGTGAGGAGGCAATGCCGGGCTACGGTCTTTACGACAGGGCACTCGGCGCCGCATACATTAACGGTCTTTGGGAAGCTATAGATAAAGCACACGGAGGCGTAAGATGAAGCTCTGTTTAAACGGAATCACCGATAAGAATGCATGGGAAAGCAAGGGATACCACCTTCCTTCCTTTGATGTAAATGCGGTAAAAGAAAACACCGATAATGCTCCCGTCTGGGTTCATTTCGGTGCCGGTAATATATTCAGGGCATATCATGCGAGACTTGCCCAGGAACTGATCGAAAAGGGAATCATGAATTCCGGCATAGTGGTTGCCGAGGGATTTGATTACGAGATAATCGACAAAGCATACAAGCCCTTCGACAATCTTTCGATACTTGCGATCCTTAAATCCGACGGATCCGTTGAAAAGCAGGTGATAGGCTCCGTCACCGCATCCGTAAAGCTTGATACGGCTGTGGAAGATGACTTTGAATATCTTAAGAAAGCATTTGAAAACAAAAGCCTGCAGCTTGCAACCTTTACGATAACCGAAAAAGGATACAGCCTTAAGGGCGCGGACGGAAACTTTGTTAAAGCCGTATCGGAGGATATGGCGAAGGGACCCGGAAAATGCATCTCATACATCGGAAAGGTCAGCTCACTTCTTTATGCCAGATACATCGCGGGCGGATATCCGGTCGCCATGGTCAGTACCGATAACTGTTCTCACAACGGCGAGAAGCTTTACGGAGCGATCCATGAATTTGCCGAAAAGTGGGCTTCGGGCGGCGCAGCGGACAAGGGCTTCCTCGATTATATCGAAGATCCTGAGAAAGTATCGTTCCCCTGGTCAATGATCGACAAGATCACACCCAGACCCGATGAATCCGTTAAGGAAATGATCGCAGCCGACGGAGTGGAAGATACAGAGCCGGTAATAACCGGATTCCATACATATGTTGCACCGTTCGTAAATGCCGAAGAGAGCGAATATCTTGTCATAGAGGATGATTTTCCGAACGGAAGACCTGCACTCGAAAAGGCCGGAGTTATCTTTACCGATCGCGATACGGTCAATAAAGTTGAGAGAATGAAGGTTACCACATGCCTCAATCCTCTTCATACTTCGCTTGCTGTATACGGATGTCTTCTCGGGTTTACCAGGATCTCCGAAGAAATGAAGGATGAGGATCTTCTGAAACTCATTAATACCGTCGGATACAGGGAAGGCCTTCCCGTTGTTACGGATCCCGGAGTCGTTGATCCTTCGGAGTTCATCGATACCGTTGTTAATAAGAGACTTCCGAATCCGTTCATGCCCGATACTCCTCAGAGAATCGCATGTGACACTTCACAGAAGATACCCATCAGGTTCGGTGAGACGATAAAGAGTTATATCACAGATCCCGAAAGAGATGTAAAAGATCTGAATGCAATCCCTCTGGTCATCGCAGGATGGCTTCGCTACGCAAAGGGGATCGACGATAAGGGAGAGGCTTTCGAATGCAGTCCCGATCCCGGTCTTTCAAGGGTTACGGATGCGCTTGGGTGTCTGTCATTCGGCAGTGATATTTCCTTTGATGATGCAAAGAAGGTTCTTGATCCCATACTTGCCGATTCCGAGCTTTTTGCTTCGGATCTTGTAAAAGCGGGACTTTCGGACAAGGTCGTAACATATTTCATCAGCCTTATGAAGGGCCCAGGAGCCGTCAGGGAAACTCTTCACAATGCACTTGCTTAACCAAAATTAATCATTACAAAGAACTGTCATATCGGATATAATTATTTATGGGTGATGTTATACATCACCCATATTGTTATATGTCCTTAAATGATCATTTTTTATCGGAACTGCTGAGAGGTGACAAATGCGATATCTGTTTAATAAAGGCTGGAAATTTCTTGAACTGAACACGGAATCCGATCTTGATGCCGCTATGGCGCACATAGACTTTTTTGCTCCGGTTCAGATACCGCATGACTGGCTTATATACGATTCGACGGACCTTTACAGGGACGGAACCGGATGGTATATGAGGGAACTTGATATCGAAGAAAAGAAAGGAAGATACTTCCTTGAATTTGATGCCGTTTATATGGACTCGCATGTCTATGTGAACGGTATCTGCGTATGTGAATGGAAATACGGTTATTCCTCGTTTGACTGTGAAATAACGGATGAGCTTCATGAAGGAAAGAATCTCATTCTTGTAAGTGCATGCTACAGGTCTCCAAACAGCAGATGGTATTCCGGAGCCGGAATATACAGAAATGTTTATATCAGACAGACGGATGACACTTACATTGCAAGAGACGGAGTGTATGTTTCAAACCATATCAGGGACGGAAAGAGGATCGTTCATATCGAAACGGAAGTCAGGGGACAGAATGCGATTTATTCAAGAGTGAATTATTCCTTCCGGGATGCGGAGGGAAATGAGATATTTCCGGTCAGGCTCAGTGATGAAGACTATGAATTTCCCGATCCTCATCTCTGGGATATAAACGATCCGTATCTCTATACCTTGAAAGCCGTGGTGGAAGCGGTGGATGAGAGTGATGAGGCGACAGTCAGGTTCGGCATAAGGGATGTTTTCTTCGACCCGGATAAAGGCTTCATTTTAAACGGCAGGAATATAAAGTTAAACGGTGTATGTGAGCACCACGATCTTGGCGCACTGGGTGCTGCGTTCAACAGATGCGCAATGAAAAGAAAATTCGAAATGCTCATGAAGATGGGGGTCAATGCCCTCAGGACGTCCCATAACATGCCTGCACCGGAGCTCCTCGATCTGTGTGATGAAATGGGCATACTCGTCATCAGTGAAGCATTTGATATGTGGTACAGACCGAAGACGGAATATGACTATGCGAGGTTTTTTGCGGACTGGCATAAGAAGGATATCGAAAGCTGGATCAGGCAGGACAGAAATCACCCCAGTGTCATTATGTGGAGCATAGGAAACGAGATCTACGACTGTCATGCGGATGAGAATGCGCCCGATACCACAAGACACCTGATGCTTGAAGTTTTAAAACATGATCCGAAAGGAAACGCACATGTGACCTTCGGAAGCAATTATCTTCCCTGGGAGGGTGCGAAGAAATGTGCCGATGTTTTAGGTCTTGTCGGCTACAACTATTCCGAAAAGCTGTACGAGGAACATCACAGGGAGCATCCGGACTGGGTGATCTACGGAAGCGAGACCGAGAGTCTTGTCCAGAGCAGGGGAGTATATAAATTCCCGTTATCCGAGACCAGGCTTTCCGATGTTGACGAGCAGTGCAGCGCGCTCGGAAACTGCAATACAAGCTGGGGTGCAAAGAGCGTTGAAAAATGCATCTGTGATGACAGGGACGTTCCGTTTTCCTGCGGTCAGTTCCTTTGGACGGGATTTGATTATATAGGTGAGCCCACACCCTACCATACAAAGAATTCGTATTTCGGAAATATAGATACTGCGGGATTTCCGAAGGATTATTACTATGTATTCAGATCTGCATGGACAGATTCCGGTGAGGATCCCATGGTCCATGTTTTCCCTTACTGGGACTTTAATCCCGGCCAGATGATAGATGTAAGAGTATGTTCGAATGAAGATACCGTAGAGCTTTTTGTAAACGGTGAGAGCAAGGGCAAACAGACTCTTACCCATAAACCCGGATCCGGCACGCATCTTATAGCCGATTACCGCATTCCGTATGAGCCGGGAACGCTTGAAGCGGTATGCTATGACGAAGAGGGTAATATCACCGCAAAGGAAACAAGGCATTCCTTCGGCGATCCGGAAAACATTGTGATTACGGCAGATAAAAAGGCAATGAGAGCGGCGTCGGACGATCTTGTATTTGCGGAAATATCCGTAACCGATGCAGACGGACATCCCGTGGAGAATGCATCCGACAGGATCAAGGTAGAAGTATCCGGAGCGGGAAGACTCGTCGGACTGGATAACGGTGACAGCACGGATACGGATTCCTACAAGGGAATAAGCAGAAGACTTTTTAACGGAAAGCTTCTTGCGATAATTGCGCCGAAGAATGAACCCGGAGAAGTTTACTTAAGTGCATCCGCAAAAGGCTTGAAGGGTTCACGGATCACACTTGATTGCATAACCGGTGATAATTCCGGAGCGGCCGCCGGATCTTCACCGTTCGACAGGAATGCTGAGGATGTTTATGAAGAAAATTCGGACAGGCCGGTAAAACTAGGCTCTGAAAATGACATACCTGTCAGGAAAATCGAGATAGATTGTAAAGACAGACTTTTTACACCCGAGAAAAAAGAGATGCCCGTAAGTGTTAAGATCTTTCCGGAAAACGCCACGGACAGGGAGCTTATCTGGGCTGTTGTAAATGACAAAGGCGTTCCGGTTAATATAGCCGAGGTGATTCCGGACGGCCCCGGAGCAATGCTTCGTGCAAAGGGTGACGGTGAATTCAGGTTAAGATGCATGTCAAAGTCCGGCACGGACAAGATCCGCGTGATATCCGATATAGAATACCGTATCGAGGGCATCGGAAGAGCATCTTACGATCCTTATGATTTCATATACGGAAGCATCTATTCGTATTCTGAAGGAGAGGTAGGAGCCGGCAATGAAATGGGATTTTCTTCCGGGCGCGGGGAAAGATCCCTTGTGGCATTCGAGAATGTGGATTTCGGAAAGTCCGGTTCCGATGAGATAACGATACCTGTATTTGTTCTTAATGATTCGGAATGTTCCATCAGGGTTTACGACGGGATTCCTTCACAGGGCGGAAAACTCATAGGTGATCTGACCTATTCAAATCCGATGATCTGGAATGTGTATCAGGAGGATACATGGAAGCTTGATACCATACTTAAGGGCGTACACACCATATGCTTTGAACTCAATGACAAGGTCCATATCAAGGGCTTTTCCTTCAAAAAGCGTGACAGGGCATTTATGGAAATGAATGCATCCGATGCGGATGAGATATACGGCGATTCTTTCCGCATAAACGGAAGCGATATCGAAAATATCGGAAATAACGTATCGATCGAATTTAAGGAAATGGATTTTTCCGATAAAGGAACGGGGAGCATAACGATCTGCGGAAGGGCACCAAAGAATAATACTGTTCATATCAGATTTTCGGGTGACGGTGAAGAGATCAGGAACGTGATAGAATTCGACTGCTGCGATGAATACACATACAGAACATTTGAATTCGACAAAATAACAGGCATGAAGGACGTTGCATTCGTCTTCATGCCCGGAAGTGATTTTGATATGAGATCCTTCAGGTTCGGAAACTGAAGCTCAGATCATTTTTTGGAATCCGTGTCGATCTCTCCGAGAGCAGGTTTGTTGACATACCTGCGGTTCATCTTCCTGTACTCGGAGGGTGTGCAGGATTTATAGGACTTGAACACCCTGTTGAAGGTAGAGAGTGATTTGAAACCCGACAGAAGAGCGACATCGAGTATCGAAAGGTCCGGCTGGTTTAAATACATTTCGGAAAGAAGGATTCTTTTCTGGGTCAGGTATTCGTAACAGGACACATGTGCGAATTCCTTGAAGAGCCTTGCAAAATGGAATCTTGAAAAGCCTGCCATTTCCGCGAGAGCATCCATATCGATGTCTTCCGTACAGTGCTCGGAAATGTAATTGCATACATCCATGAAGCGGCCGACATACTCCTTATTCTTTGCGGAAGTTTTTCCGAGAAGCGGAACTCTTTCCTCCATGCAGCTTCTTCCGACATCCACCATGAAGCGGATGAGGAGTGAATAGATCGCAGCACCTGCATAGGGTTTGTTCGTTTCGTATTCAACCTGGATCTGACGTATATAATCAAACAGCTTTTCCGCGAGCTCGCTGTTTTCGTCTTTTCTGATGACGATACATTCTCCGAGTGAATGAAGAAGTGAATTAAGGGATGTTACATTACCGATGAGATTGTAGTCAAAAAGCAGAATATATCTCTTCCCGCTCTCGGGGGCGGAAAGCTTATGGAGCGTTCCGCTCATGATAACCGCAATATCCCCCGTTTGAAGAACATATTTTTCCGAACCGGCTTCTATTGTGTAGTCGTTTTCGGTAGGGGCGATGATCTCCGTTGCCGTATGCCAATGAAGCGGATAGTCCTCGGTAAGGTCATTGTGGAAGAACCTTACACCCTGGATGTCCGAATATTGTACTGTTTCTCTGCCGTGTTCAAGAACAGGGAGCATAAATAACCTCTTTCAAAATGGATTGGTTTACCCCTCACTTTGGTATTTTAAGGTCTTTCATCGAAAATTTAAAGCAAAAAATGAAAAGTACTGAGCAATAAAATGCTTGAACCGTATGGTAAGAATATATACGATTTAACTGTAAATTGCAGTGTATCACAGCGTTTTGAGGCTGTGAAATAAAAACTGTTCAGAAAATTTTAAGGAGAATGGTATGGATCTTGTAAAAAATGAAGCCAGGATCTCGGAATTCCGCAAAAAAGCGGAAGAGCTGGTTTCGAAAATGACGCTCGAAGAAAAGGTGTCGCAGACTCTTAATCACGCACCGGCGATAGAGCATCTCGGAATTAAGGCATATGACTGGTGGAACGAAGCTCTTCACGGTGTTGCACGTGCGGGCACGGCAACCGTATTCCCCCAGGCGATAGGACTTGCCGCAGCATTTGACGAAGATCTTATGGAAGAGATCGGCGACGTTGTTTCTACCGAAGGACGTGCCAAGTTCAATATGCAGCAGAAGTTTTCCGATACCGACATATACAAGGGACTTACCTTCTGGGCTCCCAATGTAAATATATTCCGCGATCCCAGATGGGGAAGGGGACAGGAGACATACGGAGAAGATCCTTATCTTACTTCCAGACTCGGAGTCAGATACATCGAGGGCCTTCAGGGGCATGACGAGGATCATTTGAAGGCGGCCGCATGCGCCAAGCATTTCGCGGTTCATTCAGGTCCGGAACCCGAAAGACATCATTTCAATGCTGTAGCTTCCATCCAGGATATGCGTGAAACTTATCTTCCCGCATTCAAGGCATGTGTTCAGGAAGCCGGTGTGGAGACCGTAATGGGTGCATATAACCGTACCAACGGAGAACCCTGCTGCGGATCCAAGACACTCCTTAAGGATATCCTCAGGGATGAGTGGGGCTTTAAGGGACATGTCGTTTCCGACTGCTGGGCTATCAAGGACTTCCACACCGGACATATGGTGACCTCCGATGAAGTCGAATCCGTAAGTCTTGCAATGAACAACGGCTGTGACCTCAACTGCGGAGATCTTTTCGTATATCTTAAGGATGCCGTAGAACAGGGCAAGGTAAAGGAAGAAAGACTTGATGAAGCTCTGGTAAATCTTTTCACCACCAGGATGAAGCTCGGAATGTTTGACGGTGAGAAGACCTCATTCGATAACATTACAATGGCTGAGGTTGATAATAAGGCTCACAGAAAGCTTAATCTTGAAACATCCGCCAGGACACTCGTGCTTCTTAAGAATGACGGAATACTTCCTCTCGACAAGAGCAGGATAAAGACCGTCGGCGTGATCGGTCCCAATGCGGATAACAGGCGCGCACTTGTCGGTAACTACGAAGGAACCGCATCAAGATATGTCACGGTTCTCGAAGGACTCGAGGATTATCTCGGCGACGATGTCGAATTCAGATATTCGGAAAGCTGTCATCTTGTCAAAGACAGGATCAGTGCCCTTAGCAAGGGTGATGACAGGATCTCCGAGGTTAAATCGGTATGTGAAGACAGTGATGTCATTTTTGTCGCACTCGGACTCGATGCGGGAATTGAAGGCGAAGAGGGAGATGCGGGCAATGAATTTGCAAGCGGTGACAAGGTGGACCTGGGTCTTCCCGGACTTCAGCAGGAGGTTCTGGATACAGCTGTTGCAAGCGGAAAGCCCGTTGTGCTTCTTCTCTTGGTCGGAAGCGCACTTGCGATCGATGATTCGAAGATAGATGCCGTGATCCAGTGCTGGTATCCCGGTGCGATGGGCGGAAGAGCTATCGCGGAGACCGTATTCGGTGACAGGAATTTCGAAGGAAAGCTCCCTGTCACATTCTACAAAACTTCCGCTGAGCTTCCCGATTTCACCGATTATTCGATGAAGGGCAGAACCTACAGATATATGGAGAATGAAGCTCTCTATCCCTTTGGCTACGGACTCAGCTACACATCCTATGATTACAGCGATGTAAAGGCAGATTGCGATGTTCTCGGAAATGACGGTGTCGGTCTGGAATTCAATGTCACCAATACCGGAAAAAAAGACGGTCGCGAGACCGTTCAGGTATATGTCGGAGCAAGCGGTGTCGAGAATGCTCCCAAGTATCAGCTCAAAGGATTTAAGAAGGTCGCGCTTAAATCAGGCGAGACTAAGAAGGTATCGATAAAGCTTTCCCGCGAGGCATTCGGCCTTTATGATACGGACGGCAAATTCGTTATTCCTTCAGGTAAGGCAAAGGTCTATGTGGGTGGCCAGCAGCCTGACAGCAGAAGTGAAAAGCTCCTCGGTAAAAAGGTTACCGCGATCGAGATCACACTTCCGTAAATGATATCAGAAACATGGGGACGGCTTACGCTGTTTTGAAAATTTCATCAAAACAGCGTAAACCGTCCTCCCTGTTTCCACCCCTGTTTCTCCGGCCTGTTTTATTGGTAAGCGTTTTACATAATCTTTGCGGAAAGCACAGGAAAATGGTATTATTAACATAAGTATGGAAAATCTTACGAACATAGATCTGATCAAATCAAAACTGTATGATTTTTTCTGCAATGAGGCGGGAGTAGTTATCTACAAAAGCGACCGTGATGACGAATATTCACGTGAGCTTAACAAGCTTCTCAAGATAGGACGTGTGGTTCTGTCCGAATATGCGGATATGAACAGTGAGATCGCCGAAGAGCCGATCTCGCAGGATTTTCTTTTCAATTCCGACAGGATCAATGAGGATGACTGCGTCGTAAACCGTATTGTCATGTCCACCGGTGCGATAATCAAGATCGCCATTTTTCCGCAGGCCGATTACGAATGGAACACAGAAGAAAGAGAACTGGTCAGGGGATTCCTTCTCATTATGACGACCGTAAAGAGCCGTATCAGGATGAAGGAGTTCATAGACTATGCCGTATTCCATGAACTTGGACACGGATACTTCAACGATTTTTATTTTCACAAGATGATCGGAATGGTATTTAAGCTCGGAAAGCTGTCCGATTATTCCGTTATCTTTTTCAATCTGATCAATATTTCCGGACTCAATACGCTTCTCGGAAGAGAAGAATCCGACAGTGTTCTGAAGAGATTCACGGACCTTGTTTCCGAAGGACTTACCCAGCCGGAAAACTTAAGCAGGATGGGCGGAGATAATTTCTGCATACTGTGCAAAAAGGATAAGACCGATCAAATCGTCGAAAAACTTAAGGGCGAACATTTTGATGTTGAAGGCGGAGGTGTCGGACGTGTAAAGCTCGGAGCATACTGCGGAATATATAACTGCACCGGTGAAGAGAAAACACCCGACGAGTGCGTTGATTTTGCAATGACCTCCATGCTTCTTGCCAAGAAGGAAAAGCTTCAGATCCAGTATTACGATCAGTCTATGATGGAAATGATGAACAGGACGAGACTGATCGAAGCATGCTTTAAAGCCGCTGTCACAAACAGGGAATTCGAAGCATATTATCAGCCCAAGATAAATCTTGATAATTTCAAACTTATCGGAGCCGAAGCTCTCTGCAGATGGAAGCGTGACGGAGAGTATGTAATGCCCGATGACTTTATTCCCGTTCTTGAGCAGAGTAAGAGAATCTGCGTTCTCGATCTTTATATTCTCGAGGTGGTCTGCAAGGATATTGCGGGATGGATCGCAGAAGGAAAGAATCCCGTAAGGGTATCCTCGAATTTCTCGAGAAAGCATCTTTCCAATCCTTACTTTGTAAAGGATGTTGTAGAGATAGTTGACAGATACAAGGTTCCTCATTCCCTGATCGTCATTGAGATCACCGAGACCACGAACGAAGCGGATCTCATCAGACTGAACACCATCGTCAAGCAGTTCAGGGAAGCGGGATTCGAGGTGTCCGTGGATGATTTCGGTGTGGGCTATTCTTCGATGAGCATGATCAAGGATATTCCGTTTACCGAGATCAAGATAGATAAGAGCTTCCTCGACAAAGCCGATATCAGCGACCGCGATATGGTCATGATGAAGCATATAATCTCGATGGCCGAGGAACTGGGAATGTCTACGATTGCCGAGGGCGTTGAGATCCCGGAGCATATAAAGCTTTTGAAGAAATACGGATGCGTCCGCGGACAGGGATACTTTTTCAATAAGCCGCTTAAAAAGAAGGATTTTGAAAAGGTTCTTGCGCATCCCGATTACAGTGATAAAGAGGCATGATGCCGATAAGCTTTAAACCTGACTTGCCGTAGTTTACATTGAGGGAATTCATATGAAAAAAGCAAAAGGAAAACTGACATTTGCATCTGCGCTTGCTGCCGCCGGAGCATTGATCGGCATTTCGAGCTGCGGTGTATACGGACCTCCCGACGGTCCTTCTCCGGATGTTTACGGACCTCCCGAGTATTTTGGCGGTGATGAACCGGACGATCCCATGCAGACGGATTACGGTCCTCCACTCATCATAGACGATGATATTGAAGAGCCCGGTCTCGAGGTTTACGGACCTCCCGAGGATTTTGACATGGGCGATGACGATGAACCCATAGAGACTGTCTACGGTCCTCCCGAGTGGTTCAGCCACAGTGACGAGGATGATATCGATTTGCCCGTTACTCCCGTCTACGGTCCTCCCGAGGATTATCAGGAAATTGACGAACCCATGGAGGATGTTTACGGACCGCCCGAAGATTTCACCGGAGAAAAATGATGACATTAGAAGAGTTTAAAAAATTTTCCGCTGAAGTCCCCGAGGTCATGGGACTTAAAAACGATACGTTAAACAGAAGGTCTGAGGTCAGGGAAAGACTGTATAAAGAGCCTGACCTCAGGCATCTTTTTTTCGAGCTCACGCTCAGCTGCAACGAACACTGCTTCCATTGCGGATCGGGTTGCGCGATCGATGCACCAACCGGACTTTCCGTCGAAAAATACGGGGAGATCCTTGATGAGGTTGCGGCAAATTTTGACAAAAAAAGGATACAGATCTGCATCACCGGCGGCGAGCCGATGCTCAGGAAGGATTTCTTTGACATAGTCGGAATGGTTCATGATAAAGGTTTCGGATGGGGTATGACCTCGAATGCGACCCTTATCACGAAGGAGAACGCACGCAGACTTAAAGAGTGCGGAATGGCGACCATATCCGTGAGCATCGACGGACTGCGCGACACGCATGATGCACAGAGAGGTCTGCGGGGCGGGTACGATCTTGCGATGAGGGGTATACAGAATCTCATCGATGAGGACTGCTTCCACGCGATTCAGATCACAACGGTCATCAATCACAGGAATATCGCAGAACTTGATGAGCTTTTCGAAATAGTAAACGGGATCGATGTAGATTCATGGAGAGTCATCGGAATAGAGCCCATCGGAAGAGCGCTCGAGCATCCCGATATGCTTCTTACTCCCGAGGATCAGAGAAGAATGTTCTCCTTTATCCTTGAAAAGAGGAGAGAGGGATTCCCGGTAGAGTACGGCTGTTCGCATTTCCTCGGAGCGGATCTGGAGGGCAACGTAAGAAACAGGATGTTCCTCTGCAATGCCGGTGTGTTCACAGCGAGCATAAGGGCGGATGGTTCCGTTACGGGATGTCTCGATATAATGCCCGGTCCCGAGACGATCTTCGGTAATGTTAATAATGAATCGTTTACGGATATCTGGAATAACCGTTTTGAAACATTCAGAAAGCATCTGTCCGAGAGAAATAAGGACTGCAGCGAATGCGAATATGAAAAATGGTGTGCCGGCGGAGCTCATCACAGCTTTGATTATGTAAACAATAAACCGCTAATTTGTTTCAAAGACGTACTTTTTTGAATAAATAACACAAAATATAGTATATTAGTATTGTTTTTGGTACTTTAATACGCTAAAATACTTTTCGGAACTTTTATTTTATTCACAGGAGGAAGAATAAAAATGTTTGAATGGAAAGGTTTTGCTAAGTTTTGGCTCTGGTTCGTATTTGTTGTTAACATCATTGCACTTGTAATCTCAGTTGTCGGTCTTGTAGGATCATTTATTCTCGGACCTCTCTTCATTGTACTTATGCTCATTACAGTAGTACTTGAAGTAGCTATCATCGTTGGTGTTACAACACTTCTTTTCAAGAAGAAAAAGGTTGGTTTCTTCATTATCTGCGGATGCCAGGTTTGCAACATTATCCTCAGCTTCATTCTCGGAGCAGTTCAGGGCACCGGAATCAGCACAGGCGTAAGAGCTATCGGCAGCGCTATCATCAGCGTACTTATCCTTTACTTCGCAATCAAGAACTACTGGGATCAGCTCGCTTAATCGTTTTACAATCAAACTGCAGGGTATTACCCTGCAGTTTTTTGTGTTTTTAAGTTGTTTTTAATCTATTTTAATTGATATACTTAAAACTGTCAGTGGGGGACTATTTTAAGTGCAGATAGTGGACAGAATAGTATATTTTGATATCTGTTCTGTTTGCGTGCTGTTTGCGATCGTGGTTTCATTACTGCTTCGCAAAATGTATCTCGGCAGGTTAAACAGAGCATTCATCCAGCTTACGATCCTGATGATCTTCAGCTGTCTTTTTGATGTACTCAGGTCCATTCCCTATAACGAATATACGGCCATCGGATCTTCGATTCTTTTCAGGTTCGTTATGGGATATATATTCTGTTTCCTCAGAGCTGTTCAGCTTCCTCTTCTCATACGTCTTTACGGAATCATGAGCGGAACATGGAGCCGGATCAAATCCGATTTCCGTATAGGTTTCTTTTATTTCATTCCGCTTATCGGATATCTTGTATTAGTCTATTCCAATTTCTTTAACCAGAAATTGTTTTACTATACCGTTACCGAAGCAGGTCTGTGCTATGTGCGCGGCAGCTGGATGCAGTTCTTCGATTATTTCGGTTTCTATTTTATGGTGTTCAGCCTTGTTCAGCTGATCATCATCAGAAGGAGATTAAGTACCGAGAAGTTCCTTGCGATGCTTCTCGTTTACCCGATAAATGTTACGGCTATCATGATCCAGGAGGTTTACCCTTCGCTTCTTACCGCAATGTTCGGAGCATCGCTCTCCATTCTTTTGCTTGCATTCTTCGTATTCAGACCCGATGAATCGATCGATCTCGAAACGGGTCTTTCTTCCTTCATTCCTTTTGAAAATGATATTGAGAATGTGATCCTCAGCGGACGAAATGCAGTCATCATTCTGTGCAAGATCTCGAATGATGCCGAGATCAGAAGTCTTACCGATATCAGGATCTACAGAAGGATGCTTCATTCCATCGGTGACACACTCGTTAAGGAAAGATACAGGGGACTGCTTGTTTCCTCCGATTTCTATTACTTAAGAGGCGGTCTGTTTGCGAACATCATACAGGGACGCTTCGACCGGGACCTCATCAAGAAACAGCTCGGAAAGCTCGTCAAGAGATATTCGGAAGGTTTCTCCGGCGGCGGATTCGATCTTAAACTCGAGATGTGTATCTGTTCCGTTCTTGTTCCGGAGGATATTGCCACCAAGGATGAGCTTCTCAAATTCTCCGAGAGAGTGCAGAATCTTGTCGAGCCCTGGAAGCCCGTAAGGTATTCGGAGATCTCCTTTGACAGGGAATTCGTAATACTCAATTCGATCGACAATATCATTGAGGATGCGATAAAGCACAACAGATTTGAAATGTACTATCAGCCCATCTACTCGCTTAAGGATAAGGAGTACAGATGTGCCGAGGCTCTCATCAGACTTGAATCCGAAGAGTTCGGATCGATATCGCCTTCGATTTTCATTCCCGCCGCCGAGAGGACCGGCAGGATAGTCAATATCGGAGATTTTGTAATTCGCGATGTATGCAGATTTCTGTCGGAGCATCATCCCGATGAACTCGGTGTCGATTATGTCGAGGTCAACCTGTCGATCATCCAGTGCATGCAGGCTGATATGGCCGACAAGATCAAGAAGTATATGAAGGAGTACAGTATCGATCCTTCATGGATCAATTTTGAGATCACCGAGACCGCGGCAGACGGTGCATATGAAAGAGTACTTGAGACCATGAATCAGATGAGTGCCGAAGGAATAAGGTTCTCACTTGATGATTACGGCTCGGGATATTCCAACCTGCACAGAGTCATGTCATTCCCTTATAAGGTCATCAAGCTTGACAAGACGCTTACCGACGAGGCTGCGGATCCTTCCAAGAGACGCATTCTCGGTGAAGCTATCAATCTTATCAAGAGTATGGGTGCACATATCGTCGTAGAAGGTGTAGAATCAAAGGAGGTATCTGATTGGTTCGAATCTCAGGGATGTGATTTCATCCAGGGCTTCTATTACGCCAAGCCAATGACTGAGAAGGACTATGTGAAATTCATGAAGGTGGATTAGATTGAACGTAGTTATTTTTCTGTATCTGGTCGCATTTATCTTCGCGATCTTCAATATTGTTCTTCTTGTTGAATCAGGTGTACGTCCCAATATATACACCGTTCTCCTTATGTGTTCCATCGTTGTAGCCAATTTCGGTTATCTGGGCATCTCCGTTTCACGGTCTGCCTCCGCCGCCGTTATCGCCAACGACTGCGTATATCTCGGCGCATGTTATCTTCCCTTTTTTGTCTTTTGCATCGGAGCCGATATGACCAAGATCAGGATCAATCATGCTCTGAGATTTCTTATGTTTCTTTTTTCGACATTCATGTTCGGACTGGTCCTTACGATAGGATACTCTCCCATCTATTACAAAAACGTCGGTATCGCCGATGCGGGCGGATATACCGTTCTTGTCAAGGAATACGGGCCGCTCCATAAGCTTTATCTGATATTTCTTTTTTCATATATTGCTGCGAGTGGAGTTCTGTGCATCCGCGCATTTATCAGGAAAACGCTCGTGTCGTACAAAACCACGTTAATGTTTTTCCTTTTCCTTGCGATAAATGTTCTTATCTATGTTTTCAACAGGGTATTCAAGATAGAGTTTGAATTCAACTGCATAGGATATCTCGTAACCGAGATCATAATTCTCGTGATCTATAACAGGATGGATATGTATGACATGTCGTATAATGTCATGCGCTCCTGGGAGAAGATGGAAGAGTATGCATACATAGTCTTCGACAAAAAGAAAAAGTATCTCGGCTCCAATGATCTTGCCCGCCAGTATTTCGAGGAACTGAATGACCAGGAGATAGATATGGGCCTGCGTAACAATAAAGGCAGGATCGTCGAACTGCTCGGCGGTTTCGACAAAATGATCGAGAAGGAGACCGACGTCCGCAAAGCCGTCTACCGAAAGGTCATCAGAATATCCGGAAGGGTTCTTAAGAGTGAAGTAAGGTATCTTACCAAGACCAGGTATCTTCTGCCGGGGCATATCAATATAGTCGGATATCTTATCGAGTTCTATGACGTGACCAAGGAGAGCGATTATATCTCCTCCATAGAGGAAAAGAATGAAAAGCTTGCAATAGCGGAGAAACGTGCACTCGAAGCATCAAATGCAAAGAGCAGCTTCCTTTCTTCGATGTCGCATGAGATAAGGACTCCCATCAATACCATTCTCGGAATGAATGAGATGATCTCCAGGGAATCCCAGGATATGGTAATACTCGGTTACTCAAGGGATGTTGAAAAGGCCGGACACATCCTGCTCAGCCTGATCAATGATGTGCTTGATTTTTCCAAGATCGAGGCCGGAAATTTCGAACTTTCCGAAAAGGAATATTCCATCATCGAGCTGACATCCACATGCGGAGAGATGCTTGAAAAGAAAGCACTCGAAAAAAACTTACGCATATCCATTGATGTCGATCCCGGTATGCCTTCGGTTCTTATGGGCGATGAAGACAAGATAGAGCAGGTGCTCATCAACCTCATAACCAATGCCGTAAAATATACGAACGAGGGATATGTAAGAATTTCGGTATCCGGCGATTACAGGGAGGATATGTACGATCTTGTTATCACCGTGAGCGACACCGGAATAGGAATCCGCAGCGAGGATATCGGACACATATTCGACAGCTTCGCAAGAGCTGATGTAAAGAGAAACCGCCATATCGAGGGAACGGGACTCGGACTTGCGATCACCAAGAAGCTCTGTGAAGGAATGGGCGGAAGCATAAGGGTTTCGAGCCGCTACGGCGAGGGCTCCGTATTTACGGTTAAGATTCCCCAAAGGATTGCAGATGCCAGGATAGTGGGCGCTGTAAGGATAAGCAAAGAAGGTGAAAAAGTGAAAAGGAAAAAGTACGAGCCTTCGTTTACGGCACCCGCCGCCAAGGTACTGATTGTCGATGACAACGAAATGAATCTTGCCGTATTCGTTTCACTGCTTAAGGCCACCAAGGTTCAGATAGATCAGGCAACCGGCGGAAACGAGGCACTGGAGCTTACCAGACAAAAGAAATACGATTGCATATTCATGGACCATATGATGCCCAATCCGGACGGAGTGGAGACCATGCAGATGATCCGCGCCGATGAAGGCAATCCCAACAGATCCGTACCCGAGATCGCACTTACGGCAAATGCTGTATCCGGAAGCATGGAGATGTATCTGGAGGCGGGATTTGACGGATATCTGTCCAAGCCGGTCGATCCCTATGAGCTTGAGGAAGCCGTAAAAACCCATATTTCACCGTATCTTATTACTCCCACGGAATAAAGAAATTCATAGGAGTGTTGCTTTTATCCAAAAAGTGATATACTAATATACAAGTTAAGGGAACAGGGGTGAACGCAGGAACCGTCCCCCTGTTCACACCCCGAGAATTCTGATAAAGGAGCAAAAATGTTACCAGTACTTGAGACAATAAGTAAGATCGGTATAGTGCCGGTCGTAAAGCTTGATGATGCCAAGGATGCGGCTCCTCTTGCCGATGCACTCTGCAAGGGAGGACTTCCCTGTGCAGAGGTCACATTCAGGACCGATGCCGCAGCGGAGTCGATCGCGATAATGACTAAAGCACATCCCGAGATGATGGTCGGCGCCGGAACGGTTCTTACAACG
Source organism: Lachnospiraceae bacterium (assembly GCA_017524035.1). Lineage (GTDB taxonomy): Bacteria > Bacillota > Clostridia > Lachnospirales > Lachnospiraceae > AC2028. The sequence continues at coordinate 5,459 of JAFWUY010000014.1, read as the reverse complement.
CAGCAGGTTGATGCGGCTGTGGCTTCCGGTGCAAAGTTTATCGTAAGCCCCGGACTCAATCCCAGGATAGTTAAATACTGCGTGGACAGAAATATTCCGATAACTCCCGGAACCAACACTCCTTCCGAGATCGATACCGCTATGGATTTCGGACTGGAGGTTGTTAAGTTCTTCCCCGCCGAGCAGAGCGGTGGTCTTGCCAAGATCAAAGCCATGGCTGCTCCCTATGTTAATATGAAGTTCATGCCCACCGGAGGCATCAATGAAAAGAATCTTCTTTCTTATCTTGATTTCCCGAAGGTCATCGCATGCGGCGGATCGTGGATGGTTCCCGCCGACCTTATAACAAAAGGTGAATTTGACAAGATCGAGACACTTACACGTGATGCCGTGAAGACCATGCTCGGATTTGAACTTGCCCATATCGGAGTGAACAACGAATCCGAGGAGGATGCAAGAAAGGCTGCAGAGAGATTCGCATTTCTTTTCGGAATGAATGTGAAGGACGGAAATTCATCCGTATTCGCAGGCTCCGCTGTCGAGTTCATGAAGAAGCCCGGAGCGGGAAGCAAGGGCCACATAGGTATCAGGACCAATTTCGCGGACAGGGCCGTCAATTATATGAGCTCCGTTCTCGGTATTGAGTTTGACGAAAGCAGCGCCAAGTACGACGATAAGGGCAGACTCAAGGCTATATATTTAAAAGAAGAGATATGCGGCTTTGCCGTTCATATTGTAAATAAGTGAGGTTATAAAAATGTCTAAAGTGGTTACCATGGGCGAGATCATGCTCCGCCTTTCAACTCCCAATAACGAAAAGTTCATCCAGGCCGATGAATTCGATATCAACTACGGCGGCGGTGAAGCCAATGTTGCCGTTTCACTTGCCAATTACGGTCACGACAGCGAATATGTTACAGCACTTCCCGAAAACGAACTCGGTGACTGTGCGATAGCTTCTCTCAGAAAGTACGGAGTAAAGACTGACAACATCGCCAGATGCGGAGAAAGACTCGGTATCTATTATCTCGAGAGCGGAAGCTCTGTAAGACCCTCCAAGGTTGTTTATGACAGAGCTCACTCATCCATATCCACAGCTACCGCAGCGGATTTTGACTTTGACAAAATTTTTGAAGGCGCAGACTGGTTCCACTTTACGGGGATCACTCCCGCAATATCGGATGCCGCAGCCGTTCTTACCGAAGAGGCTCTTAAGGCTGCCAAGAAACACGGTGTGAAGGTATCCTGCGACCTCAATTTCAGAAAGAAGCTCTGGAGCTCGGAGAAGGCTCAGAAGGTCATGAAGAATCTTATGCAGTATGTTGATGTCTGCATAGGAAACGAGGAGGATGCAAACCTCGTTCTCGGATACAAACCCGGCAATACCGACGTAACGAGCGGAGAACTCGAGCTTGCGGGATATAAGAGCATATTTGAACAGATGGTCGCAGACCATGATTTCGAATACTGCATCTCATCACTCAGGGTAAGCCGCAGCGCATCCGATAACGGATGGAGTGCGTGCATCTATTCAAGGGATACAGGGGAGTTCTATCACTCCAAGGAATATTCGCTTCATCCGATCGTGGACAGAGTCGGCGGAGGTGATTCTTTTGCTGCAGGCGTGATCTGCGGGCTCCTCGACGGAAAAGACTTCAAAGCCGCCCTGGTATTCGGTGTTGCCGCATCCGCACTCAAGCACACAATACCCGGTGATTTTAATCTTGTGACCCGTAAAGAAGTCGAGACCTTAGCGGGCGGAGATGCATCAGGAAGAGTGCAGAGATAATTTGACATTGTATGCGTCAGGAAATATAATTTACAAGGCTCATCCTTTATAAGGACGAGCCTGTTTTTAAGAATTGTATTTTATGAAAAAAGAAGTCCGCACACCCAATGTGATAAAGATACTTCTGACCATTGCGTTTATCTCGATGGTCACGATCATTTTCGTCCAGCAGATGAAGGTTCCTTTTATGCTGGAGGATCTTTATTATGCCAACAATCTGGTCACCGGAGAGCCGCTTGCAAGCTTCAGTGACATCACAATGAGCATAGGGTGCATCTATTTCTGGAAGGGCGGAAGCCTTATTGCCGGATTCATTCTTCAGCTGATACTGATGGCAGGCGGATATGCCGCAGATATCGTCAATATGCTCATGATGATCGGATGCGCATACCTCCTTTTTGCACAGTCGAGAGCATCCCACCAGAGGATCTTTTTCTCGGTATATGCGTTTCTTCTCATGATCGCACTGAATGCTGATTGGAACAATACATATTTCAGGCAGTTCGGTGCCGTGAATTTCTTTTATCCCTCATTACTGATGCTCATTGTTCTGAACATCCTTTCCGCCATGGTCGACGATCCCGATAAATACAGAGATCTGGGTGTCGGAAGGATCATCGCGCTCTCCGCCACCGGATTCATTGCGGGAGCGTGGGCTCCTTCATACGGCCTCATCTGTGCCTTCGCCCTCGCCGGAGTGGTACTTCAGAGATCTCACGTTCAGGATAATCACAAAAACGGCGGACTTATCCTTGCACTGTTTTGCTCTGTGTTCGGTGTTGTTCTCTATATGGTGTGTCCCGGAAACTATACCGCAGGCTCTGTTATGCTTACCAAGTACATCGGAGCGGATGTATATCCTTCTGTTGTGCTTGCGCTTTTGGTACTTGCCATATTTCTTAAGATGGGCGGCAAGCTCAGGCCCTCACAGTACCTTCTTTGCGGCGTTATGATGGTCAGCGTGGGGCTTTCGCTTTTCTGCGTACTTGTGCTTCCCATTGCGCCAAATGCGGTGCTTTTGTGCACCATGCTGCTCGGTATAGCTACCTTTGTTTCACTTTTCAATTCTTTAAATAAGATCGTTGAAAGATACAGGATCTATGCATATGTGCTCTGTTCGATAGCACTTTTGTACGATGTTTTTGTAATACTTGAATCACAGCTTGGAGTAGAGTGATGAGATTGCCTTCACTTGAAAAAGAAATACCCAAAGAGCTTTTTGCGAAATTCTGGATCCCGACAATGAATTCGGTAATGGTCCTGAGTTTCATTTTGAAATTCTACCAGTTCGGAAGCGACGAGAAGGAATTCAGTCTTGTGGGTGGCCTTGTCGGTGCGTTTCTTTTTGCGATAGTTACCCTTATTACGGCTTATATCACGGGTTCAAGGACCATCGGTTCCTATGTCCGTTTCCTGATAATATACATCGCGTTTGTGCCTCATCTTAAGCTCAGCTACATTACGAGACTCGCCGATCTGTCCTATACCTTCCATATAAGGGATCACAGCTTCAGCGCTAAGTGGCAGGGGTCGCTTGCTCTCTGGGCGTCCGATGTATCTGAATATATGAGGATACTGCTTCCCATGACCCTTCTGATGCTCGGTGCGACCATACATGATAAATTCCCGAAGTGGTACCGCATACTTTTGATCGCCGCGGTTGTGATGACGCTTCTTCTCTATGTGTTCGAGGGAACCGTCAATCTGTTCAAGTACGGAATATCAATCATATTTGTCATCATAATTTCCGATTGCTGGAGCAGGATGCGACTGCTTGAGGAACGAAAACCGCAGATAATGGTGCTGTGGGCGGAGATGCTTCTGTTTGCGGCGATGTGGGCAAAGGGAATGACTCTTATAATCAATTGATCGGATAAGCGGGATCCGGAAGGGTCCCGTTATTTATGAAATATTATCTTATGAAGGAGACTGTAATGAACGAAAACGAGATCAAAGAGACCGAAGAAACGGCCACAGGACCGGCTGAAACCGCTGACGTAAACGATGGCGGAAGTGCGCCTGTGAAAAAAGAAATGAGCCCGCTCATGAAAAAGCTTGCAGGCGGTGTCATAACCACCTGGTTAATCGGCTATGCGCTTATGATGCTGGGCTCCATTGTAGGAGCTATCGTTACTGAGGTTCCGCTTCATGCGCTGGGATTACTGACGGATGATCATCCTGTGATCATCACCGCGGTGACTTATCTTGAATTCATCGGCATCTGGGGGGCAGTGCTTGTATTTATCCTCGGATTCAAGGGTGAGATGCCCTTTTTGCGCAGGGTCCTCGGGAAATTGAACGTTAAGGCTTTTATCGGATTTATCCTGGGACTTGTGATCGTAGGCGGATTGAATGCGGTCTGCATCTTTTTTGCGAAGAATAACGGGGATATATATCTTTCGTTCGCAGGCTTTGAGATAATACCCTTTATTGTTCTTTTTATAAGCGTATTCATCCAGTCGGGAGCGGAAGAGCTTATCTGCAGGGGAGTTGTCTACAGAAGGATCGAAAACACTTATAATCCCATAGTGGCTACTGTTTTTAATTCGCTGCTGTTTACGGTACTGCATTTAATGAATCCCGGTGTCACACTGTTGTCGCTTCTGAATATCTTCCTATGCGGCGTTCTTTTTTCGCTCGTCATTTACTATACGGACAGCATGGCATTTGCGATGGCCGGTCATGCGGGATGGAATTTCTGCCAGAGCATTCTTTTCGGACTTCCCAACAGCGGTCAGGTATTCCCTTATTCGATCTTCAAACTGGACGCATCGAACGCAAGGGATTCATTCTTCTACAATGTCGGATTCGGTGTTGAGGGTACTGCTTTTGCGGTAATCATACTGGCAGTGGCATGTGTCGTTATCATCGTTCTCGGTCAGCTGAAGGTGATAAAGAAGCCTGCAGACGTTAAGCCTCTCATCTGAGAAATACAGTGTTTATGCGGGCTCTTCAAAAGAGCCTGCATAACCTGAAAAAAATAAAAATATATTGTTGACAAGAAGCTCCATATCTGATAAATTATCTTTTGTTCGCGGAAGTGTTGGAATTGGTAGACAAGCAAGATTAAGGTTCTTGTGGCTGTTAGGTCGTGCGGGTTCAAGTCCCGCCTTCCGCATCCAAAACAGAACCCCCCAGGCAGATGCCTGGGGGATTTTGTTTTGAACCCGTAACGGGTCCTTCGAACCCGTGCGGGTTCATATCTCGGAACTCGCATGCGAGTTCCTCGGTCGGTTCGGCGGGAAAAAGATTCGCCGAATCTTTTTCTTTTTCCGCCTCACCCCGCCTTCCGCATCCAAAACAGGTCCGCCTCACCCGGTCTTTGTAATTGAGAAAATGTTTTCTATCAAGTATAATCTGAGTAACACTATCTAAGTTGGACCGAGAACTGAGAAACACGAAAACTGTGAGTTGATCCGGGGGAGGCTTCTCATGTGGAGTTATAGCTTCGAAGTTCCGATTTTGATGATACTGGGTATCATCCTTTTATTCTATTTTTCGCGTCCGAGACTTCCCATCAGAAGAAATCGGGTGTTTCTGTACGTCGTTACTGCGGAAACGCTGGCTATCATAATAGATGTGTTGGCCACAGAAGCATGTAATGAATTTGATGAATACTCACTTTTGTGGGTGAACATCATTAATATGCTCTACTTTATTGTGTTTTTTC
>JAFWUY010000013.1 GCA_017524035.1 Lachnospiraceae bacterium | reverse complement strand
TCAGGAATCCCTCAAGGATATAGATGACGACGACAAGAAATAAGATCGTTACCGTGTAATAAGCCGTCATACGATGGTATTCACTTATAAAAAATGGCACGCCTTCCGGCGTGCCATTCATGTTTATTTTCAGTGATTCATCCCTTTACCACGCGGACTCTGAGAACTCCCTCAGCTGCTGAGAGCTTCTCTACAAGAGACTGGGTAGGAACATCATCGAGGTCAAGAAGAGTTACTGCATAATCTCCTCTGGACTTGTTCATCATATCGGAGATATTGATCTTCTCTGCTCCGAATACAGCGGTGAACTGTGCGATCATGTTGGCCTGGTTCTTGTGGAACACCTCAACTCTGCCCTTATTGTCGCAGGGTCCCATATCGATTGCGGGATAGTTAACGGAATTCTTGATGTTTCCGTTATTGAGATAGTCCATGATCTCCTCTACTGCCATCTTAGCACAGTTGTCCTCGGACTCCTCTGTGCTTGCTCCGAGGTGGGGAGTAAGGATGACACCGGGCTGTCCTGCAGTTGTTGCATTGGGGAAATCGGATACGTATCTTGCAACCTTGCCGTTCTTGAGAGCCTCAAGCATATCGGTCTCGGAAACAAGAAGATCTCTTGCATAGTTGATGACGACAACGCCGTCCTTCATCTGGGAGATGGCATCACGGTTAATGGTTCCCTTGGTTGAATCAAGAAGGGGAATATGGATCGTGATGTAATCGCACTCCTTGTAGATCTCCTCTACCTTCTCAACATGCTTTACATTTCTAGAAAGATTCCATGCTGCATTTACGGAAAGATAAGGATCGTATCCGTATACTTCCATTCCGAGATGGATGGCAGCGTTGGCAACCTTGACACCGATGGCACCGAGTCCGATGACACCGAGCTTCTTGCCTGCGATCTCGGTTCCTGCGAAATTCTTCTTCTGCTTCTCGGCGGTCTTGGCAATATCAGCATCTGAAGCATTATCCTTGATCCACTCGATACCGCCTACAATATCTCTTGCAGCAAGGAGCATACCTGCAAGAACGAGCTCCTTAACACCGTTTGCATTGGCACCGGGAGTGTTGAATACAACTATACCCTTCTCCGCACACTTATCGAGAGGAATGTTGTTGACACCGGCACCTGCTCTTGCAACCGCAAGAAGCCCCGCGGGAAGCTCCATCTCATGCATGGATGCGCTTCTTACAAGGATTCCCTCAGCTTCATCTACCTTATCGGTAATATGGAAATCACCGGTCAGATCGGCAAGACCGACCTGCGAAATAGGATTAAGGCAATTAATCTTAAACATGAAAAACTCCTTTCAATAAGCTGATCAAGCGTTCTCAGCTTCAAATTTCTTCATGAACTCTACAAGCTTTACAACGCCCTCTTTAGGCATAGCGTTGTAGATGGAAGCTCTCATACCGCCGACGGTTCTGTGTCCCTTGAGGTTAACGAATCCTGCTTCGGTTGCTTCCTTTACGAACTTGGCATCAAGCTCTTCGTTACCGGTAACGAAAGGAACGTTCATAAGAGATCTGTCTTCCTTTACGACGGTTCCCTTGAAAAGCTTGGAAGAATCAAGGAAATCATAAAGGATCTTAGCCTTCTCTTCGTTTCTCTTCTTCATCTCCTCAAGTCCGCCCATTTTCTTGAGCCACTTGAATACCTTGCCGCAGATATAGATGGTGTAGCAGGGAGGGGTGTTGTAAAGGGAATCGTTGTCAGCCTGGGTCTTCCACTTGAGCATGGTGGGTGTTCCGGGAAGGCACTCATCGGTAATGAGATCCTCTCTGATGATAGCGATAACACATCCTGCAGGTCCGACATTCTTCTGAACACCGCCGTAGATTACGCCGTACTTGGTTACATCAACGGGCTCGGAAAGGAAACAGGATGAAACGTCTGAAACAAGGATCTTTCCCTTGGTGTTGGGAAGGGTCTTGTACTTGGTTCCGTAGATGGTGTTGTTCTCACAGATATAGACATAGTCCATATCAACGGTGATGGGAAGATCGGAGCAGTCAGGGATGTAGCTGAAGGTCTTGTCTGCACTGGATGCAAGTTCAACAGCCTCGCCGTAGATCTTAGCCTCCTGGAATGCCTTCTTTGCCCACTGTCCGGTGATGATATATCCGGCTTTCTTATTCTTCATCATGTTCATGGGAACTTCTGCGAAGAACTGAGAAGCTCCGCCCTGAAGGAAGAGAACCTTGTAATTGTCAGGAATATTCATAAGCTCCCTGAGATCTGCTTCAGCTTCCTTGATAATGGTATCGTATACCTTGGATCTGTGGCTCATTTCCATTACGGACTGACCGGATCCCTTGTAATCCATCATCTCCTCTGCCGCTTCTTTAAGAACCTCTTCAGGTAATACTGCAGGTCCCGCCGAGAAATTATAAACTCTTGACATTTTTTACCTCCTAAGTAACCGCGATCGCGGCAAATATATTATGTAAGCAGATCGATCGTCCGCCTAACTTTCGAAAAATTATTAACCTCTTTAAAATATTCTTTTTGGAGCCTTAAGTCAACTAATAATCGTAAACAACAACCGGAGTACCTATCTCCAGATTCTCATATACCGTTCGAGCGGCATCCTTGCACATATTGATACAGCCGTGGGAGCCGTCATAGGTGTAGATATCTCCGCCCCATTCGTCCCTCCAGTCCGAATCATGCAATCCGTAGCCTCTGAAGTACGGCATCCAGTACGAAACGAAATCAATATAATCCCTTCCGTACAGATATGTATCGGTATATTTTCCGTTTACCGCAAAAACACCTCTGGGTGTTGTCCAGCCTTTGGGAATGTCACCGGATACAATATCGGTCTCTAGTATCAGCTCGCCGTTTTTGTAATAATACATATACTGGTCGGAAAGATCGACTTCAATATAGGTATCGCCTATATCATTCAGTCCCCTGAAGGTTGCTTCATGGATATATTTCGGGATATGTACATCCTCTTCTCCGTCTCTTATGGCATCGGAGCAAAGCTCTTCCCTTAAGTATCTGAGCTCGGCATCATGATCGAGCTCTGTTCCGTAGGTCGAATAAAAAGCGGGGATCGTGACTACTTTTCCGTTGGATGCCTTGAATTCCCTGTCGAGGCCGTAAGTGTCATATGCTGCGCAAAGATCGTCGACCCATTTTTCAACGGCTTCGTCATCTATGATATATTCGCCGTTATCGTCTTTAACCGGCATTCCTCCGTTTGAAACGATGAGAAAACTCATTACCGAAGGATCGAATGCGATCTTCTCGGCTCCCATATCGTAAACAAGATCGGTGGTCAGATACTCCGAAAGCTCCGCCCATTCTTCCTGAAGAGCTTTTTCCTCATTGGTATACGGCTCATCCACATAGAACGAATCATCCAGAACAAGAAGTGTTGTTCCGTCCGAAAGCTTCTGGTTCAGTACCGCAAGAACCTTATCAAGGTTAACACGGCCGGCATGATTGTCGAATACCGAATATCCGGTTTCTTTATCAAATACGATCTTATAGACCGGGGTATCGTTTTTTTCTTTTAATACGGCATCAAGCTTTTCAAATTCGGCTCTGAGTTTATCGCTGTTATAGGATATCTCTGTCTCGTCTCCTATATATACCGAAGTGAAAAATGCCTTGGGCCACAGAAAAGCATTCTCGCGGGCTTTTATATTATATACGCCCTTGCTCAGATCCACATTCAGATCGACCGATGAGGGATCTATTACCGATTCACTGCCGTCCGCCCAGACTATCTTTATATCCGGATACCTGATATTGGCATTGGCTTCGGCCGCAACCGCTTCCGCACTTCTTCCGGTTGCATATACCCCATAGATCCAGGTATTCGGAAGAAACCTGTTCATGAAGTAAAAAGAAACCGCAATATATGTCAGGAGAAGAAGCCCGAAAATGATCGAGATCAATACGATCAGTTTTTTATGTTTATTTACCGCATCGGACATCGGGTGATCATTCCTTTATGTCATTGGCATCAAATACTTCGCTTAAAGGAGCTCCTGCGGGAACCATGGGGAATACCTTGTCATCCTCAGGGATGATGCATTCAATGAGGACGGGAGCCTTTGCTGCAATGGCTTCTTCAAGAGCCTTTGCAACCTCTTCCTTCCGGGTAACCTTGATGGCCTTGCAGCCGAGTCCTTCCGCAACCTTACAGAAATCAACCGAATCGTTAAGTACGGTCTGTGAGTATCTCTTTCCGTAGAAAAGAGTCTGCCACTGTCTTACCATTCCGAGAACGTGGTTGTTGATGACGATCTCGATGATGGGAATGTTATATCTTGAAGCGGTGGCAAGCTCGTTCATGTTCATTCTGAAGCATCCGTCTCCTGCGATGTTAACGCAGACTTCATCGGGACGACCTACCTGTGCACCGATACATGCGCCGAGTCCGTAGCCCATGGTTCCGAGACCGCCGGATGAAAGGAAAGTCCTGGGCCTGGTGTAATGATAATACTGTGCCGCCCACATCTGGTGCTGTCCGACATCGGTGGTTACGATAGCCTTTCCCTCTGTGATACGGTCAAGCTCGGAAATGATGTAAGGGCATGAAAGCTGGGTGTCATCATATCCGAGAGGATACTTTTTCTTAAGATCGGCGATATGTGCCATCCACTCTGAGTGATCCTGCTTTGTGATAAGAGGATTGAGTGCCTTGAGTGTGGACTTAAGATCTCCGATAAGGCATGCATCCGCAGGGATATTCTTGCTGATCTCGGCAGCATCGACATCAAGGTGTACAACCTTGGCATTCTCGGCAAATTTCTTGGGATTACCTGTAACTCTGTCGGAAAATCTCGCGCCGAGAGCAAGTAAAAGATCGCATTCGGTAACACCGAGATTGGAAGCCTTGGTTCCGTGCATGCCGATCATTCCGGTATAGCGGTCGGAATTTCCGTCGAAAGCACCCTTACCCATCAGGGTATCGCAAACTGGAGCATCGAGAAGATCGGCAAGCTCCTTAACCTCTTCCGAAGCACCTGAAATGATGGCACCGCCGCCGACATAAATAAACGGTTTCTTTGCCTTGCAGAGGATCTCGGCAACCTTGGTAAGATCCTGCTCGGTGAACTTGGTCTCTCTTTCGGGCTCTGCGGGATTAACGGGTTCGTAATCGTAAACCGCAGCAGTGACATCCTTGGTGATGTCTACAAGAACGGGACCGGGGCGTCCGGTCTTGGCGATCTTGAATGCCTTACGGATGGTAGGAGCAAGATCCTTGATATTCTTAACGATAAAGCCATGCTTTGTGATAGGCATGGTAACACCGACAATGTCTATCTCCTGGAATGTATCCTTTCCGAGAAGGGGAAGGTTAACATTGGCGGTAATGGCAACAAGGGGAACGGAATCCATATAGGCGGTCGCAATACCGGTTACCAGGTTTGTGGCACCGGGGCCCGAAGTAGCCATGACCACACCGACCCTGCCTGTAGCTCTCGCATAACCGTCAGCGGCATGTGCTGCGCCCTGCTCGTGGCTGGTAAGTACGTGCCTGATCTCATCCTGATGCTTATAAAGTGCATCATAAATATTGAGAATGGTTCCTCCGGGATATCCGAAGACTGTATCAACTCCCTGTTCTTTAAGACAGGCAACCACAATTTCCGATCCGTTCATCTCCATGGTTCGTAATTCTCCTAAATCTTATTTATTGGAACTGGTAATACATTTTAATTCTTGGGGATCTCGAGAACCGCTCCGCGGTTACCGCTGGTAACGAGCTCTCTGTATCTGGCAAGGTATCCGGTATTGACCTTGGGCTCTCTGGGCTGCCATGCTTTACGTCTCTCTGCCAGCACTTCATCCGAAACCTTGACATCAAGCTTACGGTTAGGGATATCTATCGAAATGATATCTCCCTCTTCAACAAGAGCAATGGGACCGCCGACTGCAGCTTCGGGTGAAACATGTCCGATGGATGCACCTCTTGATGCACCTGAGAATCTTCCGTCGGTGATAAGAGCTACGGATGAACCGAGTCCCATACCTGCGATGGCTGATGTGGGATTGAGCATCTCTCTCATTCCGGGACCGCCCTTAGGTCCTTCATACCTGATAACAACAACATCTCCTGCGACAATCTTTCCTCCCTTGATGGCTGCTATCGCATCTTCTTCACAATCAAACACTCTGGCGGGTCCTTCGTGAACGAGCATCTCGGGAACAACCGCAGACTGCTTTACGACACCGGTATCGGGAGCAAGATTACCCTTAAGTACTGCAATTCCGCCGGTAGCCATATAAGGATTGTCGATGGGACGGATTACTTCGGGATCCCTGTTGATGCAGTTCTTTATATTCTCACCGATGGTGGTTGCATTTGCAGTCATGCAGTCTTCTTCAATAAGTCCCTTCTTTGAGAGCTCATTCATTACCGCATATACGCCGCCTGCCTCATTAAGGTCTTCCATATAAGTGGGACCTGCCGGTGCAAGATGGCAGAGGTTGGGAGTCTTGGCGGAAAGCTCGTTAACCATCTCCATGTTGAGCTCAACACCGGCTTCCTTTGCGATAGCGGGAATGTGAAGCATGGTATTGGTTGAACATCCGAGAGCCATATCAACCGTAAGTGCATTCTTGAATGCCTTATCGGTCATAATGTCCCTGGGACAGATATTCTTCTCGACAAGCTCCATGATCTTCATTCCGGCATGCTTTGCAAGTCTGATACGCTCGGAATAAACAGCAGGGATCGTACCGTTGCCCTTAAGTCCCATACCGATAGCTTCGGTAAGGCAGTTCATGGAATTGGCAGTGTACATACCGGAACATGATCCGCATGTGGGACATACCTTCTCTTCGAACTCGGTAAGTTCTTCCTTTGTCATGTTACCTGCCGCGTATGTTCCTACTGCCTCGAACATCGAAGACAGGCTTCTCTTCTTGCCGTGAACATGCCCTGCGAGCATGGGGCCGCCGGAAACGAAAACGGTGGGGATGTTCACACGGGCAGCTGCCATGAGGAGTCCGGGAACATTCTTGTCACAGTTGGGGATGCAGACGAGTCCGTCAAAACCGTGAGCCATAGCCATGCACTCGGTCGAATCGGCAATGAGGTCTCTCGTAACGAGGCTGTACTTCATTCCTATATGACCCATTGCGATACCGTCACATACGGCGATCGCAGGGAAAAGAACGGGAGTACCGCCCGCCATGGCAACACCGAGCTTTACCGCCTCGGCAATCTTGTCAAGATTCATATGTCCGGGAACGATCTCGTTAAAGGAAGTAACGATACCGATCAGGGGACGTTTTCTCTCTTCTTCTGTCATTCCAAGTGCGTTAAAAAGACTTCTGTGGGGCGCCTGTGCGTCACCGACTTTTACGGAATCACTTCTCATGGTTTTAACCTCTCCTACATTATTTGATCAGTAATACTGAAATTATTGAATCCTCTCACAGATAAGATCACCCATACGTGTGCATCCTACCTTTTCGCAGCCTTCGGAATAAATATCCCCGGTCCTGAAGCCGTCCTTAAGAACCTGCTTAACGGCCGCTTCGATCGCATCGCCTTCCTTATTCAGGTCAAAAGAAAACTTGAGCATCATCGCAGCCGAAAGAACGGTTGCAATGGGATTGGCGATATCCTGACCCGCGATATCGGGTGCCGATCCGTGGCTGGGCTCGTAAAGTCCGAACTTGGTCTCATTGAGGGATGCGGATGAAAGCATTCCTATTGATCCCGTTATCATACTTGCCTCATCGGAAAGAATGTCACCGAACATATTCTCCGTAAGAACAACGTCAAACTGTCCGGGATCCTTTACAAGCTGCATAGCGCAGTTATCAACAAGCATATTCTCAAGCTCAACATCGGGATAATCCTTGGCAACCTCAGCGGTAACCGCTCTCCAGAGTCTTGAGGAATCAAGTACATTGGCCTTATCTACGGAAGTGACCTTCTTCTTTCTCTTCCTTGCGGCTTCGAATGCCTTGATGGCGATCCTTCTTATTTCTTCTTCATTATATGTAAGCGTATCGACCGCAGTCCTGAGTCCGTCAACAACCTCGGTATGTCTTGCACCGAAATAAAGTCCGCCGGTAAGCTCTCTCATGATAAGAAGGTCAAAGCCCTTATCCGAGGTCTCACTTGCAAGGGGACATGCATCTGCAAGCTCGGGGAAAAGATACGCGGGTCTTAAGTTTGCAAAGAGTCCGAGCTCTTTTCTTATCTTAAGAAGGCCTGCTTCGGGTCTTTTCTCGGGAGGAAGCTTGTACCAGGGACTTGTTGTGGTATTTCCTCCGATGGATCCCATAAGTACGGCATCTGCAGCCTTTGCTGTATCTATTGCTTCCTGTGTAAGAGGTTCGCCGCATGCATCGATGGAGGCTCCGCCCATGAGGATGTCTGTAAATACCATCTCATGACCGTATACGGATGCTACCTTTTCAAGAACTTTTTTTGCCTGAGCAACTATCTCGGGACCTATCCCGTCACCGGGAATACATACAATGTTAAGTTTCATAGTGTCTCCTTTTCGCAAAAAATGCGACATTTCTAATTTATCGTATTAAATTGTGAAATTCAAGGGGCGTATTTAACCTTTTTCGTATAATGTAGGCTTCATACAGAAAAAGCCCTTAGGAAGAGTTCCTAAGGGCTTAAGGACAATATTATTCAGATCATTTCTTGGAATCGGAATCGGATGCGGAAGCCTGTCCGGGTTTTTCAACCTTGGCGATAGCCGACTTCTCCATGGGGATACGGCAGTTACGGTTGTTTCCGAACTCTACGATGACCATATCATCCTGAATGTCGATGATTGTTCCGTAGAAACCTGAAGTGGTACATACGATATCACCGTTCTCAAGAGTTGAGAGCATCTCCTGTGTTCTCTTCTGCTCTTTCTTCTGGGGTCTCATAAAGAAAAACCATAGCGCAAAGATAAGAACACCGTATATAAGGACCATTGAAATAATGGATCCGGTAGCATCACCCTGAGCAGCATCAGCTGTAAGAAGCATAAAGTTCATTTATAATTCCTCCGATCGGTTTCTTTTGCGATTTTTCCCGCAACATGTCTGATAATACACGATATCCTCAAAAGTATCAAATAAAATATTTATGACGAGAACATCTGCACCCAGTAATATCTGTAAGGCGCGGAAGGATTATAGTAAAATCCGACACCGAGTCTGGTAAAGTGGGAATTAAGGATATTCGCCCTGTGTCCGGAGCTGTTCATCCAGGAATTCATGACTTCCTGCGGAGAACGCTGTCCGGCTGCAATGTTTTCTCCGAGCCATCCGGGATTGGCTACTGCGGTAAAGCAGCTCGAACCATCCGGTCTTGTATGTGAAAAGACAGCGGAGATCTCCTGAGCCCTGACAGCCGCACCGGGTCCGAGATTAGAAGGATCCCAGGCCAGAGGAGCAAGACCGTACTTTGCACGCTCGGCATTGACAAGGTCAAGTACCTGCTGCTGCTCACTTGATAATCCGGCTGCGGTATTTACGGGGACAGGGCTGGGAACGGCTGCAAGCTCGGCCTCTGCATTGGGAAATCTGCCCTCAGCCTTTCCGCAAAGATCGTAATGCATCTTGAGAAGGGTCGGATCCGTTCCGAATACGGCGGCCACATCCGGATATCTTGCCGCATAATAGGCAGCATTAAAGGAATCGGAAGATACAGAGGGAGTGCTTCCGATATATGAAGGATCGTAAGGAAGTCTGCCTTCGGTCTTTCCGCATACCACATAATGAAGATAAAGCCAGTTTGCATCCGTTCCGAATGCGGCAACAACATCGGGATTATGCTGTGCGTAGTAAACAGCATCAAAAAGCTGTCCGTCAGCCATCTTAACAGGTGCCGCTTTGGCACTTACTGCTCCGAATCCTAAAACCATCATCAGAAATGCGGCAAATGATACAAGCAGTTTTTTCATAAGTAAATACCTCCTTTCGGATCAGTCCGAACCGTTCAGATCATCTATCAGTGAGTTTTTGAATTCTTTATATCTTCCCTCATCTATGGCATCCCTGATCTCTTCCATAAGATGATTGTAAAAATACAGATTGTGGAGAACGCATAACCTGAGTCCGAGCATCTCACCGGCTTTATGAAGATGACGAATGTAGGCCCTTGAATATCTCCTGCACGCGGGACATCCGCATCCTTCCTCTATCGGTCTGTCATCCTCCGCATACTTTGCATTATTGATGTTGATCTTGCCGTGATGTGTATACAGATGCCCGTGACGTCCGTTCCTTGAAGGATATACACAGTCAAACATGTCGATCCCGCGGTCAACAGCTTCAAGAATATTTGCGGGAGTTCCGACACCCATCAGATATCTGGGTTTGTCTTCCGGAAGATGAGGTGCCGTATTGTCAAGAACGTCATACATCTCCTCGTGAGTCTCGCCGACGGCAAGTCCACCGATCGCATAACCCGGAAGATCAAGCTCCGATATCCTCTTTGCATTATCTATACGGATATCGTTATAAACGGCTCCCTGGTTTATTCCGAACAAAAGCTGATCCTTGTTGATCGTATCCTCGAGGGAGTTAAGCCTTTCCATTTCGGCCTTGCATCTTTCGAGCCATCTTTCGGTACGCTGCACGGAAGGAAGAGCATATTCCCTTTCCGCCTTGGCGGGAGGACATTCATCGAATGCCATGGCGATGGTGGATCCGAGATTGCTCTGTATCCTCATGCTCTCCTCAGGCCCCATGAATATCCTGTGACCGTCGATATGGCTTCTGAAGGTGACGCCTTCTTCCTTAATCTTCCTCATGGAGGCAAGCGAGAAAACCTGGAAACCGCCCGAATCGGTAAGTATCGGTCTGTGCCAGTCCATGAACTTATGAAGCCCGCCGAATCTCTTTATCAGCTCATCCCCGGTACGTACGTGCAGATGATATGTATTGGAAAGTTCGACCTGGCATCCTATGTTTTCAAGATCCTCGGAACTGACTCCGCCCTTGATCGCAGCAACGGTTCCGACATTCATAAAAAGAGGGGTCTGAACGGTTCCGTGTACAGTGATCAGCTCTCCTCTTCTTGCATTTCCGTCTTTTTTGATCAGTTTAAAATCTGAACTCAAAATACTTCCTCCCAGAATTCTTCCAGGGTAAGGTCATTGATCGTCATATATGCCGCAGCTTCTCTTCCGACATATCTGAAATGCCAGGGCTCATATTCGATCGTGGTGATGTACTCCTTATCCTTGGGATATCTGAGTATGAAACCATACTTATAGCAGTTCTCGGCAAGCCATATTCCTTCCTTGGTATCCGCAAAGCCTTCACCGAGATGCGCATATTCATTATTTACAATATCAAATGCAAGACCTATCTGATGCTCGCTTGTTCCGGGAAGAGTTACCGCTTCGGCAGCAAGCTGGTAAGCATCAAAATAATTCATGCCCGATGCCATATATTTTCCGAGATCGTAATTAAACAGATTCTCCTGCTTATCACCGGATCTGTAGGGAGAGACGATCCATATGTTCATCCCCGCGCTTCTCGCATCACGGAGCATAAGCACGAGATCGTCCATAACCCTCTCGTCACACTGAAGATTCGCAGTGAGGTTTCCGAGAGGAAAATCATAATCCGAGGGAACGGAATGCTGCTTATTGACCAGGATCAGTCTCCAATCATTTTTATCAAATACAAGACTGTCAAGATCGATATCTTCATATACGGATGCGTCCGGGACCGTGTCTTCATCACCCGATAACTGATCAAGCATATCTTCAAGAATATCATCGGTTCCGACCGCAATGACTTCCTGCCCCTCGGAATTGGTGCTGACAGTCGAACCGAGACCGTCCGAATCCCAGGCGGCAAAATCATCCCTGAAAAGGATCCTGGCTTCATCAGCAGTCATCACATCGCCGGTATCTTCCGCAAGCGAAATGGATTCATCAAGCTCGTTAAAATCAATGATGCCGAGATTGGTTATCGAACCGGTAAACAGAGGAAAAGAAAAACTGCAGAAAGCCGTAAAGCAGAGCAGCGAAGTGCACAGCAGAACAAATTTCAGCATATGCTCTTCGCAGAAATCACACAGATCTATCCCGAAAAAGCTGATCTTTTTGATCAGCGGGGAAAAGAATCTGTATGTCTTATTCTTTCTGCCGCGCTTCCTTATCTCTTCGGAAACGCGTTCCTTTTTCGTCTGATTGATCATTGATTCTCCAGGATCTCGACTTCTCCGTCGCGGTTAAGCTTATGGATGAGAATACAGTTGGGTGTATTAACCTTTACAAATCCGCCGTTCATGATCATTGTGCCATGTTCGATATCAAGCTTGAAGAATGACATCTCGTTGGACTCATGGTTGAGCGATACAAGGAACTTATTGCCCGGAAGTATCTCCGCATCCTTGGGATAATCACCCGAAACGGGAAGAAGGAGCTTCTTTTCAAGCATTCCGGTGTTGGGATCCGCCGAGAAGATTGCAACGGAATTGTCTCCCGCTATCGTAGTAAGGATGTACCTGTAATCGGTTGAAAAAGAAAGAGCACTGATCGCGGAGTTTACACCGCTCTCACGCTTAACGACATCAACGGTCTGGATCTTCTCAAATACGGGAGCCTTTCCGTCAAAGGTATACTCATAAACATCGATCTTGCAGGTTGCCTCAAGGCAGATATAGATAAATCTTCCGTCCTTGGAAAGCTTGATCTGACGGGGAGATGATTCAAGCTGACATCTGATTATATCGACAAGTTTGATCTTGCCCGTCTCGTGATTGAGCTCATATACGTTAACATGATCCATTCCCTGATCGGCTACAAGGATGTATCTGTTATCATGAGTCATTCTCGCACTTGCGATATGGGGTCTGAAGTTTCTGTCCGCCATGGAACCGAGGCCCTTATGGAAAACTTCGTCGGTGATCTTACCTACGCCGCCGTTATCCTTGAGATGGAGAACGGTAAGCTTTCCGTCATGATAACCTGCAACCATCAGATACTTATCGGTATAATCGGTCGCAAGATAACAGCCTCTCATTCCGTTGATGGGGGCAAAATTGATAAGATCGAGAGTTCCGTCCTCGGCGATCCTGTAAGACTCAACACCGAGGTCGGTTATCGAATAGAGATATTTTCCGTTATGGGAAGTGGTAATATAGGACGAGTTTGAGATCTCGACCTCATCCTTCTCGACGAAACGGCCTGTCTCCATATTTACGTCGTAGACCTTTATTCCGTGGTTATCACCCATGGTATAAGTTGATACGTATGCAACATACTTATCCTTTGAAACATCCTTGTTAGTTTTTTTCTTTTCTTCAGCCATGATATCCACCTCTGATTATTTATTGTAAATGCTGATAAGATTATCGATCCGGGATCCCATTCCGTACAGCATGCTGTCAAGTATTGTCACCGCACACATGCTCTCGAGTACCACTACCGCTCGCGGAACTATGACGGGATCGTGACGTCCGTGTATCTCGATCTCGGTATTCTCGCCGAGATTGCTGACCGTCTTCTGCGGCCTTGAAATCGACGGAGTGGGCTTTACGCTGGCCCTGACGATGATGTCGGACGAATCGCTTATGCCTCCGAGTATGCCTCCCGCGTGATTGGATCTCTTGGAGATCCTGCCTTTGCTTCCGGCCTTGAACTGATCGTTGTTCCTGCTTCCAACGGATGCCGCAGCTTTGCATCCGTCACCTATCTCAACTGCCTTGACCGCGCCTATGCTCATTACCGCCTGCGCAAGAAGCGCATCCAGCTTGTCAAAGACCGGGTCTCCGACTCCTGCGGGAACACCCTTTATCATGCATTCCATAACGCCGCCGCATGAATCGCATTTATTCTTCATATCAGCGATATATTCCAGTGCTCTGGCATTCGCATTTATATCCGGCATTGCCGTGGCATTCGCAAGTACGGCACTTCTTGAATACTCACTCAGATCCGCTTCAACAGGACCTATCGCTCTCGTATAAGCTTCAACCGTAATACCCAGTTCCTTCAGGACCTTGATCGCGATCGAGCCTGCGATGACCCTTGCCGCGGTCTCTCTTCCGGAGCTTCTTCCTCCGCCGCGATGATCCCTGAATCCGTACTTTGCATCATATGTCATATCCGCATGACCCGGTCTGTACAGATCTTTAAGGTTATCGTAGTCATTCGAATGCTGGTCCGAATTTCTTATGATCACGCTTATCGGAGTTCCGGTGGTCTTTCCCTCGAACACTCCGGAAAGTATCTCTGCCGTATCCGATTCCTTTCTCGCAGTCGCAACGGCAGCATTGCCGGGTTTTCTCCTGTCGAGAAAAGGCTGTATGTCTTTTTCGGATAATTCCACACCTGCGGGACAGCCGTCAATAACGCATCCGAGTGCGGGTCCGTGAGACTCGCCCCATGTGGTTATCCTGAATATTCTTCCGAATGAAGAGCCTGCCATTTATTCCTCTTTTCAAAAATGAAATCCGTATCTTTTGTACATTTCATGTCTTATAAGTCTGTAGGTTTTCTCCTCGCCGTACTTTGCAAGGAATTTGAGATACTTCCTAAGATCCCGCCTCGTATTCGGGTGCATGGGCACCATCTCAATTCCGCTGTAGAAATATTCAAGAGGCGATGCGTCCGTATAATCCTTACCCTTATAAACCTTTGAAGCGGCTATCCGGTCGATCACCATCTCCGCAAAGTATCTGTACGGCATCTCAACGGGGATCATAACATCCTCACCGGGATCCTTGCCCCTGGTGTTGTAATCGATCCAGTACTCGTAATGATGCTTGTTGCGTCCTTTGTGATGGAGCCATGCCGCGGAATATCCGTGTTCTTCCCTTTCGGCATTGTTGGGACTTCTTGTCCCCTGATAATACCTGACACCGACGAGAAATTCCGTGGGTGAGTATTTGGAAAGATCGTGCACGATGCCCTGATAATACAATCCTGCTTTAAAGCATCCCTCACACACAAGCTTCTTATGCTTTGCGACGGTCATGAAATGACCTATAAATCTTTGAATATAAGAACTCATTTAACTGCTTTCTCTGCGACAGGCTTTTTGTTTTCCGTTTTGTATGTCTCGTAAAAGACGACGGTCCTGCCGGGTATTACTTTTTCAAATTGATCCCTTGATGCATTCTTTGCATCCGGGCCCGAAGCCTTTTTGTCCGTCAGCACCAGGTCTGTTGAAAGGATCATCTTCCAGTCGGATCCTTTAGGAGGTCTGGGAAGGGCAAGCTTCGTATTTTCCCAGTTCATGTTGACTGCGGCATATAAGAGCTTACCGTCTTTTTCGCAGAACATGATGCCGAATGATTTGGAATAGTACTCGGCCGAAACTCTCCATGCGGTGTCCGAATGATAACTGATCTCGGGAAATCCCGTTCCCGAAGTATCGGTCATATAAAGCTCTTTATTGCTCCTGAATACGGGATGGCTTTTACGGAGCAGGGTAAGCTTTTTAAGAAATGTGGTTAATTCCGGATTTCTGCCCTCATCCTTCCAGTCAAGCCATGTGACCTGAGAGTCTATGCAGTAAGGATTATTGTTGCCCTTCTGGGAATTACCGAATTCGTCACCCATAAAGATCAGAGGAGTACCGGCACCAAGCATTAGGAGGGAATATGCATTGCGTATCTGCTTTTCCCTGAGTTCCTTTACTTTCTTTTTTCTGGTGGGACCTTCCTCGCCGCAATTCCAGCTGAAGTTATAATCACTTCCGTCCCTTCCGTCCTCACCGTTTTCTTCATTGTGCTTACGGTCATAGCTGACCATATCCATAAGAGTAAACCCACGGTAGCTTGAAAAGAAATTGATCCTTCCGTTATCCTCGGGATTGGAACGGAGCTGGGCGAGCACATCGGAAACCTGGCCGTCGTCACTCTTAAGCAGCTTTCTGAGCGGGTACTGGAAATCGTCGGAATAGTAACCGACAACTCTTCTGTCTCCGGGCTTTCTGATATTGTCAAATCTGACGCTCTCGAGATGATCCGAAAGAATCTTGGTTCCGGCCAGCATAGGGTCGGATGCAACGAGGTTCATCGGAATGTTCATACCCATAAGATGGAAAGCGTCTACATGGAAATTGACTACCCAGTACCTGAGGATCTCGAGAATCTCAGCTTCGGGGAAATCTGCTTCGAAATAAAACTGCATGCAGACTTCCATATTTCTTTTATGAAGCGCCTTAACAAGATCCTTGAACTCCCTGACGGGATCCTTGGAATGGGCATAAGCCGCCTTGGGTGCGTAATAAAATCCGGGCTTGTATCCCCAGTAATTCAGTCTCTTGGTTTCCTCGTCCCAGTCTTCAAAATCATAAGCTGGCTGAAGCTCTACGGTAGTGATGCCGATCTCCTGAAGATGATCGAGTTTTTCCCGAATGCCTTCGAAGGTCCCTTTTCCCTTTACTCCTGAACTTGATGACTTGGTGAAACCTCTTACATGAAGAAGATACCAGAAGCTTTCCTCGTACTTAAGAGCGGGAAAAACATCATCTTCCCAGTCATAATCCTCATCATATATAAGTGCCTTTAACGGCTCCTTTAATTCCTTGCCGTAATGATCCGAAGGAAGAAGGCTGAGCGCCCTTTTATCGGACAATAGTTTATTTCCGATGTAATACAGGTATGAAGTCCTTGCGGGATCGATATCCGGAACAGTCTTGCAATAAAGATTTCCTATCCGGTCGGAAGGATCAAAAGCTATCTTTCCGAGTTCGTCCCCGGACTTTCTGTCATAAAGGACGATACCGCAATCGGAAGCGCTTGTTTCAAGGCAGAAACGCACACCTGACGCGGTCACCTGAGTGATCAGGGGGAATATGAAATTGGAACTGTTCCTATTCATTCGCAAACTTCTCCATAATCCCATAAATTATATCGCAAATTCGCACTATTAACAAGGAAAAACGGCAATTTTCAGACAATAAAAATCCCCCTTTGCCCGCAATATATATCATATGGAAAATGTCATATATCGCAAGCCGGGGGATTGTATTAACAATTCGGATTCCGTCAGTTTCTCTCGTAAAAATATACATTCGGATCATCAGGGTATTGTACCTTGATGATATTTTCATCAATCAGCCAGAAATACATGTCTTTGTCATACGGGGTAAACATACCGTCTCCGTAATACGAAACAGCTGAATTAGCTCCATCTATATTCATTCTTCCGCAGCCGCTGCCTGTTCCGGCTCCCGCAGGCGGCCCTATATAGAGAGTTATAGTTCCTCCGGTTGCGGGATCTGTGTAATCACCGTTCCAGGATGAATAATACTCATAGTCGCCGTATGTCCACACAGCATACGAATCAGGAACCTCTATGTCAGCAGTCGAAGGGCCATCTGATACAGATGATCTTGCAAAGATACAGCCATCATAGAATATCTTATCCGACTGACAACATACATAAAACTTAGAAGTATCCAGACCTGTCACATATTGTTCCGGAGCGATATTGCAAAGGAATACATCAGGCAAAAGCGTAACAAACCAAGATATTTTTATTTCCACATAGGCTCCACCGACTAATGTGGTGACAACACCGGAATTAGTATTATCAAAACTGAAACTATAAATTTCAGTATTTTCTCCCGACTCGGGCATCCAGGTTCCGACAATATTGTTGGTCCGCTCTGCGTCTTCCATATCAGGATCCGAACTGAACTTATTAAATACGTTGCTCAGCCAGATCAGATTTCCGTCAGAATAAAAGATTGCAGCGTCATGTGTATTATCATCACAGTCGATCGATACCAGTCCCGTGCTTTCGACATAGCTCCATACAAAATTAAATTCCTCTATTGAATCATTGATAATAAAATATGCACTTCCGGTCAGATCATCGTAAAAATATAGATATTTCTGGGCCGCTTTAACATCGTCGGATAATTCTTTATCCAGCCTCCAAGTCCCGACCAGTTCTTCGGCTTTTCCTACTGCGACACCCGGATCGGGCTCTGTGTCATCATCCTTTATGCCGTATATATATGAATCATACAGATAACTGAGAGTCTCTTCATCCCAGCCGGTCTCTTCAATGACTTCATCAAAAAGAGAATCATCGGAAACAATTTCAAACAATGCTTCTTCTGGAAGATCATTCTCTGTGATATCTTCCACTATCATCTGAATCTCACCGTCTGTGATGATGACAGTAAGCTTCTGGCCGGCTCTGATCTTTCGCTGGTCGGTATTGCCGGAATACGGATCTTCTGCATAAACCATTACTTTTCCGCTCGTCATGTAGAGAACAGGATATCCGTCTTCATTTTCCCTGACATAACCCGATGTTCCGCGAATACCGATGATCATGGTGGATGTTGATATATCCAAGGATTCATCCCCTTCAAGATCCCTGGCGATGTTGAAGAACAGGTCTCCCTCTTCGAGAGAAATACTTATGCTGTCCCCTCTTTGTATGAAATCAGCGGTACTTCGTTCCATCAGCGTCACAAAACGGTCTTCATCAAGGAGCACATAGGCTTTGCTTTCTTTTCCCGTACTTAGCTCATTACCGCCAAAGAGCCTCTTATCTTCCTTAAGTTCGAGAACTTTACCGTTTTCGTTTGTAAGCGTCACATCGCCGATATATGATGAAAGCCTCATGGTGGAAGCTTTCATGACGATCGAATAGATCATAAAGGCCAAGCCTGCCATCAAAAGAAGCCATATGAAAAAAACGGCAATGACCACGGCGGTCATATTCCACTTCTTGCCGACATTTTTAGCAGACACGCTGTCGGAAGCTTCGCCTCCGCTGACAGGATTTTCGGCTCCGCCGGCAGGCGATTCTTCCTTTTCCGGTGAAACGGACTTTTCCGAAACCGGTGTACCGCAGTTTCCGCAGAAAAGCTCCCCTTCTTCTAACTCACTTCCGCATTTTGAACAGAACATAGATACTCCCTCATGAATGTACTAACTTGGTCACAAAAGCTTTTCTATTATATACACATATGATATAGTGAGTAAACACAAAGCCCCCGGAGAAGGCTTCTTTTCCTGGAGGCTTTTTATGTTCAAAGATATATCTCTTAACGATCAGCAATATGCCGCAGCAACATTTATGGGCGGTAATCTTCTTCTTGCGGCGGGGCCGGGATCCGGCAAGACTCATACAATGACCGCACGCATTCTTTTTTTAATTGAAGAAAGGAAGATCGATCCCTCTTCCATTCTTGTCATAACCTTCACCAAGGATGCTGCGCTGTCCATGCAGAGAAGATTCGGTAAAATGTCCGATGGATTTTATCCCGTGGCTTTCGGCACTTTCCATTCCATCTTCTACCATATGATCACCGAGTATAAAAGAAACGATTCGCCCATACTGATATTCGAAAAGAACAGATCGCAGATGGCGGGAAGTGTGCTCAGAAAGTTCATGGGTAAGGATTATGTGCTTGAGAACAAAACTTCGGTAAGCAGTCTGTGCTCAGCCGTTACATATTACAAAAACACTCTTGATACGGAAAAATCCGCCCTCCTTTTACCTGAAGAGTGCAGACCTCATTTCAGTGAAATGTTCGGATACTATGAAGCCGTCAGGAAGAAAACGTGCCAGATGGATTTTGACGATATGGTTTATGACTGCAGGGAATTACTGATCAGGGATAAGGCATTTTCCCAAAAGTGGAAAAACAGATTCACCCGGATACTCATTGATGAATTTCAGGACATCAATCCGGTCCAGTACGAAACCGTAAAACTGCTTTCCGGAAAAAGAACCGAAGTGTTTGCCGTTGGTGATGACGATCAGTCCATTTACGGTTTCCGTGGGGCAGAGCCCGGCATCTTAAAAAAATATGTATCCGAAATGAATGCGAAAATACTGCATCTTGATACCAATTACAGAAGTGACGCGGGGATAGTCAGATCATCGCTTTCAGTCATTGAGGAAGGCAAAGACAGAATAAATAAAGAACTGATCTCATCTTCCGAAAAGGAAGGAATGGTTAATATACTTGGATTTGATGATCGGATTGCCGAATACGAAAAGATCGCAGACTCGGCAGGTTCATCATCCGATGCAGTCCTTTTCAGGACAAATCTCGAGATGCAGGGATTTGCCTCTTATCTGACCTCTCGTGACATACCGTATATCATCCGCGAAAAAACCGACAGCTGTTACGGGCATTTCATATTTAAAGAGATCATCTCATATATGAAGCTCGCATCAGGCTGCGGTGATGCATACGATCTTGAAGAGATCATCAACAAGCCACAGCGTTACATCAATACCGAATGCATTATCGGAAGTGATGGAAATATCGATAATATCATACGCAGGATAACCTGCAATCCGGGAATTAAGAATTCATCTGTCAAGATCAATAATCTCAGGGAACTGAAAAAAGACTTAAGCTTTATGAAAAAACTTTCGCCTTCCTATGCGATAGAATATCTTTACAAAAAAGCCGGATATGAAAAATATATCCGGAGTCTTGCGGCAGGCAATACAAAAAAGGCGGAAGAATACTGTGTTTTACTTGATAAAGCACTCGAGCTTGCTTCCGTTTCCCGTTCATTCAACGAATTCTTTGAGCTTAAAGAACGATACGAAGATGATCTTGGGAAAGCCAAAAAGAAAAACCGCGAAAATGCCGTTAATCTCATGACGGTCCATGCTTCCAAGGGACTTGAATTCAAAAGAGTCTGGATTCCCGACTGCAACGAAGGGATCATTCCTCACGGAAGAATGCCTGATGAAAAAACTGTTGACGAAGAAAGACGTATTTTCTATGTCGCAATGACCAGGGCGATATCCGAACTTAACATTTTTTACATCAAACAGACGGAAAATACAAAATATGTACCAAGCAGGTTTTTAAATACATTGATTAATTTTAGTTAAATTTACGTTTTTCAATAAAGTTTATAAATAGTAAAATATATATGTTGCAGGTATAAAAGGAGTGAAAAATTATGACTTTTTTTATCAGGAAAAAATTATCAAAGGCTGCTGTGATCATCCTTGCCGTGATCACACTTACTATATCCGTATCTCCCTATATCACGGGCGGCAGAACCTCGGCTGCGGGAACTCCCGAGGCAAAGAATGTAAAGACAAATCTGTGGGGAAGCGGCGGGCAGATATCCTTCGACCTTTCGGGATGCGACGGATATATGACCATCACGGTCGTGGTCGAATTCAACAGCAATGTAAACTCCCCTTCCGGCTGGGGCTTTGATTCGTATACCGCAAACGGAAAGCAGGTCACCGCTGTCGTGAATGCAAACGGTGCCAATTCATGGGGATTTAATTCCAATGTCGGTATCCAGGTCTCCGGTTCAGGTCTTTCAAGTGCATCCGTTGTCAGTGTTTCCGGTTCGGGCACATACAGCGGAAACACAAATAATAACAACAATAATGCGAATAACCAGAACAACAATCAGAACAATAACGGAAATAACGATCAGAACTCATCCGCTAAGCCTAAGTTCTCCTCTCCCGCCGTATCAACCTACGGAACGGCAGGCGATGACTGGCTGACAACACAGGGTGCAAAGATCATCGATATGAACGGAAACGAGGTATGGCTCACCGGATGTAACTGGTTCGGATACAATACGGGAACAAACCTTTTCGACGGTCTCTGGAATGCCGAGCTTGAAAGCTCGATCAAAGCCATTGCGGACCACGGCTTCAATCTGCTCAGAGTACCGATGTCAGCAGAGCTTCTTCTCGAGTGGAAGAAAGGAAACTATCCCACTGCCAATTACAATCATGCATATAACGGCAATCTCAATTCACTGAACTCACTAGAGATCTTCGATTACGTTCTTACTCTCTGTGAGCAGAACGGCATCAAGGTTATGGTTGATATACACTCAGCCAATACCGATGCATCCGGACACAACCACCCCGTGTGGTATACGGACAAGATCTCTGAGGAACAGTATATCGAAGCACTTAAATGGTTAGCCGAAAGATACAAGAATTACGATACCATCATCGCATACGACCTTAAGAATGAGCCTCACGGAAAAGCAAGCGAACAGACCCATGCGATATGGAACAATTCGGATGATAAGAATAACTGGAAACGAGTTGCCGAAAAAGCGGGTAATGCAATACTTGATATCAATCCCCACGCTCTCATTGTCATAGAAGGAATACAGATATATCCCATCAATCCGGGATCAAACGATTTCACTTCAACAAATGATGCCGATTATTACAACACATGGTGGGGCGGAAATCTTATGGCGGTCAAGGATTACCCCATTGATTTCGGAAGCGAAGCAAGGAACAGACAGATAGTCTACTCTCCTCACGATTACGGTCCGCTCGTATATGAACAGCCCTGGTTTTCCGGCGGATTTACATTCCAGTCCCTCTATAATGATGCATGGCATCCTTACTGGCTCTATATAGAAGAGGATGAGATCGCACCCATACTTATCGGAGAATGGGGCGGCTTCATGCAGGGCGATAACCTCAAATGGATGCAATATATCAGGGACCTCATCGGTCAGGAAAACCTTCATCACACATTCTGGTGCTTCAATGCAAACTCGGGAGATACCGGCGGACTGGTCAAGGATGACTTTAAGACATGGGATGAAGAAAAATACGCACTTGTAAAGCCTGTTCTCTGGCAGACGGATGACGGCAAGTTCATAAGCCTCGACCATGAGGTTGCACTCGGAGCAAACGGCATAAGCCTTTCGGATCATTCCGGCAATTCACCGGAGCCCGTTATCAATGAAAACACACCCGCTGAAACCGCTCCCGAAACCACAGAAACCACTGAGCCTTCAACTGCGGAACCCCCTGCAGATACTACAGTAGTCGTTGCAAATACCGCAGCAGATCCCACCGCAGCAAATATCGTGGACGGCAATCCCGTTGACACCAACCCGAATAATCCCTCCGGGAAGAAGGGAATCAGCCTCGGGCTGCTTGTCACTCTCCTGGTAATTGCCGTGGCACTGCTCGGTCTCATCGTAATAATGAACATCCATAATCTTAAGAAGCTTAAGAATACCGATGAATTTGAAAATGTAGTCTTAAGCGACGACGATTACACCAAAGACAAATAAAGATAACTGGCCGAAAAAAAGCGGGACGGTTCCGGCGTTTCATTACCGAAACACCGGAACCGTCCCACTTTTTTCCTGTTTTTATAAGCAGATAATTTACGAAAGCTTAGCGATGGCTTCCTTTATTCTCTTTAATGATTCTTCTTTTCCGAGAAGCTCAAGTATCTCCGTAGCGCCAGCGGGAGTCATGACTTTTCCGGAAAGAGCGATTCTTACCGGCCACATAACATATCCGTTCTTAAATCCCTTTTCTTCGGCATACTTAAGAAGTGCAGCATAAAGGGCATCGTTGGAATAATCATCCTGTGCTTCAAGAATGGGAAGAACATCCTTAAGTACCGACAGAGAAGCAGCTTCATCAATCTTATTCTTCTTGTTCGCATAAAGTTCGGTCGAGTACTCGGGAACTGCGGTAAGGAAATCAACCTGTTCCGCAATATCGGGGAAGACCTCTATTCTGGTCTTTACCTTGGATGCAACCTTCTTAAGATCCATTCCCTGAGGAAGTGCAGCCTCAAGATAAGGCTTAGCCATCTCAAAGAACTTCTCATCATCCATAGCCTTCAGGTATTCACCGTTCATCCATTTAAGCTTCTGGATATCGAATACTGCAGGTGACTTGCTTATACGATGATAATCAAATTCCTTTATAAGCTCATCGAGTGAGAAGATCTCCCTGTTGTCCTCAGGTGACCATCCGAGAAGTGCAATGTAATTGACTATAGCCTCCGAAATAAATCCCTGCTCCAAAAGATCCTCAAATGAAGAATGTCCGCTTCTCTTTGAAAGCTTCTTATGGTTCTCATCGGTTATCAGGGGCAGATGGATGTATACGGGACTCTTCCATCCGAATGCGTCATAAAGTCTCTGATACTTCGGTGATGAAGAAATATACTCATTACCTCTTACGACATGTGTGATGTTCATTGTATGGTCATCGACAACATTCGCAAAATTATAAGTGGGATATCCGTCAGACTTGATGAGGATCATATCATCAAGCTCGGAATTCTCAACGGTGATATCCCCGTAAAGTTCATCGCTGAAGGTGGTTGTTCCTTCATTGGGAATATTCTGCCTTATGACAAAAGGTTTGCCCTCTGCGAGATTCTTTTCCACCTCTTCCTTGGAAAGTCCGAGGCAGTGCTTATCATATACGGTTATGGTCTTGCCGTCTTCGGATACGGCAGTCTTGAGTGAATCGAGTCTTTCTTTATCGCAGAAGCAGTAATATGCCTCT
The DNA here is from genome assembly GCA_017524035.1 of Lachnospiraceae bacterium. Classification (GTDB taxonomy): domain Bacteria; phylum Bacillota; class Clostridia; order Lachnospirales; family Lachnospiraceae; genus AC2028. The sequence goes on along the minus strand of JAFWUY010000013.1, from coordinate 39,437 downwards.
CCCTTTTCGATAAGCTCCTTGGCATATTTCATGTAAATGCCGGTCTTAACTCTCTCTGACTGAACATAGGGGCCTACTCCGCCGTCCTTATCGGGACCTTCGTCATGATAAAGACCGGTCTTTTCAAGAGTTCTGTTGATGATGTCGATGGCTCCCTCAACAAATCTCTCCTGATCGGTATCCTCGATCCTGAGCATGAAGTCTCCGCCGGCATGCTTTGCGACAAGAAACTCATAGAGTGCGGTTCTTAAATTTCCGACATGCATCTTACCCGTGGGTGATGGTGCATATCTTGTTCTTATCTTCTCCATATCTAAAAAATCCTTTCGATTTATCCTCTGACCTGACCGTTTCCTTCGATGCGGAACTTGTAGGAAGTGATCTCCTTAAGTCCCATGGGTCCTCTTGCGTGAAGCTTCTGCGTAGAGATTCCGATCTCGGCACCGAATCCGAATTCGAAACCGTCGGTAAATCTGGTTGATACGTTCTGATATACGCATGCCGCATCGACACGTTCAAGGAACTTTTCCGCGGTTTCTTTATTTGAAGTAACGATGCTCTCGGAATGATGGGTGCTGTATCTGTTAATGTGATCGATTGCTTCGTCCACACTTGAAACGGTCTTAACGGAAAGAATGTAATCAAGATATTCCTTTCCGAAATCCTCTTCTGTGGCAGCCTTTGCCTTATCACCGAGTACACCGAGTGATTCGGCATCACATCTGAACTCCACATTCTTCTCGGAAAGCTTCTCATAAAGTCTGGGAAGAAGCGCATCCTTAATATCCTTATGGACCACAAGGCTTTCCATTGAATTACATACGGAAATGCGCTGTGTCTTTGCGTTAAAGATGATATTTACGGCCATATCGAGATCGGCATCCTTATCCACATACACATGGCAGTTTCCGGTTCCGGTCTCAATGACGGGTATCATGGAATTCTCAACGACCGCACGGATGAGTCCGGCACCGCCCCTTGGGATGAGAACATCGATATAGTCCTTCATCTTCATGAACTCGGTCGTAACAGCCCTGTCGGTCGATTCGATGAGCTGAAGGATATCGGGGTTGAGTCCCTCATCTTCCAGCACTTTCCTGAGAACCTTAACGATGGCTTTATTGGATTCGATGCAGTCGCTGCCGCCCTTAAGAATGCAGGCACTGCCGGCCTTAAAGGTAAGCGAGAATGCATCGGGAGTTACATTGGGTCTGGATTCATAGATGATACCGATAACGCCCATGGGAACGCGGACCTTGGTAATGTGAAGACCGTTCGGTCTGTCCCACTCATCCATGATCTCACCTACGGGATCGGGTAATTCGCTGACCTGTCTGAGGCCTTCATTTATCCCATCGATCCTTTCCGGAGTCAACTTAAGTCTGTCCTGCATAGCTGTACTCATGCCGTTTGCCACGGCATTTTCAAGATCTATGGCATTGGCTTTTATGATATCGCCTTCATTTGCCTTAAGAGCTTCCGCACACTTCAGCAGAACCTCATTCTTTTTATCTGTAGGTATAACAGCCGCATCATATTTTGCTTTACGTGCTTTTTCGCCTAAGCTTATAAGATCGTACATATTCACCTCTTATGCAAAATAAATCCTGTAAGGTCTGACATCTCCTTCATCCTCAGGTATCTCATATTCGACCATCTGACATTTATGACATACGCCGATCGAATGAAGTCTGAGTGTAAGCTTATCTTCAAGGAACCTGTCAAAGTATCCTCCGCCGTATCCGACTCTCTTATTGAATGAATCAAATGCGACACCGGGCATGATCATGATATCCTTGTAAGGAAGCATCATTGCATCCGCTTCATTATACTCGTACAGTTCGTTTTCTTCGGACGGCTCAAGTATCTTGTACTTGCCAAAGGAGAAATTCACGGGATTGACATCCGTAACCTTTCTGAATTCCATCTCCTTATGAAAACCGTTGGTGGTTATCCTGGGAAGATATACTTCCTTTTCATCCTTGAGAGCCTGCTCAAGAGCGGGCTTGATATCTATCTCGGATCCGAATGGCATGAAGCCGAGTATCTTCCTTGCTTTGGCATAAAAAGGATCGGCAAGGATCTTGGCACATACCTCTTCGGAAGCTGCTTTCCTCTGAATCTCGGAAAGTGCATCCCTTCTTGCGATGATATCGGTCCTTATCTGTTTTTTGGTAATTTCCTGTCTGGGATCTGCCATAAAAACCTCTTATCACTTAAGTATTTCGGATATAAAATCCTGAAGTTTGAAATTCTCGTCCGGATCTGCCGCAAAAGCTGTTCCGACATCCTCACCGGCGATTATTCTTGAAAGTATGGTAAGGTCCTTGCTTGAACAGATGACCATATCGGCTCCGGACTTGGCAGCTATACGTGCTGCATTGAGCTTGGTACACATCCCGCCGGTTCCCATTCCGGTTCCGGTGGAACCCTTTCCCATCTCAAGATACTCTGACGTGATCTTCGGAACCTCTTTGATAAACTTTGCTTCGGGGTTCTTATTGGGATCATCGGTATAAAGTCCCTCGATATCCGATAAAAGAATGAGCAGATCGGCTCCTACCATTGAAGCAACCATTGCCGAAAGAGTATCGTTATCGCCGATCTCGATCTCATTGGTAGCAATGGTATCATTCTCGTTAACGATGGGGATAACCCCCATATCAAGAAGGGCTTTAAAGGTGTTGGTCGCATTATTCCTGTTGCCGTCATTGAGCACGGTGTCCTTGGTCATGAGTACCTGGGCGGGAAGCTGGTTATACTCGGTAAAGAACTTCTCATATATATTCATCAGTCTTCCCTGACCGATGGCGGCACATGCCTGCTTCTGGGGAAGCGTAAGCTCATGTGAGATCGATCTGTCCCTTCCGTAGCCGATGGCGTACTTTCCTGCAGCGATCGCACCCGATGATACAAGCACGACATCCTTGCCGGAATTATGGATATCACAGAGCTGCCTTACAAGAAGCTCGATCCTTGAAAAATCCATTCCGCCGCTTTCGGGATGATTGATCGATGACGATCCGATCTTAACCACAATTCTTTTCTTGTTCTTAAAATTCTCTCTTAAATCGCTCATTTTTTCATTAAACCGCTGTTATAATTTTTCCGGGCAAAAAAGCCCTCAGATCTTAGTAAACATACCGTTTTACTATAAATCCAAGAGCATTAACTGTCAAATATTCTTACTATAATTTATGGGGTCAGCGTCCTATTTTTTCGAGGAGCTCTTTATTCCTGTCAAGAGTGTTGTATATACCGTCCTCCGAGAGGACTCCTCTTTTGAAATACGCTGGGAATTTGCCCTGCTCATCCATCTTGTGATCATTTTTCCAGTCACGACTCGAATAGTATCGTTCAAGCTCCCTGACCTTGGGCTGAAAAGCCTTATACCTCGATATCAGATCGTCGGTGATCACATCATTATCGGCTTCATATATCAGATCTCCGAGTTTATCGAAGATCAGTTCCATTCTTTCAACCCTGTCCATGGCTTCATCAACATTTCCGGGACCTCCGACAAAAATGCTGTATGCTTCATGGATTGCCGCAACGGAGGCGATGATGCAGGCTGCAACAACAAGAACAAACTTGATCTGCCAGTGTATGGACAGTCCGAGTGAAAAAAGCATGAAGTATACATAAAAACCGCAGAACTTATTTATCTTCGAATGAATTGAAATAAAACGGTGAAGAACCGTAAGCGATACGATGATGCTTGAAAACTTGATCAGTATTATCAGGCATATCCAGAGCAATAACCAGGTAGGCACAATGATCATACCGACGAGCTTTAAAAATACTGCCATGGAGAACGTTATATCCGCAATAGTGTCGAATTTATCACCGAATTCGGATTCCGTATTAAGCCGCCTTGCAACCGCACCGTCGAGAACATCCGTCAATCCGCCCGAAATATACAGAGCGTAATACCATACCGAAAATGCAGGAAAAATAAGGATCATCAGACTGATTACGACCCTTATTCCGGTTATGATATTTGCGATATTTTTCTTCATATTGCAGATCCGCTCATCCTTCGAATACGAAAACATTCCATGAAAGCGGCTTTACACGGACATTAAATTCACCGTTTTCAAGAGTGTATTCCTTAATTTCTTCAGGACTGATGAATTCATTGCCGAATTCATTTCTCGATTCAAGATCATCCGCAGTCATCGAGGTTGCAAGCTTTAACTTGTAGCCCTCAAAGCCTTTTATATCCAGGGTAAGAGGATAATCACTCTCCTCGTTTCTGTTTATGACAAAGACCGAAAGCCTGTTGGACGCCTTATCCCATGCGGATGCGGCATCGATATAATTGACGCCTTCCTTTCCGGTATACTGGGAAGTGTCCTCTATGGCATACCCCGGCATATCAAAGGTCTCACTCTCAACCCTGACATCCATTGAAGTACCCTTTGCATACTCAATGAGTTGTGTGAACGAGTAGTGTGATGCACTCTTCCATATATGATCATGATTCGACGCAGCAATGCGGCAAGTCCGCCGGTCTGGCATCCGATCTTGACACGGTCCGCATGACGCAGCATCGCAAGCTGAACAGATGCATTTCCGAGTGCATGTATCATATCACCGCCGGGGAATATTCTTTCCGGCATATTGTCGGGATCATGAAGCACATAGGATCTTGACGGATCGAACTTGTAATGGTTTCGTGCCATATTGTATCGACCGTATCCGGGATGAAGAGGCTCGAGCGGTCTTACCATGCATCCGTATTCATCAAGCGAGATCATGACCTTTTTGGGTGATCTGTGCTTCGATGCCACATAGTCGATCATCGAGGTAAGGTTATTGATATAATCCTCATAATACAGTGAACCGCCAAGAAGCGCCTTGATATCTCCGGGAGGAGCCGAGTGATAATGATGTACGGATACATAATCAACGACATCATAACACTTATCAAGCACAGCCTCATCCCATGCGGGAAATGTTTCCATAAAAGGTGCGGACGAGCCGCAAACAGCGGTTTCTATGCTTTCATCGATCCACTTGATCGCCTTGGAGGTTTCGAGGACCTTGTGTCCGTAGCCTTCGGGATTCTTATCCCAGGCACCCAGCTGCCATGGTCCGTCCATCTCGTTTCCGAGATACCACATCTTAACATTATACGGATCCTCATGACCGTTCTTCTTTCGGAGATCCGACCAGTATGACCCTCCGGAGTGATTTGTATATTCAACAAGATCCATCGCATCCTGGATCGTACCGGTTCCCATATTAACGGTATAAAGGGGTTCAGTTCCAACCTTTTCGGCCCACTGAAGATATTCGTCATGGCCTACATCATTGGTTATATACTGATGCCACGAAGGATCGAGATGAACCTTTCTCTCAGACTTGGGTCCGATGGAATCCTTCCACTGCCATGCCGAAACAAAATTGCCTCCGGGCATTCTGACAGCCGGAAGTCCCGAAGCCTTGAGCGCATCAATGAAATCTGTCCTGAATCCCTGCTCATCCGCTGTCGGATGCTTGGGGTTGTACATTGTACCATTGACTATGGTGCCGATGGGTTCAAGGAATGCGGAAAAAAGCCTGTCCGAGATCTCTCCTATCTCATATGAAGGATGTACCGTTATCTTAGCTTTTTGTGACATGATCGTTTCTCCTTAATAAACCGGTCAGACTTTCCAATTATTGCGTCCTGCATCCTTGGCTCTGTAGAGGGCTTCATCGGCTCTTGCAAGGGTATCCTTATACGCTTCGTCATCATCGCTGAAGAAAGCAAATCCCATGGAAGAAGTTATCTTCACATCCCCGGGCAGTCCTTCAACCCTGATCGAACGTACGGATTCGAGTATCTTGTCCCCTATAGCCGGAAGCAGCTCTTCTGAAACATGCTGAAGTATGACTACGAATTCATCGCCGCCCCAGCGGATTATTTTGTCCGTCGATCTTGTGCATCTGTGTACCGCAGCAACAAATTCTTTCAAAACCTTATCACCGACTTCATGACCGTATCCGTCATTGAACTGCTTAAACATATCAACATCCATCATGAGGATCAGCGTATCCTTCTTGCCTTCCTTGAATTCACCAAATTCTCTCTCAAGCAGACGGTCACCGTATATCCTTGAATTGGCTCCTGTCAGTGCGTCCCAGTTGAGTTTGTCTTTGAGTTCACGGTTCTTCTGCTCATACTCCTTTATACCGATCCTCCTGTAGACTATCAGGAACAGGAACAGAAGTATCATCCAGGAAAAAACTACCAGGCAGAGTGTGATCACCTGATATTTAAACACATTGTCATGTGCGGTGAATTTATAATGCTCAACATCGTCAAGATTAACGCCCATGCATATGATCCAGTCAAAGGGTTCATAGAGCTTGGCATAAGTTACCTTTTCGGTCACTTCATCGGATTCCAGCTTCTTGAAAGCATAATTCTGATAGATCTCTCCATCGGCTACAATACCCTGAAGTTCAATCTCATAGGCTTTCATTCCCATTTGATTGACTTCATTTGTGGACAGATAACAGCCTTCGGTATCGGAAAGATTCGGATGAACCAGTCTTATCGCATAATTGTCTCCGCCGTTATAATCAAGAACCTTCTGGATCCACATGTAGGCTCCGTCAAAATGCTTTTCCTCATAGATCCGCTTATGGGCAATCGCAAGCATTGCCTCTTCCAGCTCGGTTTCATCGGCATCGGGATGAGCGGCAAGGTACTGATCGCATTCACCGTCCAGATAGATAATAAAATTATTAACATACTCATAGAGCATGTTCTTCTTGACGGAAAGCGCAGCCTCATATGTCATCTTTGCACTGATATCGGAAACGATCCATGAAAAAGCCGTAATAAGAACACCGGAGATCATTATACCGAGAAGTACAAACAATATGGATCTTTTAACATTATGTTTATTCATTTTCATGGTTATATGCCTCTCCCCCCGGAGTTTAAACCATATTGATCACAGCATATTTTCTTATGATAGTCTCCGCACCGCGAATTCCGTCGACAGCAGCCGAGGTTATTCCTCCGGCGTAACCCGCGCCTTCTCCCAATGGGATCAGTCCCTTTATCGAAGACTGCATATCGTCATCTCTCGGAATCCTGACCGGAGAACTTGTTCTGGACTCAACTCCGGCCATTATCGTTTCGGGAGAATCAAACCCTTTGATCACATTTCCGAAACGTGTCATGCCGGAAATGAACAGTTCATTTATATTATCGTCAAATATTCCGGAAAGATCACACCATTCGTACGAACCCTTGAATACGGGATCAACGGTAAAAGACTCTGAAGAAAACGATATTTCTCCGCTTACGGGAATTTGATGAACGGCAGAACCTTCCACATCTTTTGCCTCGCAGGAAACAGCGTAAGCCGCCCCCTGTTTCACCTTTGCCTTATAGTCACCGTACCGCTGAGCGGGTATCCTGCCTCCTGCCGCTTTGTATGCTCTTCTTTCGATCTCTCTTTGATATTCGATACCGGCAAGCGGATGATCCGAAGGGTAATCGGAAACGGGAATGCTCACAACTATGGCAGAATTGGCATTGGCTGAATCCCTTCCGCTGTAGCTCATACCGTTGACAACAGTCTCTCCTTCTTCGGACGAGGAATTAACGACATATCCCCCGGGGCACATGCAGAAAGAAAAAACACCCCTGTCTCCGAAATTGGCGGTAAGCTTGTATGGTGATGCGCCCAGTATGTCCGCATATTTTTCGTCCCCATATTGGTTTTCGTTGATGAGCGACTGGGGGTGCTGTACTCTGAAACCTGCGGCAAAGGCCTTTTGTTCCATCTTAAGTCCGCTGTCATAAAGCAGCTTATATGTATCTCTAGCCGAATGTCCGATGGCAAGAGCCAGAACAGAGGTATCGATCCGTTCTTCACTTCCGTCACGGCATCTTACAGTAACCGATTCAACCTGTCCGTCCGTGCATCCGATGCCTGTAAGACAGGTTTCAAATCTGACCTCACCGCCGAGTTCAATGATCCTGTTTCTTATGTTTCTTACTATACCCGGAAGTACATCCGTACCGAGATGCGGCATATGATCATACAGTATCTCATCGTCCGCTCCGAATTCGACGAATGTTTTAAGAACCTCTCCTATCCTGCCGTCCTTGTCCTTAACCGAAGTGGAAAGTTTTCCGTCTGAAAAAGTTCCCGCTCCGCCTTCACCGAACTGGACATTGCTGGATGTATCAAGTATTCCTGTCTCCCAGAATCTTTCGACATCACCTGCCCTGTCTTCGACGCATCTTCCGCGTTCGATCACAAGAGGCTTAAATCCTGCCCTTGCAAGCTCATAAGCACAGAAAAGACCGGCAGGCCCCATTCCGACGATCACGGGTCTGTCAATCAGTTTTTCACTTCCGGTTTCGGGGAGTTCGTATTCTTTTTTTGCGTAGGGAGAAATACCGGCATCTTTGGAAAATCTCTTCAGGAGCCTGTCCTCATTTACGCATTCTATGCAGAGACTGTAAACATAGAACAGATCCGGTTTTTTCCTTGCATCGAGAGATCTTCTTATGATACCTACAGATAAGATATCCGAATCCGGGATCTTAAGTTTCGAACAGACAGCCCTGCGAAGATCCGGCTGTTTGTCATTCACTCTGATTTTGATCTGATCCAAACGAAGCATCTTACATTACTTTCAAAATCTGACCGAGACTGTAGAGAAGTCCGCCCAAAGGCATAAGCTTAAGTTCATATTCCGTATAATTCCTTAGAAGCAGAAGCACGGCATGATAAATGATAAGCCCTATCGGTATGCAGAGGAAAATCGTAAACAGGTTTCCGAGATGCGGAGCTGCCACATTGGTGATAAGAAGAAGGAATATTGCGGCCACGGCTCCCGAAACTATCGGAAGGAGCACATTCCTGAGCGGATCAAAAACCATACTCATGCGAAGGTAAGTTATAACGCACCATGCTGCCATTCCCACTACCGAATATACAAGTACGGAAAGCATAAGTGACCTGAACAGTGAATGAGTTCCAAGGCTGAGTCTGACGGTAAGAAGTCCGGCAAATCCGGCAGCCGCATCCGCGATTATTCTCGGAATACGGTCATCCCTCATTGCACAGAGCCCGTCGCAGAAGTAGAACATAACAAATGCGACCGAAGCGAAAAGAATCAGGAACAGATCGGTCGTAAATGAAATTCCTCCTTCCGGAACAAGCACCTTGGTCAGCAATTTGGAAACGGATGCGAAGAAAGCAGTAAAGAAAACGGCGGTAATAACAACGATATGAATACCGAAATCAAAAAACGCCCTTGATGAACCTTTTTCATTCTTGCGCACACTGCCGACCCAGTTAATCGATGCCGTTGTTCCGCAGAAAAGTGATACAACGGCGGAAACAGCAAACGGAATAAAGAGCATACAAACGGCATTGCCGATCGATGCGGCATTTTCGGCCATCATAATGCATGAATACAGAATAAGGCAGAAGAAGACACCGTGAATGATACTACCGAGACGTCTTCTCCAGATTGTGAAGAATATATATCCCGCACGGTCCCTGCCTGAAAACGCATCATGTTCTCCCACGCTCTTCATCTTAAGTCCGAGTCTTACAATGAACATGAACAGGAACACAAAAGCCTCGGCAATGCAGAAGCCGATGAACAGCCCGGCAGCCGCATAAATGAATTTCATATCGTCATCCATAAGGATCCGCCCGGCAATAACACCCTTATCGTACATAAACTTCATCAGGAAGAATCCGGACACAACCCTAAGCAGTTCCCTGAGCACATATGAGATGCATATAGCCCTGTCTCCGGATGAAACGGATGCATATCCGTAGAAAAACTCATTGAGCATCCTGAAGAAGAAAAAAGCAGCGATATAGAAACCGAGAAATCTTCCCTTCGGCAATGCAAAGAAATCACTCATGGAATAATATGTGACCGCTATACAAAGTACCGAACCTAAAAGCGCACACAGAAACTGGTTGACCAGACATACGGAGAGAATCGTTCCGGCATTTGATTTCTGCCCCTTTGAAAGTCTTGATCTGATCATTCTGGACATGACATCGGAAAAGCCTTCTCCGAAAAGCATCCATACCAAAATACAGACAAGATAAGCACTGATCATATATCCCACTCCGATATCGGAAAGGATAAATCTGTAAAAGTATATTGAAAGCACTGAGATCAGAAGCGATATAAGTGCGGTTTTTTTCTTAATGATAAATATTTTCATCAGTCACCTCTCGTAATGCCAAGTGATTCAAGTACGGCTTCCTGCTTCGAAAACATGACCTTCTCTTCCTCTTTGGTCATATGATCGTAGCCACACAGATGAAGACAGCTGTGAGCGACAAGAAAAGCCATCTCTCTTCTGACGCTGTGACCGTACTCCTTAGCCTGGGAGAAAATCCGGTCGGCGTTGAGAACGATATCACCGAGAATAAGCTCACCGCTTTCGGGATCTATGCAGTCTGCTTTTCTTTCATCGGATATATCGAAATCTGACGGCTTATCAAAATCAAGTCCGGGAAAAGAAAGAACATCTGTGGGGGAATCTATACCCCGGTAGGCAGCATTTAATTCCCTGATCCCTTCCGAATCCGTTATCATGATATTTACACAGGAGCTTTCCGTGGGAGCGCCTTCAGATAAAAAGGTGCGTTCACAAACTGTCCTTATAAGCTCGGATGCGTCGAAACCGAAATCGGCTTCGGTTTCATTTTCAACGAAGAAAGTCATAATAGAGCTTCTCCTCTTTGAATATCTTCTTCATCTCCGTAATGTCGGAGAATGTGATATCACATTTATCGAATGTTCCTTTTTTTATAAAACGGTCAAATACAGCATCGGTCAGTCTGGATGTATCGATATCGGCGTTGCTGTCCTTTTCGAACACAGCCATGACAGCCATGACCACAGTCTTGGAACATACGAGAACGGCAGCCTCCTTCGATGAAAGAGAAATGCCGGGATTCTTTATATACGATGTGTATTCATCGAGAATAAACTTAAGAGCATTGGTAAAATGCATATCGAGATAGAAATCTTCTCTAGCATTCTTTTCCGTAGGTGTCAGCTCGTGGTAATATCCCGCACATTTAACGATGTCGGTATCAAGTCCGAGCGCCGTTGCTATACGGTCACAAAAATATGCGGTATGAAGGCTGACCATGTATTTTTTCGGATCATCGGATTTGAGCGAAAGAAGCATATCGCTTTCGGTATCGCACAGAGTCTGATACAGATCTAAATACCTGTACATTATGAGCGATGAATACCCCCTGAATGCGGAATATATAACGATCAGACCTATAAGGCAGTTGACAAGCGGCAGATAGAAAAGCTGCAGCTCGGGTCTTGAATTGATCGTAAGAATAATACCGCACATCTCACAGACAAGAAGACTGAGAGATGAAAGAAAAGCGGGAAGTGCAAACCGCACCTCCGTTCCGAGCGGAAGAAAGATGATGACAGAAAAGACTCCGCTTACCAGATATACGAAAAATACAATGACACCGCATCCCGAAACGAGTATCGTGCCCGCAAGCAGAAGTGCTGCGATTATGATGCCCAGCGCCGGTGTTGAAAAAAGCGAGAGCACGACAAAGACGGGAACAAAAACCCAGACGGTATTGGGAAATGTGGAAAAAAGGACGGAAAGGAGCATGCATATGAACAAAACCACAAGAAATCTCTTTTCCGAGGCTTTCGAAATATCGGGGTCAGTCACAGATACCGGATAGAACTTTCTTATGCTGAGTGACACCGTTCCGCCGATAATACAGGAAAAAACAGCCAGCTGAATAAGCTCAGCCGTATCCTTCCCGAAAAAGAAGCCGCTTCCGGTAAGGAGCAGAGCATACAGGGGCGTAAATACAAAACCGAACGCTTTAAGACCTGTGCTTTTTGTCGTTACTCTTTCTTCTGTTCTCATAATCTTCGTAACGCTTAACAATCTTCTGAACAAGCGGATGTCTTACAACGTCTTTACTGGTCAGATAACAGAATGCTATCTCGTCCATTCCGCCGAGAACTTTTGTGGCCACATCGAGACCGCTGACTGTTCCGGGAGCAAGATCCTTCTGGGTCGCATCACCCGTAACAACAACCTTGGAGCCGAATCCGATCCTCGTAAGGAACATCTTCATCTGAGCAGGAGTGGTATTCTGTGCTTCGTCAAGTATGATGAACGCATTGTCGAGAGTCCTGCCTCTCATATAAGCGAGAGGTGCAACTTCGATAAGTCCCTTCTCCATGTTAGCGCTGAATTTCTCAGGACCCATTATCTGGAACAGTGCATCATAGAGAGGTCTTAAATACGGATCGACCTTGCTCTGAAGATCACCCGGAAGAAATCCGAGTTTTTCACCGGCTTCGATGGCAGGTCTTGTAAGGATGATTCTTCCGACCTCTTCATTCTTAAATGCCGTTATCGCCATTGCCATGGCAAGATAAGTCTTGCCGGTTCCGGCAGGTCCGATACCGAAGGTTATCATCTTGTCCTTTATGGATCCGACATATGTTTTCTGTCCGAGTGTCTTGGGAAAAACAGGTTTGCCCGCAGCTGTGTGGCAGATACAGTCGGAAAGAGTCTCACTTAAGACCCCGCCGTTGTTGTCAGTCGCTTCTTCAATTGCATAATCAACACTCTGTTCTTCCAGGTTTTCCACTTTTCCCGAATAATCCTTCAGATCCATTATCACAGACATTGCCTTTCTGGCATTGTCCTCACTTCCGTATACATACAGATAACCGTTTCTGGAAACAACCCTTACATCCATCGAGGATTCAACCTTCTTGATATAGGCGTCCCTCATTCCGAATATGCTGCGCATTTCCTCATCGGTCAGTTCCGCTTTAAGAGATATCTCTTCCATCCAGATTCCTTTATTTGATAACTTCTTTGATCAGCTTCTGAGGTTCCGGAGCAATTTCCGAATATTCGTATGAACCCTTCAGCTTTTCAAGTGCGGCATCAAGATTCTTCTCGTCGTTATAATATACATACGCAAGTTCATCACCTGCATTTACTTTCGATCCGACCTTCTTAAGAAGCTCTATTCCGACGCTCAGGTCGATAACATCCTCCTTGGATGCTCTTCCGCCTCCGAGCATCATACAGCTAACTCCGACACTGTCGCATACGATGCGTGATATATATCCGCTCTTTTCAGCTGTGATGACCTTCTTTTTATCGGCAATCTTAAGAAGAGATGTATCATAAACCTGGGAAGGATCACCGCCCTGTGCCTTTACAAACTCGGCAAGCTTATCCAGTGCCTTTCCGCTTTCGATCGCATCATCTATCATCCTGAGAGCTTCATCTTCTGATGACGCCTTACCACCGAGCATTATCATATATGTGGCAAGTGTCCTGACAAGAAGCGTGAAATCCTCCGGTCCTTTTCCCCTCAGGGTATCGATAGCCTCAATAACCTCAAGGGCATTTCCGACCTTTCTTCCGAGGGGCTGGTCCATATCACTTATGACCGCGACCATCTTTCGTCCGGCTCCCTTGCCTATTGTTACCATTTCCTCAGCGAGAGCTTTTGAATCTTCAAGCGTCTTCATGAAAGCTCCGCTTCCCGTCTTGACGTCAAGAACTATCGCATCAGCTCCTGCCGCAAGCTTCTTGCTCATGATCGAGCTTGCTATAAGGGACATATTCTCGACGGTTGCGGTAACATCCCTGAGTGCATAGAGTTTCTTGTCAGCGGGTGCAAGATCTGCGGTCTGTCCCATCAGGGATATTCCGATATCGTTTACATTCTTAATGAACGTCTCCGTGGGTATCGACACATTAAAACCGTTAAAGCTTTCGAGCTTATCTATCGTTCCACCGGTATGTCCCAGGCCTCTTCCGCTCATCTTTGCGATGGGAACACCGCATGCGGCAACAATCGGAGTAAGCGCGATCGAAGTCTTATCTCCCACGCCGCCCGTTGAATGCTTATCAACCTTAATGCCTTTTATCGCAGAAAGATCGAGCTTATCTCCGGAATCCGCCATTACATTGGTAAGGGTAAGGGTTTCCCTTTCGTTCATACCCCTGAAATAGATAGCCATCATAAGTGCGGAAACCTGGTAATCGGGTATCTCACCCTTTGTATATCCGTTCACGAAAAAAGAGATCTCTTCGTCGGTAAGTTCGTTACCGTTTCTCTTTGAGGCAATGATATCAACCATTCTCATAACTGAAATCTCCTTTCAGATAACAAAATTATATTTTCTTTCTGCAGATCTGCGACAGACAGCATGTTTCGCACTGAGGGTTTTGTGCTTTACATACGGCACGGCCGTGATCTACGAGTCTGTGGCATAGCGCTCCGGATTCTTCCGGAGGCACGATCTTCCTCAGCTGCATCTCAACCTTGTACGGATCCCTGCTTCCGTCGCTGAGCCCGATCCTTCCGGACAGCCTGATGCAATGTGTATCGCATACATAGCTTTCCTGTCCGAATACATCACCGAGAATAAGATTGGCACTCTTTCTTCCGACTCCGGGAAGCGATAACAGTTCTTCCATGGTATCCGGAACAATTCCGTCAAAGCGTTCGACGAGTTCGGTCATACAGGCTTTGATATCCCTTGCCTTGATCTTGAAAAGTCCGCAGGGTTTGATGTATTTTTCGATATCGGCGATCTTGGCTTTTGCGAGCTTTTCGGGAGTATCATATCTTGCAAACAGCGCGGGGACAGTTTCGTTCACTCTCTTGTCCGTGCATTGTGCGGCAAGTCTTACACTGACAAGCAGCTGCCATGCGGAACGCGAATCAAGAGTGCAGACGGAATCCGGATATTCATCTTTAAGCCTTCGGATAACTTCTTCGGCAAGCTGTTTTTTTCTCATTTATGATATGGTTCTCCGCGCATTATCCTGAACGCTCTGTATATCTGCTCGGACAGAATGACTCTCATCAGCTGGTGAGGAAAAGTCATATCCGAAAAACTCAGTTTAAGGTCTGCTCTGGATGATACTTTTTCCGAAAGTCCGAGCGATCCTCCGATGATAAATGTGATATCACTCTTTCCGGAAACAAACAGATCCGAAAGCATCTGTGAAAACTTCTCGGAATCTGCTTTTTTTCCTTTGATCTCAAGTGTGATCACATACATTCCGGGATCGATATTCTTAAGGATGCGTTCTCCTTCGATATCCCTGACCCTGGCTGAAGCCGATGCGAAATTACCTGCATCGGGTTCGTCATCAACTTCTGTTACCTTAAAGGAACAATATGCGGAAAGTCTCTTGGCATACTCGGCTACCGCATCCCGGTAAAAGGCTTCCTTGATCTTTCCGACACAGATAAGAGTAATGTTCATTCGTCACTCTCTTCATAAAGACTGTCATAAAGCTTCTCATCGATGAGATTTTCAAGAAAATCGGGATCGATGTTCACAAACTTTTTGGTGATCAGATTCTTCAGACAGTCGTTTCTTTTGAAAAACATGATCTCGGGAGTATCGCCCTCGGCGATACCGGCCTTTTCATCAACATCTGCAGCAGTCAGTTCGTCGGATACATACTTTACGATCCTGTCTTCAAGAGTGTGATCGGACTTAGCCTTCTTTTCAAAAACGGTTGCACCCCTGATCGAGCTTAAGCCCATTACAAGGAAAAGTACAAAGGTCGCAAAAAGAATCCCGTAACTCATGTAAGGATTTCCGAAAAACAGCGGGATCACATCAAAAAGTGTAAGGATAACGAAGATGATGCCGGCACCCCCGAAGAATGTGAGCAGATAGCCTGTGGATCTGTAATCCGTAGCCTTTTCGTTGTTCCTGATATAAGGAGCTTTGGAAACAAATGATGCTTCTTCGGGTTCGGCGTCCGGATTACCCGATTCTTCGCTGAACCCGTAATTAACGTTTAACTCTCTTTCATCACCTGACATATTTTCATCCCCGATTCAGGTTTACTGGTTACCGTACGATCTTCCCCCCAGGAAAATTATCCGGTCAGCAGGGATCATCCCTTAATATATTCGTCAATAGCCTTGGCTGCTTCTTTTCCTGCCCCCATTGCAAGAATAACCGTAGCTGCTCCCGTAACGGCATCACCGCCGGCATACACGCCTTCTCTGCTAGTCTTTCCGGTGGTCTCTTCGGCAACGATGCATTTTCTCTTATTGATATCAAGTCCCTTTGTAGTCATTGATATAAGAGGATTGGGGCTTGTTCCGAGGCTCATGATAACGGTATCGACATCGATATCGAACTCCGAACCCGCAACGGGCTGAGGGCTTCTTCTGCCGGACTCATCGGGCTCGCCGAGTTCCATGCGTACGCATCTGATTCCCTTTACCCATCCCTTTTCGTCACCGAGGATCTCGGTGGGATTGGTGAGAAGATCAAAAATGATTCCTTCTTCCTTGGCGTGATGAACTTCCTCTACTCTTGCGGGAAGCTCTTCTTCACCTCTTCTGTATACGATATGCACTTCAGCTCCGAGCCTGAGTGCGGTTCTTGCCGCATCCATTGCAACATTTCCGCCGCCGACTACGGCAACCTTCTTACTCTTCATAATGGGAGTGGGTGACTCCTCACGGAAGGATTTCATGAGATTGCTTCTGGTAAGATACTCGTTTGCGGAAAATACTCCGTTGAGAGTCTCTCCGGGAATGTTCATGAATCTGGGAAGTCCTGCACCGGAACCGATGAATACTGCCCTGAAGCCTTCTTTTTCCATGAGCTCGTCAACGGTAACGCTGCGTCCTACGACAACGTTGGTCTCGATCTTGACACCGAGAGCCTTGACATTCTCGATCTCCCTGGCAACGACTCTCTCCTTGGGAAGTCTGAATTCGGGAATACCGTATACGAGAACTCCGCCTGCCTGGTGAAGTGCTTCGAAAATGGTAACATCATATCCGAGCTTTGCGAGATCTCCCGCACAGGTAAGTCCGCTGGGGCCGGAACCGATAACGGCAACCTTTATTCCGTTGGAAGCTGCTGTCATCTTGGGCTTAAGGCCGTGCTCCATTGCGTAATCCGCAACAAATCTCTCGAGCTTTCCGATCGATACGGCTTCGCCCTTGATGCCTCTGATGCACTTTCCTTCGCACTGAGTCTCCTGGGGACATACTCTTCCGCATACAGCGGGAAGTGCCGATGACCTGGAAATAATATTGTATGCTTCCTCAATATTTCCTTCCTTGATCTGCTGGATGAATCCGGGTATATCTATGGAAACGGGACATCCCTTCATACACTGGGCGTTCTTGCAGTTAAGGCATCTGCTTGCTTCAGCCTGTGCTTCCTCAAGGCTGTAACCGTAGCATACCTCTTCGAAGTTTGTTGCTCTTACTTTGGCTTCCTGTTCCCTGACGGGTACTTTCTTCATTACATCGACTTCCATTTATATGATCTCCTTAAAGAATAATGTTTAAAGTTGATTGACCGGATCAGCAGTTGCCGCATCCGCCGTGATGAGTTGCACCTTCCTGAAGTTCAAGAAGCTTTCTTCCTTCTTCGGTCTTATACATTGCCTGGCGTCTCATGGACTCATCGAAATCAACAAGCCATCCGTCAAATTCGGGACCGTCAATGCAGGCAAACTTTATCTCATCTCCGACATGCACACGGCATGCTCCGCACATTCCGGTTCCGTCGACCATTATGGGGTTCATGGAAACGATAGTGGGGATATTAAGCTGCTTGGTAAGCTGAACGGCAAACTTCATCATGATAAGGGGACCGATGGCTACACATCTGTCATACTTCTTGCCCTCATCGATAAGAGCCTGGAGACATACGCATACATTACCGCTTCTTCCGTATGAACCGTCATCGGTAGTGATGTAAACATTCTCCGCAACGGACTTGAAATCATCTTCGAGGATGACAAGATCCTTGTTTCTGGCACCGATGATTACATCTGCTGGAACGCCCTGCTCTTTAAGCCACTTGAGCTGGGGATAAACGGGAGCGGTACCAACACCGCCGGCAATAAAAATGATCTTTTCTTTCTTCAGTTCCTCGGGAGACATCTCGCAGAGTTCGGATGGGCATCCGAGAGGTCCGACGATATCGTGGAAGGAATCGCCTTCATTAAGATCCGCCATACGGGTTGTCGAAGCTCCGATAGTCTGGAAAACGAGAACGATGGTTCCCTTTTCCCTGTCATAATCGCATATGGTAAGAGGGATCCTCTCGCCGTCTTCGGAACCCCTGACAATGACAAACTGTCCGGGAAGACATCTGTCTGCAGTTCTCTTTGCTTCGACTTCCATTCTGATGATGTTGTCAGTAAGGTAGGATTTACTTAAGATCTTGTACATTTTGATTCCCTTTCCACTTTGTGATTTATTCATCAATACCCGGATCGGTATTGTCTGTGTTTTCGTTGGCGGATACATCTCCTTCGCCCGAACCGGTCTCTTCAACGGTGTGCACGTAGATCGCATCCTCGGGTATCTCCAGAACTACCGGCTGGCCTTCCTCATTGAAAATATATGCCACGCCGTCAACGCTCATTCCGCATACCACGAGCAGTCCGGTATCGGGATCCAGCACACAGGGCGTTCCGTCGACAAGGTAGATCCCGTTCAGAAGGTCCACTATATCGTGTTCGACAGGCTTTTCGTCCGCGGAAGGTTCTATTACTTCGTAAAGTTCTTCGCTTTCGATCACGTAGTTGACTTCGGAGATCGGACTCCATACTCCGTGGGCGTTTACGGTGCAAACCTTGATATGATATTCGCCCTTCGTAAGAAGAAGCGGAACTATATATTCAAACGATTCCTCGTTAGGATCTGTCTCATCGAGCGTATAGAAGATTCTGGCATTTCCCGGAACGGTTATCTTAAGAAGCTGGTCGGTTCCGTAATAACCGCTGTCAAGATTGAACTCCGGTATCATCAGACAATAGTCGATATACTTTTCACGGATCTCCAGGTTATTGCAGGTCTGAAGAAGGTCCGCCATCGAGACGTAATCTTCGCTCTCGAAATATATGGCAAGAAGTCCTTCATATGCTGCGGCATTCTGCTCCGATGTTGCGAAAGGAAGACCAGCTATCTGCAAAAGCAGGTTTTCGTACTTTATCGTGTCACCCTGGTCCTTATACAAAAGAGCAAGATACAAAAGCACATCAACATCACTGCTGTCTTCCGCAGTAACATCTTCAAGAATTGCAACGGCTCTGGCAATATCCCCGTGTTCCGCAGCCTCCTTGGCCTGCTCAAACAGATAATCCGTTCCCGAAGATCTGTTGAAAAATGCAAGCCCCGCGGTAACAAGTATCAGAGTAAGAACCGCTATCAGGGCAAACCTGATCCACCCAGTTCTATGCTTTTTTTCAGGAACAGAGCCCTGCGTATCCCTGTAAGGAATTTCATCATTTGCCCCTTCGGGAGATCTGCCGAAATCAGCTTCGTCGTCATCAAGATCGCTCAGCATGCTTTTTACGGTATCTTCAGCTTTCTTTTCGGCAAATTCCTTGAAGTCCGGAACAATGTGAATGTCCTGGCCGCACTTTTCACAGTACAGTGATCCTTCAGGAATCTCGGCTCCGCATTTTTGACATTTCATATGATCGGCGTATCGTTATGATCTTCAGTCTTCACATACGGACGAAAGACAGTTATACATAAGCATTGCAATGGTCATGGGGCCCACACCTCCCGGAACCGGGGTGATCGCCGATGCAACGGGCTCGACGGATGCGTAATCAACATCTCCGCAGAGCTTTCCGTCTTCCATCCTGTGGATGCCCACATCGATCACCACAGCACCTTCCCTGACATATGACGCATCGATAAACTTAGGTTTGCCGATGGCAACAACAAGTATGTCAGCTCTCTTTGTAACTTCCCTGAGGTCCTTGGTACGGGAGTGGCAGACGGTAACTGTTCCGTTTTCCTTAAGAAGCAGCATGGACATAGGCTTTCCCACTATGTTGCTTCTTCCGATCACAACGCATTCTTTTCCGCTGATCTCGATATCGGATCTCTTAAGAAGCTGGATCACACCGGCAGGTGTGCAGCTTACAAATCCCTTCTTGCCGATGGAAAGCTTTCCGACATTGACGGGATGGAAACCGTCCACATCCTTATCGGGGGAAATGGCATCAAGTATCTTGTCTTCATCCATTCCCTTGGGAAGGGGAAGCTGTACGAGAATTCCGTTTACATCATCTCTTTTATTGAGCTCATCAATAAGCCCTAAAAGCTTGTCTTCGGTTGTGTCTGCGGGAAGTTCATAAGAAAGGGATCTTATTCCGCAGTACTCACAGGCTTTCTTTTTATTCTTGACATATACCTGCGATGCGGGGTCTTCGCCGACAAGTATTACCGCAAGCGTTGCGGTGATACCCTTCGCCTGAAGCTCTGCGGTCTTCGCTTTTATCTCATCCTTTACTGCCTGTGATATTGCTTTTCCGTCTATGATCTTAGCCATTTTCAATCCTCTGTTTATTAGAATAATCCGACAATCTTGCCGTCATCATCCACATCTATCCTGTAGGCTGCGGGAGACTTGGAAAGACCCGGCATGGTCATTATCGAACCGGTAAGTACTACGACAAATCCTGCACCTGCACTTACATACACTTCCCTTACATGAACCTTGAAGCCCTCGGGTCTTCCGAGAAGCGCAGGATCGTCCGAAAGCGAATACTGGGTCTTCGCCATGCAAACGGGAAGATTTCCGAATCCCATCTCTTCTATCTTGGCAATCTGTTTTGCCGCTGACGAAGCGATATCCACGCCGTCCGCACCGTAGATCTTCTTTGCGACAGCTTCGATCTTCCCGGTGATGGAAAGATCGTCGGGATAACAGAACTTAAAGTCCGACTTCTCTTCGGCAGCTTTGATGACAAGCTCGGCAAGCTCGGTTCCTCCCTCTCCGCCTTTTTCCCATACACGTGCAACGCTCATGGTGCAGTTCTTGGATGCACAGTACTCCTTGACGAATTTGATCTCCGCATCGGTATCGGATACGAATGCATTGAGTGCGACAACAACGGGAAGTCCGTAGCTCTGGATATTCTCGATATGCTTTCCGAGATTTTCGATTCCCTTCTTAAGTGCATCGAGGTTTTCGGTACCGAGCTGGTCCTTGGGCACTCCGCCGTTATACTTTAATGCTCTTACGGTTGCGACAAGAACAACGGCGCTGGGAGTAAGTCCTGCCTGTCTGCACTTGATGTCGAGGAACTTCTCGGCACCGAGATCCGCTCCGAAGCCGGCTTCGGTTATGCAATAATCGGCAAGCTTAAGTGCGGTTCTTGTTGCGATAACGGAGTTGCATCCGTGAGCTATATTTGCGAAAGGTCCGCCGTGAACTATGGCGGGAGTATGTTCAAGTGTCTGAATGATGTTGGGTCTGATCGCATCCTTGAGAAGGGCGGTCATTGCACCGACTGCCTGAATATCTTCTGCAGTAACGGGATTGCCGTCAAGATCGTATGCAACGATGATGCGGCCGAGTCTGCGCTTAAGGTCCTTAAGATCCTCGGCAAGGCAAAGGACAGCCATGATCTCACTTGCAACGGTGATAACGAAATGATCTTCCCTTACAAATCCGTCGCTCTTGCTTCCGAGACCCACGACAATATTACGGAGAGCCCTGTCGTTCATATCCATGCATCTCTTCCAGACAACGCTTCTGGAATCGATCCTCTTTACATTTCCCTGCTGGATATGATTATCGAGAAGTGCTGCAAGAAGATTGTTCGCACTGGTGATAGCATGGAAATCGCCGGTGAAATGAAGGTTGAGATCCTCCATGGGAACGACCTGTGCCATTCCGCCGCCTGCGGCACCGCCCTTTATTCCGAAGCAAGGGCCGAGCGAAGGCTCTCTTAATGCAATGATCGCCTTCTTATCAAGCTTTGCGAATGCTTCGCCGAGTCCGACGGTCACGGTTGTCTTTCCTTCACCTGCGGGTGTGGGATTTATAGCCGTAACAAGAATAAGTTTTCCGTCCTTTTCCGAGGAAAGCTTCTTTATGCATTCATCGGTAAGTTTAGCCTTGTACTTTCCGTAAAGATCGAGGTCATCCTCCGAGATCCCGACCTTCGCAGCCACCTGCGCAATGGGAAGCATTGTACATTCCTGTGCTATTTCAATATCTGATTTCATTTCTTTTCCCACCTGTTTATTATATTAATTTATTAGTCTCCGCCGCTTTTTTGGGCAACATATGCTTCAAACATTTCTTCAGTCATCAGGATATCCCTGGGCTTTGTTCCCTGCTCCTGTCCGACGACTCCGTTATCCGCAAGCTCATCCATGATCCTTGCCGCACGGTTAAATCCGATCTTGAGAACTCTCTGAAGATAACCGATGGAAGCCTTTTTGCTTCGGATGATATATTTACCCGCTTCAACAAACAGTTCATCTCCGAATACGGAATTGCCGGATGATGAAAACGACGAAGATGAAGACGAAGCACTCGGATCGACACCGTTCTCAATATCTATGATCCTCTTTTTCAGATCGTCTATTCCGTCAACGCCCTCAAGAGGATTCCTGAATGCGGAATTCCTGTATTCGTTCCTGAGTCTGGATGTGACATCGGTCACTTCCTTGTCAGATACAAATGCACCCTGAAGTCTTTCGGGCTTCATCTTACCCTTCGGATAGAAAAGCATATCGCCCTTTCCGAGGAGTTTTTCGGCACCGACGGTATCAAGTATTGTTCTGGAATCCACACCGGACGAAACGGCAAATGCCACACGGCTCGGCATATTTGCTTTGATGAGACCGGTAATGACATCAACCGAAGGACGCTGCGTAGCCACTACGAGATGCATTCCGCACGCTCTTGCAAGCTGTGCAAGACGTACGATCGATTCCTCAACTTCCTTGGCGGCAACCATCATAAGATCGGCAAGCTCGTCGATTATGATGACTATACGGGGAAGCTTTCTGAGGGCGGGTGTGAGTGAATCGCTCTCTTCATATGTGTCAGCGGGAACGGGTTCTCTCCTTCCTGCGTTCACATCCTCAATATATGTGTTATATCCTTCGATATCCCTTACTTCCCTGTCGGCAAAGAGACGGTATCTTCTCTCCATCTCACTTACGGCCCACTTGAGCATCTCCGATGCAGCCTTGGGTTTTGTGACAACATCAAAAGGAAGATGAGGGATTCCGTTATATACTTTAAGCTCTACAACCTTAGGATCAACGAGCATCAGCTGTACGTTCTCGGGTGAGGATTTGTACAGAAGGCTGAGGATCAGGGTGTTGATGCAGACCGACTTACCCGAACCGGTCGTACCCGCGATCAGCACATGAGGGAAATCCGCGATATTGGCAACAACGGTCTTACCCTCGATATCCTTACCTACGGCAAAGGAAAGAGAATCCTTGGAATCCCTGAACTCTTTGCTGGAAAGAAGATCTCCGAGAAGTACGGGTTCAGCTTTGATATTCGGAACCTCGATACCTATTGCGCTTTTCCCGGGGATAGGAGCTTCGATCCTTATATCCGTAGCGGCAAGCGCCATCTTGATCTCATCGGAAAGACCTACGACCTTCGAAAGCTTGGTTCCCTGGTTGACGGTAAGTTCATATCTTGTTACAGTCGGTCCCTTGCTGTAATTTCCCATCTCGGCTTCAATGCCGAATGAGGAAAGTGTTTCGATCAGCTTGGTCTGTACATCCTTGACTTCGGTAGCAGAACCCTTGCCCGAACCGGTTCCCTTCTTAAGAGCATCAAGACCGGGAGCCTTGTAATTGAATTTGCCGATCGGCTTTTTGGGAGCCGGGGGCTCTTCGCGAAATATGGAAGCCTTACGCGCGGGCGCGGTTGCTTTTTCGGGCGCACTTACCTCCGGAGAGACGGCAGGCCGGGTCAAAGGAAGAGGTGCGGTATCGTATTTATCGAATTCATTTGTAAGATTGATCCTGTGATCCGACTTTACGGGAACTCTTTCGAATCCGAGATCGGTCTCTTCGGGAACATCATCATATTCATCGGCCGATGCTTCTCCCAAGGCTCCGGGACGTTTGTCCGGATCGTACCAGGTTCCCTTTGCATCATCCTCTGCGGGTTCGTCTATGTATTCGTCATCATACCCGGAGTATGAAAGCTCATGCATCTCTCCGGTATGCTTTTCCCTGAACTGCTCACCGTGCACGGGAGCCTTTGTGGTCCTGAGAAGCTCCTTTGCATCGAGTGTTTCTTCTTTTTCCTTCTTTTCAGCTTCTTTTCTGATGCGGCCGTCTTCGGTGCGCTTCTTTACATTGTTCTTCCAGTTCTCGAAGCTTCCGGAAACGGATTCGAATACTTCTTTCTTGCCCGAACGCTCCTTACGCATCTTCTCGGTAACCGTAAGTGCGGTCGAAGGAGCCGGTTCATCCGTTCCGTCATCCTCATATTCACCGGATGTTTTATCGGGAAGTGCAAGAGTATCCTCACCCTGTTCGAGACGAAGTCTTCTCTCTTCCCTTCTCATCCTTGAGTTTTCAATGATCTCTCCCGATCTGTCGCTTGCGTTAAGAACGATATTCTTAAAGAGCTCCGCAAAGAAAGTTTTATTTATCGCAAACAGACATATGATCAGAAGCAGCAGGCAGATGATGACACATCCTGCCTTTCCGATATTCTTGATAAGCGCAAAGGAAAGACTTCCGGAAATAACTCCTCCGCCGTTTCTGCCGTCTGACGAAAGTCTGTAGAGATCGCCCGCGTTGTAGCTTTCAAGATTTGCGGCATTTCCGGAAAGAAGATCCGAGAAAATGCCGAGTATGAGAAACAGGCCGACAGCCCCGCTCATACGCACGGGAAGAAGATAATCCCTTTCTCCCATATAAAGTCCCCATACGACCATTCCGCCGATGAACACGGGAGCTATATAGCTTTCGAATCCGAATGCGCCGAAAAAGATATTTGAGATCTTATTTCCGAATCCGCCGCACAGTCCGAAATTACAAAGAGACAAAAACAGGGCGACGCCTACGATAATGACCGTTATAAGGACATTACGTGAGCCGTCGTCATCATATCCGCTGTTTCTTCCCGAACCGCCCCTGGGTGCGGATGAAGGTCTTCCGCTGCCGGATCTTTGTCCGCCTCTCTGAGGCCTGTGGGTATTTCTGTTGTTACCGGTAGGTCTTGATGCCATTTGAAAAAACTATCCTTTAAACATCGAAATCATCATTATCGGAAATGTTGATGTCATAATGCAGTGATGAATCATCGACATTAACATCATATTCCATATTCTTGTGCTCAGTCTTCCTTGCGGGATGAGGAATGGGATTATCCAGAAGAACGGCACCGTTGGGAGCAATCTCGGGTTTCTTCTCCTCTTTTGCCGGAGCTTTGGATTCCTGAGCCTTAGTCTCGGGAGCCTTCTTCTCCTCATCACGGACCTTTTCTTCATTCTTGTCACCGTTTCCGGAAGCAAGTGCGGATCCGATCTTGTCCTTATCCTTGTCCAGATACGACTGCGCCCATGCACCCGGCCTTCTTCTGAATTCAGGTCTGAGCTGGGGTTTCTGATATGTATATGTGCTGTAGGTCTTGGGTCTTTCTGGTTTATTCTCTTCTTTTTCGGAAGATGACTGATCCTGCTTTTCTACAGTCTTTTCTTCAGTCTTCTCTTCTTCCTTATTCTCGGAAGTGTTCTGCTGCTTTACCGAAGAGTAAGTTCCGGGCATTATTGCGGAACCGGGAATGATCCTTCTGTCTGCGGGAGTCTCTTCCTGATTAACCTCGGAACTCTCATCCTTTTTACCGGCAGCATTGTTTTCACCCCGATTGTTTTCAGAAGCCTTCTCGGCATCCCTTGCTGCCTTAGCGGCAAGTGCGGCCTCGGAAAGATGAACTCTCGGAACGCCTGAAGCATTTGCGGTATTGGCAGCGCTTGCGGCATTTGCGGCGTTTGATGTATTTGCCACACCGGCTGCATCGGCTGTATGAGCTTTTGCTATGGGTGCCGAGTCAAATGCCGGATATTCGAAAACATCATCTTTCTTTTCTTCAGCCTTGTTCACTTCGGTATTCTGCACTTTATCGACCTCCGCAGCGGCAGGTGTCTCTTCACTCTTTTGTGCCGATGCGGGAACGGCGGAGGTATCGGTCATACCGTCGCCGATGTCGCCGAAATCGTCATCGGAAAGATCTGCCGAGTTCTTGACACCCGCGGGAACATATCCCTTATCGGGTGCGGTGAATTCGTTGTCATAAAGATCCGAGCTTGCCTTGAATATATTACCCTGTACCTCATCGGGAAAAAGCTCCCTGAATGCGCTTCCCGCAAAAAGAGCGGCAAATGCAAAGAAGATCTCTCTTCCGTCATTCTCGAGATAGGTAAGTCCGAAATTGTTGATGAGTGCAACGATCGCTATCGAAAGCAGGAGTATCGACTTGGAATCCTTTTCCGCAAGGAAGCAGACAAAAAGCCCCAGGGAAACGATCACCGCAATTACAGTAACCTCGATATAAGAGGTCAGATAAGTAAATCCGAATGTGAATCCCTTGGAAGGACCGTAAAGAGAAAGTACGGAATTCATGACATCCGAAGGATTGGATGAACTGAGATAGGAATCCAGGAAAATGATGAGCACCAGCCCGAAGACCACGGAGATCAGAGTGAACAGCATCTTCCTGAGCCTGAGCCCGATATCGGTTTCCTCATCGGAAAGATCATTGAACACTATTCCGATAATAAAAGGAATAAGGGCAATTCCGATGATGTCCGCATAAATACAGATCGCGGTAAGAATTCCCGACACCAGGTAGCATATGAACTTCCCTCCGGTTGCGGGCACACATTTGCTTATGGCAAAGAGCGCAAGCATCATGAGAAGGAAAACAAGATTTCTTGAATTGAGAGTAAGCGCTTCGTGAACCGAAAAACCGGTTATGGACCAGAATCCGGTGAAGAATAAAGCGGGAATGATACCGAGCATCTTACGAAATGCAAAGAATCCGAGGACAACCGCTGCAAGCTGAAGGATACAGTTGAATATTGCAGCTATGAAGATACGGTTCCCGAAAAGAAAAAAGATTGCATGGAGACCGGCAATATACCAGTCGTCACATGCATGTACATAATGGGTGAGCTGGCTGCCCGTAACCTTAGCCTGCTCGAAATAGATGGTTCCTCCGAGGCCGTTCCAGGCATACGAAGCAACCCTGAAAATGATCGAAGCAATGATCAGTACAGCAAAAACAAGAAGACCCAGTGTGTCTCCCTTTTCGAAAATGGCCTTAACCTGATCGGAATTTGAAAAAAGTGAAAAGACTTTCCAAAGGACAAGTCCGATAACAGCAAAAACGCCAAACGTAATGAGACCGGGCAGATAGGAATAACCGAGCTGCTTAGCCGCATCCATTATCGCAAGTATTGAAAAAAGACTGGCGACAAGAACATATATCGCATTTGTGGCAATGCTGACTTTAGTTTTCCGGAGATTCATCAGTTAAAACCTTTTCAATGTTATATCTGGGTCTGTGCTTTACTTCAATGTATGTCTTGCCCACATACTTACCGACAAGTCCGATCGCAAGGAGCTGCATTCCGCCGAGGAACCAGATCGAGATGATGATCGAAGTCCATCCGGGTTCGACATTGCCTGTAAAATACGAAACAAGCGCATAGATAAATGCCAGGAATGAAAGGAAAACGATAACAAATCCGGCAGTCAGTATAAGATCGATGGGTCTGGTCGAAAATGATGAGATACCGTCAAAAGCAAGTGCGAGCATCTTCTTGAGAGGATACTTGGAAACGCCTGCGGCTCTTTCCTTTCTGTCATAATATACACAGTCGGTCTTGTATCAGATGAGGGGAACGATGCCTCTCAGGAAAAGATTGTACTCACGGTAGTTGGAGAACTGTCTCAGTGCCCTGCAGCTCATGAGTCTGAAATCCGCATGGTTGTACACGGTATTGACTCCCATATGAGCCATAAGCTTATAGAAGGACTGAGCGGTGAATCTCTTGAAGAAGGTATCTGTCTTTCTCTCCTTCCTTACACCGTAAACGATGTCACAGCCATCATGGTACTTATCCACCATGTACTCTATTACCGATACGTCATCCTGAAGATCGGCATCGATGGAAACGCATATGTCGCAAAGATCGGCTGCCGTAATAAGTCCGGCGGTAAGCGCATACTGATGACCGACATTCTTCGCAAGCTTCACTCCGTATACCTGATAGGGGTATTTCTGATGCTCGGATTCTATCAGCTCCCATGTTTTGTCCTTACTTCCGTCATTTACAAACATGACAAAGCTGTCTTCAGATATCTTACGCTTATCGATGAGGTCGTCGAGAACTCCCCTGAGAGCCTCGGAGCTCATCTCCAGTACTTCTTCTTCGTTATAGCAGGGTACTACGATAGCAAGACGTTCCATTTCCTTCAATTCCTCTTATCAATTACTCGTCCCAGTTATGGTAAACATTCTGAACATCATCATCCTCGTCAAGGATATCCAGTATCCTGTTCAGGCACTTGATGTCATCTTCATTGGTAAGTTCGACATAGTTCTGGGGGATCATGGTAACCTCTGCACTGAGCATGGGGATACCTGCATCATTAAGCTTTTTGTTGACCTCATCGAAGCTGTCGGGATCGGTAAGGATCTCGTAGCTGTCTTCCTCTTCGTTGAAGTCCTCTGCGCCCGCATCAAGTGCGGTCATCATAAGATCGTCAGCGGAAAGATCGGTCTCTTCCTTATCGACGATGATCTGACCCTTCTTGTCAAACATGAAAGATACGCATCCGGGTGTTCCGACATTTCCGCCGCCCTTGGTGAAAGCCGCTCTTACATTTGCGGCGGTACGGTTCTTGTTGTCGGTAAGGGTATCAACGATTATGGCAATACCGCTGGGACCGTATCCTTCGTAGGTGATGTATTCGTAGTTGACGTTTCCGCCTTCTCCGGCTGCCTTCTTGATACCGCGCTCGATGGTATCGTTGGGCATATTGTTAGCCTTAGCCTTCGCGATAACGGTGGCAAGCTTGAAGTTATTGTTGGGGTCGGGGCCGCCTTCCTTGACCGCAACCGCTATCTCTCTTCCGATGATGGTGAAGATCTTTCCCTTTGCGGCATCATTTTTTTCCTTCTTGTGTTTGATGTTTGCAAATTTGGAATGTCCTGACATTTTTAAACCTCTCGTTTCAAT
The DNA here is from genome assembly GCA_017524035.1 of Lachnospiraceae bacterium. Classification (GTDB taxonomy): domain Bacteria; phylum Bacillota; class Clostridia; order Lachnospirales; family Lachnospiraceae; genus AC2028. The sequence goes on along the minus strand of JAFWUY010000013.1, from coordinate 10,363 downwards.
AATTTCTTAAATTTATGCATATCAATTTATTTTACCATTCAGCCCCTGTTTAGTAAACTAAAAAACATCTAAACAAGACCATGGCAGAAAGCCTGTTTTATGTGGAACTGAGAGCAAGAACAGGGTTCCCGTGGAGGGTGTAAACCCTCGGTATCCTGGTGCCGATCAGACAGACGAGCTCATAGTTGAATCTGCCGGACTTTTCACCCAGTTCCTCAGCCGAAATATGCTCATCCCCGTCATATCCGAGAAGGGTAACCGTCTCGCCTTCCTTTATGTCCTCAAAGCAGGAAACATCGATCATGAACTGGTCCATGCATATCCTTCCGAGAATGGGACATCTCCTGCCCCTTACAAGAACCTCTCCCTTGCCGGTAAGGGTCCTGGGATATCCGTCGCCGTAACCCAGCGGAACGGTCGCAACGGTCATCTCCTTATCCGCGGTAAAGATACCGCCGTAGCTGATGCTCTGTCCCGGATATACCTTTTTTACGTACGTTATATGGCTGAACAGGCTCATAGCCGGCTTCAGGCTGATATTATCCATATCAACCTCATCCGAAGGTGCCAGTCCGTACATGGTGATACCGGCCCTTACGGCATCCAGATAACTTTCCGGAAGCTCCAGGATAGCGGCGCTGTTTGAAATATGGGAAACGGGAATTACAGCACCGGCCTGTTTGGAAATATCATCAAGAAAACCCTTAAATCTGTTAAGCTGGCCCAGTGCCGAAGACTTATCCTTTTCGTCCGCCCTCGCAAGATGCGTGAATATGCCCTCAACAATGATATTGGGAGCATCAAGTGCCTCCGCAACAAAGGAAAGACCGTCCTTATCGGGTGTCACCCCTATCCTGCCCATTCCGGTATCCACCGCGATATGGACTATGGCATTCTTTCCCACTGCGGCAGCGGCCGCGGAAAGCTTTACCAGTGTATCCCTTCTGAAAACCGTGATACGGACATCTTCGGCGATAAGCTTTTCGTAAGAATAAGGGAAAGTATAGCTGAGGATCAGGATGTCTTTTTTTATGCCGTCCGCACGGAGTTCAAGAGCTTCTTCCGCCGTTGCCACGGCATATCCCTTGACGTAGGAAACGCTCTCGAGAGCCTTGGCTATCGGAAGGCTTCCGTGTCCGTAACCGTTTGTCTTGATAACGGCATACATCCTTGTGTCTTTTTTGAGAAGGGAATGCATCGAATCCATGTTGGAGATAATGGCATCAAGGTCGACATATGCCACGCCCCTCTCAAAAGTCTTTATGCAATCATTGATCTGGTCCTTGGTCTGAACCCACATAGCTTCCTTTCGCGGGACAATAAACGGTCTTACCCGTTGTCCTTTTTCTCTTCCTGTGCTTTCTTCTCGGCGGCTACTTCATCAGCGGTACGTGGATGCTTTTCCTCGGGATTGTATCTCATGTCAAAAAGATCGACCACATCCGCGCCGAAAATATCATGCATGTATTTGTAGATCTCGTGGTTCTTGGCTTCCTTTTCCTGTTTGCGGATGAGGTTTTTCTTGAGTTCGATACGGATATTTCTGATCCAGTCCTCAAGTTCTTCGATGTCATCCGTATTATCCTGCATCGTCTCGTAACAGTGCTCCATCGTGATGCAGAGAAGCTGTTTATTGACGCTGTCGATCATACGGGGGAGTTCCATCATCTCATCCTCGTAGGAATCCAGTTTGTCATTACATTCCTTGAGCAGTCTCTTGTTTTCGGCAATCTTGGACTCGGCATCGTCTGATCCGCCCTGGTGTTCGTCCATAAGAGAAACGATCTCATCCATCAGGCGGCGCTTTACCTTCTTGATATCGCGGGTCTCGGTATTGATCTTACCCTGCCTTTTGAGAAGCTCGTTGAGTTTCTTTTCAAGGCCGCGGATATCCTCATAACCTACTTTTCCCAAAAGGTGATACCATTTCTGATCCAGCGTGAGTGCCGGAACCTCCTTGCCTTTCAGCGAAAGCTCAAATTGTTCTTTTTTATCTTGTCCGGATTTAGCCATGGTTATTTATTGTTTTCCATATAGCTTGATATGTTGTAGGAAAGTTTCATAAGGCTGTCCGAAAGATGTACATTCTCAACCTGTACATATTCGGGAACATCAAGATCGACATGTGCAAAATTCCATATGGCCTTGATGCCGTTTTCGACAAGCACCTTTGCAACAAGAACGGCACCTTCCTTGGGTATGGTGAGCACTGCGATATCTATGTCGTTGGATCTTATAAATGATGGAAGGTCCTCCATGGGCATTACTTTGACATCCCTGACCTCGGTTCCGATGAGTCCGGGATCCTTATCAAACATGCCCTTGAGAATGAAGCCTCTCTTCTCAAAGTTAAGATAACCTCCGAGTGCCTTTCCGAGGTTACCGGCTCCGATTATGATGAAATTATACTGATGTTCAAGACCGAGTATCTTACTGATCTCGGAATACAGATAATCGACGTTATAACCGTATCCCTGCTGTCCGAAGCCGCCGAAATTATTAAGGTCCTGGCGGATCTGGGATGCGGTCACCTTCATAAGAACGGAAAGTTCCGAAGAGCTGATCCTCTCTACATTTTTATCCTTAAGTTCACCCAGATAACGAAGATATCTGGGAAGCCTTCCGATGACGGCCCTGGAAATATCTTTATCCAAAGTACACCTCCGATATAAGTGCATAAAAACCCTTATAATTATAGATTTCTGTTAAATTCTTGTCAATTGTTGCCGGTTCGCGCAATGTCTGACTTTTAAGCGGATTTTATGATATACTTTTTGGCATGTTATTAAGTGTCAACAATATATCAAAAGAATTCGAAACCGGACCCATCCTGAGCGGGGTTTCCTTTAACGTTGAAAGAAGGCAGAAAACTGCCCTTGTCGGTTCCAACGGGTCGGGAAAAACCACTCTTCTGCGCATCATCACGGGCGTATCGGAGCCCGATACCGGCATCGTTACCTACGAAAAGGATTCTTCCTTTGGATATTTGTCCCAGGAAGGTACTTTTACCGGCGGCGGGACCGTTTATGAGGAAATGCTGGCGTGCAGATCGGATCTGCTCGAAACGGAGGCAAAGCTCTCCGCTCTCGAAGAAGAAATGAACTCTTCGGAGGATCTGGCAGTAACCATGGACCGGTACGAAAAGCTTCGTACACAGTTCGATCTGAAAGGCGGATATACATTCAGATCCGAGATTGTGGGCGTATTAAAGGGACTCGGTTTTACAGAGGAAGATTTTGACAGAAAAGCCTCCACCCTCTCGGGAGGACAGAAAACCCGTGCGGCACTGGGAGCCATTCTTGTCAAAAAGCCCGACCTTATAATCCTCGACGAGCCCACAAACCATCTCGATATGAACTCCGTCATCTGGCTCGAAGGATATCTGAGCTCATATGACGGTGCCGTTCTTATCGTCTCCCACGACCGTTATTTTCTTGATAAGATAGCCGATACGGTCCTCGAACTCGAAAACACCCATGTCTCCTCTTTCAAGGGTAATTATTCCGATTATGCGGCCAAGAAGAAAATGCTCTTCGAGGCACAGATGAAAGCATATCTGAACCAGCAGCAGGAAATAAAGCATCAGGAAGAGGTCATTGAAAAGCTGAAGAGCTTCAACAGGGAAAAATCCATCAAGCGTGCCGAGAGCCGTGAAAAGGCACTCGAAAAAATCGAGATCCTCGACAGGCCCGAAATCATAAGCAATGAGATCAATCTCAGATTCAAGCCGTCCAAGGTGCCCGGAAACGATGTACTGACCGTGGAGAATCTCTCCAAGGGATTTGACGGACGAACCCTGTTCAAAGATATGAATGTGGAGATAAAACGCGGTGAACATGTCTGCATCATCGTCGACAACGGAACCGGTAAGACCACATTCCTGAAGATATTAAACGGGCTTGAATCACCCGATACCGGCTCATTTAAATGGGGTACAAATGTAGAGACCGCTTATTACGATCAGGAGCACCTGGTACTCGACCCGGACAAGACGATATACGACGAGATCTCGGACGAGCATCCCGATATGACAATAACACAGATCAGGACCGTGCTCGCCGCATTCCTTTTTACCGACGAAAATGTGTACAAGGAGATAAAGCTTCTTAGCGGAGGAGAAAAAGGCCGCGTAAGCCTTGCGAAGCTCATGCTCTCCGATGCAAATTTCCTGATCCTCGACGAGCCCACAAACCATCTCGATATAACCACCAAGGAGATCCTCGAACAGGCACTCTCCGAGTTCGAGGGAACGATCATCTGCGTTTCGCATGACAGATATTTCGTAAACAGGATATCGACCAGGATCATCGAGCTCCATGAAGGATATTTCGATAATTACATCGGCAATTACGATTACTATCTCGAAAAGAGGGAGGATGTAAGAAAAGCAAGCAATGTTCACAGGACGCCTTCCGCAAGCAGCTCCTCTTCCGCTCCGGGTAACGGTGCAAGCAAGGCAGATGGAGCATTGGGCACAGTAAACGATAATGCCGCTGACTGGAAGGCCCAGAAAGCCCAGCAGGCCGAAGCAAGGAAGAAAGCTAACGACCTTAAGAAGTGTGAAGACTGGATCGAACAGATTGAGAACAGGATCTCCGAAATAGATGAGAAAATGTCAGAACCTGATATCGCAACAAATTCAGGCAAACTGAACGAACTGTCGAAAGAAAGAACCGCACTTGAATCAGAGCTGGAAGAATTAATGGAAAAGTGGGAGGAACTCAGTTAATAAACTTAGGGACGGTTACGGTGTTTCAAAAACGCCGGAACCGTCCCACTGTTTTATGTTATGGTTTGTATCTGATCAAAGAAGAGTCTCAAGTGTAGCCTTGATCGCTTTTATGAATCCTTCCGAATCAAGGATCCAGGGATCCTTGCAATCGGAGATAAGGGAAAGTGACTTGGTCATCTTGCCGTCCTCGATGGTCTTGATGCATGCCTTCTCAAGCTTTTCGGCAAATGCGGTAAGCTCAGCGATTCCGTCAAGCTCTCCTCTCTTCTTAAGCGCACCCGTCCAGGCAAAGATGGTCGCAATGGAATTGGTAGAGGTCTTCTCTCCCTTGAGGTATTTGTAATAATGTCTCTGGACTGTTCCGTGAGCTGCCTCGTACTCATAAACTCCCTTGGGAGATACGAGGACGGAAGTCATCATGGAGAGATCTCCGTAAGCGGTGGCAACCATGTCAGACATAACGTCACCGTCATAGTTCTTGCATGCCCAGATGAATCCGCCTTCGCTTCTTACGACTCTTGCAACAGCATCATCGATGAGGGTGTAGAAATACTCGATTCCGGCCTTTTCAAACTTCTCCTTGTACTCCTTCTCGTACATATCCGCAAAGATGTCCTTGAAGTTGTGATCGTAGGTCTTGGAGATGGTGTCCTTGGTTGAGAACCAGAGATCCTGCTTTGTTGAAAGAGCGTACTCAAAGCACGCCTTCGCAAAGCTTGTGATGGACTTATCGGTATTGTGGATTCCCTGGATGATTCCGGGACCGTCAAACTCATGGATGGTCTTTCTCACCTCGGTTCCGTCGGCTGCGGTAAATACAAGCTCTGCCTTTCCCGCACCGGGAACCTTGATCTCGGTATTCTTGTAAACATCACCGTATGCATGACGTGCAAGGGTAATGGGCTTGGTCCAGTTTGAAACATAGGGTCTGATTCCCTTTACAAGGATGGGAGCCCTGAATACTGTTCCGTCAAGGATCGCACGGATTGTTCCGTTGGGACTCTTCCACATCTCCTTGAGCTTGTACTCCTCCATTCTTGCCGCATTGGGAGTGATGGTCGCACACTTTACGGCAACTCCGTACTTAAGTGTGGCATTTGCGGAATCAACGGTTACCTGATCGTCGGTCTCGTTTCTGTGCTCAAGTCCAAGATCGTAATACTCTGTCTTAAGATCGATATAGGGAGTAAGAAGCTCATCCTTTATCATCTTCCAGAGGATCCTGGTCATTTCATCTCCGTCCATCTCGACAAGAGGTGTAGTCATCTGAATCTTTGACATAATAATAACTCCTTATAACAATAATATAATTTGATCCACGGGTAACGCGGCATTACCCGTGCAGTATTATTCGGGCTTTATGAGTCCGTTATCGATCATGTTCCTGTATGCATTGATCATATGCTCATGAGCGAGTCTTTCGGCATCATCGGCATTCTTGTTCTTGATGGCCTCGAGGATTGCTTCGTGCTCGAGATTGGACTGTGTTCCTCTCTTTGCACTCGCAAGGGTCTTCTTTCTGATCCTGAGAACATACTGGTGATAATCCTTGAGCTGGTGCTCGAGGATCTTGGATCCCGATGCCTCATAAAGAAGCTCGTGGAAACGGTTATCGAGCTCAAATATCTGCTCATTATGTCCTTTTTCCGTATGGAACTTGGCAAGATAGACATTCTCTTCCATCTCTTCCATCTGTTCCTCGGTGATGTGGTCAACGGCCCATCTTGCGGCAAGACCTTCAAGCCTGGATCTTAAGATGTAGATATCCCTTACATCCTTGTCGCTTATACCGACAACATATGCACCCTTATTGGGAATGATCTTGATAAGGCCTTCGAGTTCGAGCTGTCTGAATGCCTCTCTTACGGGAGTACGGCTTACTCCGAGTTCCTCTCCGATGGCGATCTCCCTGAGTTCGACTCCCTCATCATATTTTCCGTTCAGGATATCTTCCCTGAGTCTAGAAAATACTCTTCCCCTCAATGAATATTTATCGGAAGTGCCTTCTTTGACATCTTCTTCCATTACTAACCTCCTACGCATCTGCGTATAGACATAAAAATACACGGCCAAAGCCTGTATTATTGTATACAATTGCTTTGACCGTGTCAAATCTTATTTTCTTTTGACGGAAAAACAATCTTATCTGCCGGCCTTCAGAAGCTCGGCATCATCATTAAGACTGTTGACCAATTCGTTGATATTATTAACGATATCCTGGTTCTGCTTACTTACATCATATGTTTCGGTTGCATGCGCGGTAACCTCTTCGGATACGGCGGAAGTGGTCTGTATACTGTTGACGATCTCGTCGTTTGCACTCGAAAGTCTTCCTACAAGTGTATCAAGTTCAAGCGTATGCTGCTTGATGATATCGACGGTTCCGGAGATCTTGGCAAAGCTCTCAGCCGTATCGGCGGCGCACTTGCTCTCTTCGTCGTCGATCTGAAGAAGCTTTTCAATTGTGGTGACCATGGTACCTACCTGGTTTACGACATCAGCGATGAGAGTATTGATGTTCTCGGTTGCCTGAGTGGTCTGTCCGGCAAGATTGGAGATCTCGCTTGCGACAACGGCAAATCCTCTTCCGGCCTCTCCGGCTCTTGCAGCCTCGATGGATGCGTTAAGGGCAAGGAGTCTGGTCTGCGATGCGACATCGGTGATGATGACGGTGATGGAATTCATCTCATCCGCTGTCTTCTTGAACTTCTCCAGTGCACCCGCAACATCCTTACCTGCGGAATCAACCTCTCCGGTAAGTTCGGTCATCCTGCGGATATTCTGCTGTCCTACTCCGACGGCATCGGCAGCAAGCTCAACATTCTGTGTGATGACTTCGGATGAGTTCCTTACTGTTTCGATATGGTCCGAGATCTGTGTTGTCTGAACGAGCTGGGACTGTGAAGCTTCGGCAGATTCATTGGTTCCCTGTCTGACCTCCTCCATTGAGTCTATGGTCTGATCGATGGAGGACTTAAGTGAGGACATTTCATCGGCAAGTTCTCCGGCGGTTGCGCTCACCCTGTCGGAAACATTGAGGATATTCTCAAGAAGCGAAGTGGTCTTGGCATTTGCATCCTCAAGAGTCCTGGTGCGGATGAGCTGGAACTTATGATTGGTACTGTTGACCATCAGAAGATAAATGACGATCATCAGAACGACCAATCCCTGGATCTCGGCAACAGCAGTATCGGCAATAACTCCGTTCTTCATCGAGATAACTATCGAAATGATGTTGATCACGACCGTTCCGACACCGATGGACGTTATAAACTTCTTATCATCAAAAAGAGTGATGATGACAAGCATCGGGATCACATATGTGAAAACCAAGACATTCGTGGTGGTAAAAAGAACAAAGCAATACATCGCGGCATATCCTATGGCAACGACACTTCTGACCACTGCCGATGCGTTATTGCCTTTATAGATGATCCATGACACTATCTGGGGGACGAGTGCAAACAGGATAACCACCAGAACATACGGAACTGTCCTTGCACCTTTTATGACTTCCAGAATGTAGGCAAGCGTTATCAGCACACAAAGTAAAGTTGCCGATTGAAGCAGCCTCTTGTTGGCGACCGCAATTTCCTGAGTTTGAATGTTTTGTTCTTCCATAGATCTGTTTCCTTTCCCTCTAAGTTTACAGGTCATTAAACATTAAAACACTTTATCTCTCAGCTCGCATCGGGTTATTCAAAAAATCCTCATAAGAAACTCTGAGTCCTTCTTCAAGCTCAGTATGATACTTCCATCCCAAGGCTTCTGCCTTCGATACATCCAGAAGCTTTCTCGGAGTTCCGTTAGGTTTAGTTGTATCCCAAACTATCTTCCCCTCGTATCCGACAGTCTTTGCTACCAGCTCGGAAAGATCCTTGATCGTGATCTCTTTTCCGGTGCCGGCATTCACGGTTTCGTTTCCGCTGTAATTGTTCATAAGGAAAACGCAGAGCTCGGCAAGATCATCCACGAACATAAACTCTCTTAAGGGAGAGCCGTCGCCCCAGCATACCACCTCGGGATCACCGTTTACCTTGGCTTCATGGAATTTCCTGATGAGTGCCGGAACAACATGTGAATGCGTGGGGTGATAATTGTCGTTGGGTCCGTAGAGATTGGTGGGCATAACGGAGATGTAATCGGTACCATACTGTCTGTTTAAAAATTCGCAGTACTTAAGTCCCGATATCTTGGCAAGCGCATATGCTTCATTTGTCTTTTCAAGTTCGGACGTAAGAAGACAGCTTTCCTTCATCGGCTGGGGAGCCATTCTCGGATATATGCAGGAAGAGCCGAGGAATTCCAGTTTTTTGACACCGCTCTTGAATGCCGAGTGAATAACATTCATCTCAAGCATCATATTGTCATACATGAAATCCGCAAGTGCTTCGGAATTGGCAATTATGCCGCCAACCTTCGCTGCCGCAAGGAATACATACTCGGGCTTCTCACTTTCAAAAAAATCTTCAACAGCCCTTTTGTCACACAGATCCAGTTCGGAATGACTCATCAGGACAAAATTCTCATATCCCTGCTTCTTCAGTTCCCTGAGGATAGCACTTCCGACCATTCCCTTATGGCCTGCCACATATATCTTGCTGTTCTTTTCCATATCAACTCCGCCCCGGGGAACAATAAACTATAAAACTTGCCCGCCGGGTCAATAAAAGATAAAATATAAAAAGACAAAATCATTATACCATAAACGTCATATTTAGGGCATAAAATGATAGAACCTGTATCGAGAGTACAAAATTATACGACTCAGAGGGTCGGAGCCGCTTCGGGCAAGAATACCGGAGGTTCGGGCGCCGCTCCTTTTTCGATGGAACAGGCTCTTGCCGAAGAATCCGCGAAGGATGAAGGAGTATATTACGATCATTCTCCCAAAGCGGAAAAGAACGAAAGCAAACCCGCTCCCGAAGCCACAAACGACTCAGCCATAGAAAAGCCGAGTCCCGAAGCTCCGATGGGTGCAATAGATACCGGCAAGCTCGTCGGTAACATAAAGGAATTCCTTAAAGGCTTATGGGCAAATATTCTCAGGATATTCGGGAACATCTGGGAAAGCAAACCGCTTAACGACGGCGCGGCTCAGCCGGATGAAGAAAATGATGACAGCCTTCAAAAACTCGGGACCGGTGAAATAGATCCCCTTCATGAACAGGATTCCCTCAACTTCCATAAGGGCACGGTAAAGGATGAATTTTCATCCCTGCCTGAGGATGATTTCGACAAGAATATAGATTCCCTTTCGGAGGATCATATCAAGCCCTTCGAAGACAAGGCGATAAAGGATGCCCTTCTTTCCGGCGATGATGAGAAATTCGAAAGGATCATCACGAGAGGCGGCGAAAGAAGGCCTGCGATATCCTCCAATCTTCTCACCCAGTACGATTCAAAGGGGCGGATAATCCAGATGGATCCGTCGGACGAAAACCTTATCCTTCACGGAACATCCCGCACCAGCAGAAATTCATAAACCCCGAGTCAGGAGATAACTTCTCCTGACTCTTATTTTATATTTGCGGGTGACGCAAAATGTATGAGGATTCGAGCTTCGTCGTCTGCGTTAGAAACGGCCGCCTGGCCTGAACGAAGTGAATGGCCTGCGGCATGAGCTGAAAC
>JAFWUY010000012.1 GCA_017524035.1 Lachnospiraceae bacterium | reverse complement strand
TGTCTCCCGACGGCGAGATAGATGAAGATGAGTATTACGAGATCATCGACGAGTATCCTTACGATTATCAGGTCGAGGATCTGGATTTCGGAGTCTATTACAGAGGCTGGTATGACGATATGGGAGTCATGGGTCTGGAGGATTCCTTCCTTGTGAGTGTTCTGACAGACTCCTACAGGGTATTTACCGGAGAGACCGGATATGACGAATTCTATAATTCATACAATGATTCCTGGGCACCGACGGATACTGCGGATACATATTATGAGCAGTATATAGGCTTCTGGGGATTGTATGAGAGTGAGATCGAAGGCGACGTGACAAGTTATACGTCTTCCTCTAATCATTACAGGACACTTGAGTTTACATCCGATTCCCGGGTTACCCTGACCGAATATGACGAAGGTAAGGTATCTTATGTCTGGTCAACCGATGTATATCTGGATGAGAATATGCAGCCGTATTTTGAAATAGATGACAGATCAATCCTGCCGGGTGATATTACGTTTGAAAGATACACCGTCACGGGAATGAATTCCGACAGGGACCTTATATATGTCAGTTTCGATTTCTACGGAGAAGAGGGATATCTCGGCGGAAGCAATATGAAATATCTCAAAGACATGGAGTAAGTTCTGAGGAGGGAAATATGAAAAAGAAATATCTCGCCATACTGCTTGCGGGAATAATGTGTTCATTTTCTTTTCTTTCGGGATGCGGTAAGACTGCTGAGCCCGATGAGGATACCGTTATCGAAGAAGACGAAGAGGAAGACGACAAAGACAGGAATGATGACGAAGATGATGACGAGGATGAAAAGCCCTCGATTCCCGAAGTTGTTAAGTCGATAGATGATAAGGTACTTGAATCGCAGATAGATGTATTTCTTGACGGAAGAAAAAACTGGGTCATTCCTCATGATGAAGCCGTGCTCTATGAAGGATTGACTTATTCCCTGAGCGATCTGAATTACAACGGGCGTACCGAACTCATTGTCACATACTGGGAAGGCATGGGAACCGTCAGCACCGTTTATATCTATGAGATCAATGAAAAGGGAGACGGATACGATCTTCTTGAATGGGAGTTCGAAGGAATCGATAAGGAGCAGGAATCTCTTCCCGATGTGGGATATTTCAGTGCGGTAAGCGGTTATTATGACAAGGATAACGGAATATTCCATTATCTTTTCAAGGATTATTATGCGTATTCCTTTGCCCACGGCGGATGCAGAATGCACGACGTGTCATTCGCAGACGGTAAGGTGATCGACGAAGTATATGCAAAGAGCGAATCCAAGGGTTCGGATCGCGACGAGGTGACGACATTTACCGGCCCTGACGGAGAGATGAGCGAAGATGCATACTTTACTTACCTGGGTTCATATCCTGATGGTTATACCACAAAAGAGTTCTGGCTCGGAAATTTTGATGCTGATTCAATCTATTCACAGAACAGACATATAGTGGAAGACATGTCCGATGATGAGATAAAGGGTATTCTGACGGACTCTTACCTTCTGTTCGCAGGAAGGGTCACATATGAAGATTTCTTCGAAAAATATATTTCCGTAAACAGTTCCGAACAGACCTCTGAAGGACTTTTTAAGGATATGATCGGAAGCTGGGGGCTTTATATGACCGATGCCGAAGGCTATGTTGAATATTATGAGCCCGATGACCAGTATTATATGACTCTTGATGTATCTGAAGACAGGACAATGCATCTGGAAGAGTATCTGAATACCGATTATGAGTACACAATAGAAGGTGAACTTCTGGATAAGGCAGACGGGATGCTTATAGTACAGTATATGCCGCCTGCATCCGACGGAATGGCATACGATTTCATGCTTTTGACCTTTACTACGATAGACGAGGACGGTCATCTTGTTGTTATGTGTGATTCCTGGAACGGAAACGAATATTATCCGGGCAGCACATGGTTTTTCGAAAAATTAGACTAAAATATTCGGGTCAGGGGGAAGTCTCCTGACCAGGCTGATTTTTTATGAGGGGATGTAATGAAAAGAAGGATCTATCTGTTCCTTTTATCTGCAGTCATATGTTCTTCCGTACTCTTTTCCGGATGCGGTAAGCAGGAAGAGCCGGCGCAGGAGGTTGTAACGGAAGAAGATGATAAGGAAGAGGATGAAGATGATAAGCCGGTCGAAACCAGGATACCCGAGATCGTTGAGGAGATAAGTGATAAGGATCTGGATCCTCAGATAGATCTGCTTATCGAAAACCGTGACACCTGGCAGATTCCCGGCGAAGAGGTCGCGATGTATGACAGTGTCGGATACTATGTTACGGATCTTGACCATAACGGACGAGTGGAACTTGTGACCGTGTGCTGGTCCTCCGAATATGAATATTCCGAAGATAAGATCTATGAGGTGAATGAAAAAGGTGACGGACTTGATCTCATCACCATGGAAGTATCCGGTATGGATTCGGATGAGGATATTTCCCCGGATATGGCGACCAATATATCGCCCTATTCATATTTTGATAAGGGCAGGCAGGCATTCCATTATCTTATCGAAGATTATACCCACGACTATGATGAAAAGGTATGGACGACAAGGTATACCGATGTAACGCTTCTGGACGGCAAACTGTATGTGGATGTATATGCGGTATGCGATATGAAGTATGTCTGGGAAGAGGGAGATCCGGAATGCACATACAGGCTTCCGAAGGAGGAACTCGAAGAGAACGCTTTTTATGAATTCGTGCAGAATTATCCCGAGAATAAAGTAAGGAAGCAGTATTATTACGGAGCTTACAGGGACAGGAGCGGATACGATGAGGAAAGCCGTTCGCTGGAGCAGTTCTCCGATGAAGCACTTAAGGATATGCTTAAGGATTCGTATTATGTTTTCACCGGAAGACTGGGCGATACAGATTTTTATGACAGATATAATTACTCCGGCAAGGCAGAGCTCTATAAGAATATGTTCGATGCATCCGTAGGAAACTGGGAGATAGCATCGACCGAGATAGAAGGATCCGTAACGGAATATTACTGGGGATTCCCTCAATACTATAAGCTGACTGTGACTGCAGATGCACAGGCGATAATGGAAGTGTATGATACTACGACGCTTGACTACACGATCGTCTCGCCTGTTGTTGAGAATGAATCAGGTCATCTGGTCTTTGTGGATGATATCGTCGCACGTACCGGCTCGGTTCTTGATTGGGGAGCCGCAAAGAGTGTTTACGAGATCGTTTATGTTGACGATGAGAATCTTGAGCTGTTCTACGATGTCTATGATCTTTCAGGAGAGTGGATCACGGGCAGCTACTGGATATTTACCAGGGTGGAATAAACAGGTTGATCGTTTGGGACCCGGCAGAAAGCCGGGTCCTTTTTAGTGTATTTATAGGCATTTCCCGGGTCCTTATTCCTTCTTTTGACTCCGATACTTGAAAAATCCCATATATTAAGGTATAGTATTTAGGTTTTGAGAAGGAGAAAGAAATGGTCACCAAGAGGCGCATCGATCCGGCCGGGAAGAGCGTTGAAGAGCTGCACGCTTTCCTGTCTGAGGAGCTTGGCAAAGCGCCGCCGCC
>JAFWUY010000153.1 GCA_017524035.1 Lachnospiraceae bacterium | reverse complement strand
CTTGACAGGATCGCCGGTGAACCGATAGATGTGCTTGTTAACGGCAAGTTTGTCGCAAAGGGCGAGGTTGTTGTTATCGAAGAGAACTTTGGTATCAGAGTAACAGAGATAATAAAGCAGTAATTACTACCTGACGGTACATTAATAATTTTCGGAGGATTTTAATTATGGCAAAGAATATCCTGATCTGTGATGATGCTGCATTCATGAGGATGATGATCAAAGATATCCTCAGCAAGAACGGCTACAATGTTGCGGGAGAAGCAGAGAACGGAGCTAAGGCTGTCGAGAAGTACAAGGAGGTCAATCCCGATCTTGTACTTATGGACATCACCATGCCCGAGATGGATGGTATTCAGGCTCTCAAGGCCATCAAGGCTGCAGATGCCGGCGCCAAGGTCATCATGTGTTCCGCAATGGGACAGCAGGCAATGGTTATCGAGTCCATTCAGGCCGGTGCCAAGGATTTCATAGTTAAGCCTTTCCAGGCTGACAGAGTATTAGAGGCTGTCAAAAAGGTAATAGGTTGACTCTATGACCCTTCTTTCATCCCATACTTTATCTGATATTGCGCAATTATTCACAGTGCTGATCATATTTATATTTGTTCTGGCACTCAGTATGTTCTGCGCAAAATGGATGGGGAATTACCAGAAGGCTCAGGCTTCCGGTGACAGTGCGGAGGTTATCGAAACTATCCGTATCGCACAGGGCAAATGGATTCAGATCATCCGTATCGGTTCAAAATACAAGGTGATCGCCGTTTCCCGTGACTCTGTGACCTATCTGGGGGATGTGGATGAAAGCGATATAAAGGTCAGGGATTCCGAGGAGAAGAAATTGTTCTCCGAGATCCTTTCCAAAGCATTTTCCGATAAGGATAAAATTTCCGGAGGTAAGCAGGAATAATGTTTATGAATGCGCTTTCTGCCGGAAAAAACATCATAAGGATAGGTCTTGCAATTGGCGTTGTCCTGTTTGCATGTATTTTCTTTCACGGAAAAGTATACGCATTGGACAATGATCACCAGGCCGGCGAAACCGATATCAGTACCGTTATCGATCCCCCCGGAACTTATGATACCCCCGAAGATCTTGATACTATCAATACCGTTAACAGACTTACCATTACCTACAATGACGATAACGGTTCTCTGAATTCTTCCTTAAGGATTCTGATAACCCTTACCCTCATTGCGATAGCACCGCTTTTACTGCTCGTTATGACCTCTTTTACGAGGATCATAATCGTGCTTCATTTTACGAGAGCGGCGCTCAATACACAGTCCGCACCGCCCAATCAGGTTCTGATCGCGCTGTCGCTCATTCTTACCTTTTTCATAATGCAGCCCACCATTGAGGAGATCAATGTAAATGCTGTCATTCCCTTTGAAGCGGGAACGATAGATCAGGATCAGTTCCTGGAGAATGCAATGACTCCTTTGAGGAATTTTATGGAGCCGCAGACTCAGGTAAAGGATGTGCGGCTTTTTTATGATATAGCAGGCATGGAGTGGGACGGCACACTTGAGTCCATTCCCAATTCGATCCTCATTCCGGCGTTCATGATCTCTGAACTCAGGATTGCCTTCTGGATCGGATTTATGATCTACATACCTTTCATTGTTATAGATATGGTCGTGGCTTCGGTACTCATGAGTATGGGTATGATGATGCTGCCGCCTACGACGATATCAATGCCATTCAAGATACTTCTTTTCGTCCTTGCGGACGGATGGGCGCTCATCATTGGCCAGCTTGTACGAACGTTCTATTAGCCGTGCAATTAAGGAGAGTTAACAATGACACCTGAAGCAGCAGCTGAAATGATCCACAGTGGTCTGTATATGATACTTAAATGCGCACTTCCCGTGCTTTTGGTTTCTATGGCCATCGGACTTGTCATCAGTATATTTCAGACCGTTACTTCCATACAGGAACAGACTCTTACTTTTGTGCCCAAGGTTCTGGGTATTTTCCTTACCCTGATGATTGCGGGACATTGGATATTGAATAACCTGGTCGAGTATACGACCGAGCTCTGGAGTAATTTCGTTTATTACGTCCATAAGTGAAAATAGCGGATGCTGAATTTAGCTTTTTCAATTTACGATCTGGAATACTTTCTGCTGATACTTGTCAGGGTTTCCTGCTTTGTGTATATATGCCCGTTTTTCAGCATGAAGAATACTCCGAGAAGAATAAGGGTGGCACTCAGCGTATTCATTGCGGGCCTTATATATTCTTCGCTGACGCCGATAGAACCTGTCATTTATGATTCGGTTGTCACTTATGCGGTGATCGTCCTGAAGGAAGGAATTGCGGGACTTCTCATCGGGCTTTCGGCCAATATCTGTTCCACCGTTTTTTCTTTTGCCGGAGCTGTTGCGGATATGGAGACCGGTCTGTCGATGGTTCAGCTGATGGATCCCGCATCGCAGGAACAGATAAGCATAACCGGAGGCTTATACAATTATTCCTATTCGATGATACTTATCGCGAGCGGAATGTACAGATATCTGCTGGGTGCACTTGCCGATACGTATCAGCTCATCCCTGTCGGACGAGTCAAATTCAATTCCGGGGGACTGATGGAAACGGCTGTGGTTTTCCTGGCTGATTATATCCTCATCGGTTTCCGCATCATCCTTCCCATATTTGCAACGATGATGCTCCTGAATGCGATACTGGGCGTAATGGCCAAGGTGTCGCCGCAGATGAATATGTTTGCGATAGGTATCCAGCTCAAGGTTCTTACAGGTCTTACGGTTCTTTTTTTTACCGTCGGACTTATGCCTAAGGCTTCGGATATGATCTTTACGGAAATGAAAAAACTGATGGTTTCTTTCGTATCGAACATGATGTAAAAGCGGAGGGTGGATATGCTCGAATATAATCTGCAATTCTTCGCTGACAACGGTGACAAGACAGAGGAACCTACAGGCAAAAAACTATCCGATGCCAGAAAAGAAGGCCAGGTAGCCAAGAGCAGAGAGATAGTAAATTGTCTCATGCTTTTTGTTTTTTTTCTGGTCATACGTTTTATGGCCGGGAATATGGGGACCAGATTTATCAACGTTTTTGAGGTTGTATATAATGACATCCCCAATGTGACGGTCTATCCGCAGGGAGAGATGCCTGCCACCGAAACGGGTATTCTTTTCCGCAGCGGCATATACAACGTTGTAATGATCGTACTTCCGATAATGCTTATCGGTCTGATCATTGCAGTTGTTTGTGACCTGATGCAGGTTAAATGGAAACCGACGGCAAAACCGTTAAAGCCCAAGTTTTCCAAGCTTGATCCCATAAAAGGCTTTAAAAGGATCATTTCACTCAATTCTCTTGTGGAACTTGTTAAATCCCTTTTGAAGCTCGGACTTATCGCGGCTATCGCTTATTCGTATATCAAGGACAAGTCGTTTCTCTTATTCAGTTTTTATGAGATGCCGCTTATGCAGGCAATAGCTCTGATAGGAAATACGATAACCGATCTCGGGATAAGGATTTCGGCGGTATATATCATCATTGCGGCATCCGATTTCGGATATCAGAAGTGGAAATTCCACAAGGATATGATGATGTCCAAGCAGGAAGTCAAGGATGAGTACAAGAATACCGAAGGAGACCCCCAGGTAAAGGGCGCCATCAGAAGAAAGATGATGGAAGCCTCCAGAAGACGCATGATGCAGGAACTTCCGAAAGCGGATGTCGTCATCACAAACCCGACGCATTATGCCGTAGCGATAAAGTACGAACCATCATTTCGGGATGCACCTTATGTTCTTGCCAAGGGTGAAGGATATCTTGCCCAGAGGATCAAGGACGTTGCAAAAGAAAACAGTATAGAGATTGTTGAAAACAAACCTGTGGCAAGAATGCTCTACCATAATGTCGAGATAGGGGAGACGGTTCCTCCCGAGCTTTATCAGGCGGTGGCCGAGATACTTGCGTTTGTATATCATCTGCAGGGTAAGATCTGAAAATACGGTGAAAGGAGGATGATATGTTTAAATCCATCGGCAAATTTGATGTATTTGTAGCAATGTATCTTGCCGTTGCGATAATTCTCTTTATCATCCCCATTCCCGCAGGTTTACTCGATGTCCTTCTTGCATTTAATATCTCGCTAGCAATGACCATCATGTTTGGAGCCCTCTTTTGCAAGGAAGTTCTGGATATGAGTTTCTTTCCGACACTGCTCCTGTTCACGACGCTGTTCAGGATTTCGATGAACACATCGTCCACAAGGCTTATCCTTCGTGACGGCTATGCGGGAAACGTTGTTGCCACATTCGGTAATTTTGTCGGCGGCGGCGACCTGATCATCGGTGCGATCATTTTCATAATCCTTTTGATAATCCAGTTTATGGTCATCAACAAGGGCTCGGAACGCGTATCGGAAGTTACCGCGAGATTCACTCTCGATGCGATGCCCGGAAAACAGATGGCGATCGATGCCGACCTCAATACCGGTGCGATAACGGATGAAGAGGCCAAGGAAAGACGAGAAAAGATTCAGAAAGAATCTGCATTCTACGGCTCCATGGATGGTGCCGTCAAATACGTAAAGGGAGATGCTGTAGCCGGACTTCTTATCACGGGAGTAAACCTTGTCGGCGGTATAGCTCTCGCGGTTCTCAGAAGGGGAATGAGCCTTCCCGATGCACTCAGCTCCTTTGCGATACTTACCATCGGTGACGGACTCGTATCACAGATACCTTCGCTGATGATCTCTCTTTCAACCGGTATCCTTGTCACAAAGGGATCATCCGACAAGGAACTCGGCGAGACGATAATAAAGCAGCTTTTCGGACTTCCCAAGGTTCTTTTCATCGTCGGCGGCATGATGACGATACTCGGTCTTTTTACGGACCTGAACACGATACTTTTTGTCGGACTCGGAGTGATCTTTATGTTCTCCGCGACCAGAGTCAGCAAGAAGCTTCAGACCGCAAGCATAGAACTTGATGTGAGCAAGGAAGAGACGGAAGCGGAAGAGATAAGACAGCCTGAAAATGTCAATTCATTGCTGCAGGTCGATCCCATCGAACTCGAATTCGGATACGGTATCATTCCGCTTGCCGATGTCAATCAGGGCGGTGACCTTCTGGACCGTGTCGTAATGATCAGAAGACAGATAGCTCTTGAACTCGGTACCGTGGTTCCGATAATCAGATTGAGGGATAATATTCAGCTCAATCCGAACCAGTACATAATCAAGATCAAGGGTATACAGATAAGCGAAGGTGAGATACTTTTCGACCATTATATGGCGATGAATCCCGGATATGTCCAGGAAGAGATCACCGGTATCCCTACCTTTGAGCCTTCATTCCACCTGCCTGCGATATGGATAACCGAAGGACAGCGTGAGAAGGCAGAGACGCTCGGATACACCGTTGTCGATCCTCCTTCGATAATCGCTACACATCTGACCGAGATAATAAGACAGCACATAGATGAGCTGCTGACCAGACAGGATGTACAGAATCTTATCAACAACGTAAAAGAAAACAATCCCAATCTTGTGGACGAACTTGTGCCTAAGCTTCTCGGCCTTGGAGAGATCCAGAAGGTTCTCCAGAATCTTCTTCGCGAAGGAGTGTCGATCAGAGATCTTCTTACGATACTTGAAACACTCGCGGATTATGCTCCCACAACAAGGGATACGGATATACTGACTGAATATGTGAGACAGGCTCTCAAGAGAGCCATATCGGCGAGATACTTTGCTCTCAATGACACGAACTCCGTCGTCACTCTCGATCCGAAGATCGAGCAGGAGATAATGTCGGGAGTCAAGCAGACAGAGAACGGATCGTTCATAAATATCGATCCCGCACGTACACACGAGATACTCGAATCCGTCGGACGCGAAGTCCAGAAGCTTGAGAATCTCGGCAAGAATCCGATAATAGTCACATCGCCGATTGTTAGGATCTATTTCAGAAAACTGACGGAGGATTACTATAAAGACCTGATCGTCGTTTCATATAACGAGGTTGACTCGAGTGTCAATCTGACATCGGTCGGAATGGTTACCGCATAAGATGATAATCAAGAAATTTATCGGAAAAAATGAAGAAGAAGCTACTGCGCTTGCCAAGAAGGACTTAGGCGAGAATCTTGTCATCATGAATGTGCGCAAGGTCAAGGCTAAGCCTCCTTTTGCATTCCTTAAGAGCAAGAGAGTTGAGGTTACCGCCGCCGTTGAGGAAGACGATCCTACCATGGAACAGATCAGAAGGATCGCAAGGGCACAGGTGACCGCGCAGGAAAAGGCCAGGGCTTCGTCCGCCGCATCCGAAAAAAGCACAGATGCGGTAAACCCCGCGTCAAAGCCTGAGCTTAAAGCGTCGGCACAGGCCGCTGCGAAGAACTCCGGTGAACCTGCCGATGATAAGAGCCGCGTCCTTGAGGAAAAGCTTGATAATCTTCAGAATATCCTCGAGAAAAAGCTCGGACCTTCCGAAGAGAAAAAGACAGAGTTCAAACCCGAATCAAAACCCGAACCCTCTCCCGAAAAAGAGCAGGCCGCAAAGAGTGCGGAGACCGAACCTGACAGGGAGACTTCAAGGTTTTTAAGACTTTTATACAATACGATGATTGACAACGATATCGATGAAAAGCTTGTCAATGAGCTTATTACCGGTGCGGGTGATATAAGCAAACCCGGAGCAAAGCTCGATCATTATCTAAGTGCAGTATATCAGAAGATGATTCTTCGTTTCGGCAAGGCCGAAGGTATTGCGGATCCCGGTGCCAAGGGACCGGTGGTCATCTTTTTCATAGGACCCACAGGTGTCGGAAAGACCACAACGATCGCAAAGGTTGCAAGTTCTCTTTCCGTTAACAACAAGAAAAAAGTTGCGCTGCTCACCACCGACACATACAGGATCGCGGCCGCAGACCAGCTTAGGACTTATGCGAGCATTCTTGAAGTTCCCTTCAGAGTCATCTACTCCGAAGATGAACTCAGCATAGCATGCGATGATTTTAAGGATTGTGAGTATATCCTTGTGGATACCGCAGGCCATTCACACAAGAGCGAAGAGCTTCTTATAAAGCAGAAAAGCTTTATGGAATGCCTTCCCGAGAATGTGACCAAGCAGTGCTTCCTTGTCCTTAGTGCCACAACAAAGTACAAGGATCTTAAGAAGATAGTTGATAACTACAGAAGTGTTTCCGAGTTCCAGCTTATCTTTACCAAGCTCGATGAAACATCGACGCTCGGAAGTCTGTATAACATTACCTGTTATTCCGACAGTTCGATAGCATTTGTCACATGCGGACAGAATGTTCCCGATGATATCGAGACCTTCAATGCCCAGCGTATCGTCAAGCAGCTTTTGGGAGGAGAGTAAGCTATGGACCAGGCCGAATCACTCCGTATCATAAAAGCATCGAGACAGGCGAGACCGCTTGCGAGGGTCATCACGGTTACGAGCGGAAAAGGCGGAGTCGGAAAATCAAATACCGCGATCAATCTTGCGATATGGCTTAAGAAACTCGGCAGGAGAGTGATCATACTCGATGCCGATTTCGGACTTGCGAATATCGAGATAATGTTCGGTACAGTTCCGAAGCATAATCTCTGCGACCTTATATATCAGGGCAAGAATATCAGGGACATTATCACCTGGGGTCCCGGAGAGGTCGGATTCATATCCGGCGGAAGTGGTATCGCGGGTATGTCGAATTTAAGTAACGATTATCTGAATTATATTATTCAGAATCTGTCGGAACTTGATTCAATTGCTGATATAATAATCGTAGATACGGGTGCGGGAATATCCGATGCGGTTCTTGAATTCCTTGTGGCAAGCGGGGAGATACTTCTCATCACCACACATGAGCCCACGTCGATAACCGATTCGTATTCACTTTTAAAGGCACTTGCAAGACACCCGAGATTCAATCCGAATGAGACCGTTGTAAGGATGATCGCAAACAGGGTCACCAAGGAAGCCGACGGACAGACGCTTTATAAAAAGCTCAATTCCGTAGTACAGAGATTTTTGAAATTGCCGCTGACATACCTCGGATGCGTACCTTACGATGTACAGCTCTCCGATGCGGTAATGCAGCAGATGCCGGTATCGCTTAAGAATCCCGCATCAAAGTCATCCCAGGCATACGAACAGATCGCAAGGGCACTTCTTGATGAAAAAGGTGAAGCGCAGCGACCGGCAAGGGGAATGGCGGCATTTTTCTCTCATATAGTTACCAGAAGATAACGGAGGATGTGTTATGCTTAGTAATTTTATTTCACCCGGTGACAGAGTCGAATTAACGGCTGTGGACCGTAAGCTGGATGGCGAAGACAAGAATGAAAACGCCAGATATTACGAGACCAAGATCGTAGACATCCTTTCCGAGGATTCCATAGAAGTTCAGATGCCCATCGAACAGACCAAGCTGATACTTCTTCCTGTCGATGCTGAATTCAATATGATCGTTTATACCGGTGCGGGACTTTACCAGTGCTTTGTAAGGGTCATCGACCGTTATAAATCCAACAACATCTATGTTCTGGTTCTTGAGCTTACAAGTAATCTCAGAAAATATCAGCGCAGAGAGTATTACAGATTCAGCTGCGCTCTTGAGATGTGTTCCAGAAACCTTGTTGAGGAAGAGGTCAATGCGGTTGCCAACAAGAGTCCTCTTTATCTGCAGCCCAACCTTCCCATAAAGAGAAGCGTCATTGTCGATATCTCCGGCGGCGGACTCAGATTCATGTCCAATCAGAAGTATGAGCCCGGAAGCATGCTCTACATCAGCTACAACCTCTTGATCGGAGGAGAAAGAAAGAAGTATGAACTCATCGGTAAAGTCCTCGTGGTAAAGGAACTCGAGAACAGACCCGGTACCTTTGAGCACAGAGTCCAGTACATCAATATGGAGCGTGGCGCAAGGGAGGAGATCATAAGATTCATATTCGAGGAAGAAAGAAAGAATCTTAAGAGATAACGTAGTTTATAACAGTGTCGCAGAGTAACGGGTAACGCATTGACAGGTCAGATTCATCAGATTCCTTATATGCCTCATCTGACAATGCCAAAGTTCTTTCAATAAATGCTTTAACTACAGTACAGGTGGAATATGAAGAAAAAAATACTTGTGGTTGACGACTCTGCACTCATGAGAAGAGTGCTCTGTGATATAATAAACAGCGATGAAGCTTTTGAGGTTGCCGGACGTGCCATTAACGGCATCGAAGCCCTCGAGCTTGTAAAAAAGAATACCTACGATGCCATTGTTCTGGATGTAAACATGCCCAAGATGAACGGACTTCAGTTCCTTTCGGAGCTTAAGAAAGCAAATCTTCCGCAGAGAGTAATGATGGCAAGTACCGACACCATGGAGGGCGCTCAGACCACCATGGATGCTTTGGAACTCGGAGCACTTGATTTCGTTCGCAAACCCGACCAGGCCAATTCCTGCAGGGAAGCGAACTTTGTCGGTCAGTTTTTAAGGGTTCTTCACGGAGTTGCAAGTTCCAGGATACCTGTTTTCACCGACAGGACAAGGGAACGCCAGAAGAAGGAAGATACCCAGAAGCTGATAGGACTTTTGTCCAAGTCGAGCAGCAGGATAGTCGGATCCAAGATCGTAGCCATCGCCAGTTCTACAGGCGGACCTAAGGCTCTTTCGAGCGTTATTCCGTTCCTTCCCGAAAATCTCGATGCTCCCGTTGTTTTAGTCCAGCATATGCCCAAAGGCTTTACCGCGACTCTTGCGCAGAGGCTCAATTCGACTTCCAAGATCGCCGTATGTGAAGCAGCTGAGGGACAGGTACTTGAAAAAGGTCATGTGTATATCTCCGCAGGCGGTATGCATATGAACATCATTCCCGGAGGACCCGGGAAGTATGTGATCCACTATACGGACCAGCCGAACAGAGAGGGTGTCAAGCCCTGTGCGAACTACATGTTCGAATCGCTCATCGATTCAAAGTTCGACCATATAGTATGCTGTATCCTCACCGGCATGGGCGCAGACGGTACAGAAGGCATCAAGAATCTTAAAGCAAAGCGCAAGGCTTTTGTAATTTCTCAGGATGAAGCATCATCAACCATCTACGGAATGCCCAAGGCAGTTTATGCGGCAGGTCTTTCCGATGAGGTGGTCAGCCTTGATAAGGTTGCCGAAGAGATATCGATGAAGGTGGGTATTTCCTAACCTGAACAAGATAATATTATGGAGGGGAAAACTATGGATGTCAGTCAATATCTGGAGATCTTTCTTGATGAGACTAACGAACACTTGCAGAATCTGAACAAACAGATCCTGAACCTCGAGCAGAATCCCGAGGACTCGGACACCATCAACGAGATTTTCCGTGCAGCCCACTCCCTTAAGGGAATGGCAGGAACCATGGGTTACAAGAGGATGCAGAATCTTACCCATGATATGGAGAATGTATTCTCCGAGGTAAGATCCGGCAATATCAAGGTCGGTCCCGAGATGATCGATACACTGTTCCAGTGCCTTGATGCCCTCCAGGAATATACAGACAATATCAAGAATTCTTCCGATGAGGGAACCAATGATAATGAGCCTCTCATCAAGCTTCTCAATGAATACCTCGAAGGAAAAGGTTCCGGCGAGGCTCCCGCTGCAGCTCCTGCAGCTTCTTCCTCCGCTTCCGCACCAGCTCCCGATTCCAATGCTTCGGATGCAGGTGATGACAAGTGGAATCAGATCAAATTTGATGATTCACAGGTTAAGGTTCTCGGCGAAGCGCTTAAGTCCGGCATGAAAGTGTACGGAATCAACGTCACCGTTAAAGAATCCTGCATACTTAAGGCCGCAAGAGCCTTTCTTGTTCTCAAAGCCATCGAAGAGAAGGGCGGAGAGATCGTTGTTTCCAATCCCAGCTCACAGGATATCGAAGATGAAAAATTCGATTTTGATTTCACTTTGATCGTCATCGCAGAGTGCCCTATTGATGACCTTATCAAGGCAGCTTCCGATGTATCCGAGATCGAGAAGGTCATCGGAGCACCTGTTGATGTTGATAAGATCCATATTGAGGACGAAGAGCCCGCACCTGCAGCAGCACCTCAGAAAGCAGCTGCAGCAGACACTGCACCTGCCGCAAGCACTCCCGCAGCTCACACTTCAGCATCACCCGCAGCTCCCGAAGCCGCTGCAAATGCCTCAAACAAGCCCGCAGCCAAGGCCGGCAAGCCTGTGGTAAACAGAACGATAAGAGTCGACATCGAAAAGCTCGATTCACTCATGAATCTTGTATCCGAGCTCATTATCGCAAAGAACAGCCTTGTATCCGCATCATCGGGTTCGGCTGAAAATAATGATTTCAACGAGAAGATCGAGTATCTCGAGAGCGTTACCACCAATCTTCATGAATCGGTCATGAAGGTTCGAATGGTTCCCATTGAAAATACCGTCCAGAAGTTCCCTCGTATGATCAGGGATCTTAACAAGAAGCTCGGCAAGAAGATGGAACTGTACATGACCGGTGAAGATACCGAACTCGACCGTACCGTTGTAGATGAGATCGGTGATCCTCTGATGCACCTGCTCAGAAATTCTGCCGATCACGGTATTGAGTCTGCAGAGATCCGTGCACAGCGCGGAAAGCCCGAGACAGGTTCCATATTCCTCGACGCATATCAGGAAGGCAACAACGTCATCATTGAAGTAAGGGATGACGGTAACGGAATCGATGTTGAGGCCGTTAAGAACAAAGCTATCGAAAAAGGAGTCGTCACTCCCGAACAGGCTGCGGCAATGGCAGACAAGGATGCGATCAACCTTCTGTTCCATCCCGGTTTTTCCACTGCCAAAGAGATCACCGATGTATCCGGAAGAGGCGTCGGCCTTGATGTTGTCAAGTCCAAGATCGAAGCTCTCAGCGGTGAAGTAAGTGTTAAGTCTGTACTCGGCGAAGGTTCTACCTGGACCATCAGACTTCCTCTTACCCTTGCGATCATCCAGACACTCATGGTTGTTGTCGGCGGCGAGAAGTATGCTATATCACTCGGATCCATTGAGACCATCGAGACCATATCCGAGAAGGATATCAAGTTTGTCGAGAACAAAGAAGTCATCAATCTCCGCGGTCAGGTTCTTCCTCTCATCAGGATCAATGAGCTGATCGAAGTGGAGGCAAAGCCTCTTGTGGACGGAATGCTTACCGTAGTTATCGTCAAGAAAGGCGATAAGATGGCGGGTATCGTTGTCGACGAGCTCAGAGGCCAGCAGGAGATAGTCATTAAATCTCTCGGAAAGTACATCAAACAGGTCAAATTCATCAGCGGCGCTACTATCCTCGGTGACGGCGAAGTTGCCCTCATCCTTGATACCAACGCACTCCTTTGATTACAGAAAGGCAGGTTAATATGGAATTAAGTAATGATCTTAAGAATCTTCCGG
>JAFWUY010000152.1 GCA_017524035.1 Lachnospiraceae bacterium | reverse complement strand
GTTGCTAAGCCCGGAACCGTTACTTGCCACAAGAAGTTTACCGCACAGGTTTACGTTCTTACCAAGGACGAGGGTGGACGTCACACTCCTTTCTTCAACAACTACAGACCTCAGTTCTACTTCAGAACAACTGACGTTACCGGCGTTATCTCCCTTCCCGAGGGAACCGAGATGTGCATGCCCGGCGATAACGTTGAGATGACCATCGAGCTCATCCATCCCATCGCTATGGAGCAGGGACTTACCTTCGCTATCAGAGAAGGCGGACGTACCGTTGGTTCAGGAAGAGTTGCATCTGTCATCGAGTAATCGACAGACGATCAGTCCAATGAATTAAATTGTCATATGCCGGAGAGAAATCTCTCCGGCATATTTGGCAAAAGGGGTATTTTTCTAAAACAGGGAAATATATTTACATTCTAGGGAGAATTAATTATGAAGAAATTTTTAGCAGCAGTTCTTACCGGAATCATGCTTCTTTCCATTGCAGGATGCGGTAAGACCGGACTCGGCGATTCATGGGTAGCCGAGGATGATGATATTGAAGTAAGCACCTTCAGCGACGGAACCAAGTGCTATGAAGGAAAGATCGGTTCCAAGATGAAGACAGCCTGGTTCGATTTCACCGTCAACAGCGCATATTACACCGAAGATGCGATCGGCGGATACACCCCTTCCGACGGAAACATTCTTGTTGTGGTTGATATTACCGTCAAGAATACATTCGAAGAGAGCATTCCCATGTTCGACACAGACTTCCAGCTTCAGTGGGGAGATGATGCGGATGATGCGTACTCTTTCCCCGTACTTACCAATGAGAAGCTCTTAAACGACCAGCTTCCCGAACAGTACGATCTTAAGGTTAAGGAAGAGACCACCGGAACTCTCATTTTCGAAGCTCCCGAAGGAAACGAAGATTTCTCGCTTTCATTCCTTGAGTACTACGAGGATGATACCGAAGGAAATCTCTTCTTCGTATACTTCACCGCAGACGAGAAATAATCTCATAAAGAAGGCAAACTCCCGGCAGATCATCTGCCGGGAGTTTTTTATTTCCCTTCTTTACAAAAGAGGGTGCGAGTAGTATCATTAAGAAAACGGTTTCCTAATGAGGGGTTTTACATAAAAGAAAAGGAGGGGTTATATGGTAACAATAAGAGATGTTGCAAAAAGAGCCGGCGTTGCAGTCTCGACTGTTTCCAAGGTCATCAACAATTACCCCAGCGTATCGGAAGATACCATCATAAGGGTTAACGAAGCGATAGAGGAGCTTCACTTCATCCCCAATTCCGTAGCCGCATCGCTTTCGTCCAAGCAGTCCGGAAGAGTTGCGGTGCTCACGGATCCCGACGGACAGACACTTGCATCAAGTGAGATCATGATGCAGTACATAATGGGTGCCGTCAAAGCAGGGAACGAAGCAAGGCTTGATGTGGTCCCTTTATTTTTCTCCATGTTTGCGGGAATGCAGGTAGAGGAGATCGAACACAGGCTGGAAGCACAGAACATCAGAAGTATCATCGTGTGCGGTCTCGACAGGGATATGACCGCCCTCACACAGCTTATCGAAAGAGAAAAGTTCAAGAGCGTGGTCGTCGATATGCCGCTTGAGAGCGAGAATACTTCCAACATCGGTGTCGATCACGCCCAGGCCCAGAAGGATATTCTCAGGAAAACGATCACTGAAAATACGGGACCGAGCAATAGCGTCCTGTATATCTCGGGCAGGACCAACAGCTACGTCACAGAGGAGAGAGTGCGCGGGGCTATGGAGTTGTCCGAAGAGATGGGTTTTGACCTGACCGTCATGAACGGCGAATTCAGTGAAAAGAAAGCAAGGGAGATCACTCTTAAGCTTGGGCGTGATAAGGACATAATCGCATGCGGATCCGATCTTATGGCGATCGGTGCGATGAAAGCTCTTACCGACATGAATGTGTTCCATCCGGTCTGCGGATTCGACGGAATTACCCTGATGGGATATGCGGGTAAGAATATGACCACCGTCCGCCAGGACTTTAAGGACATAGGTGAAGAGGCACTGAGGGAGTGCTGCAGGCTCATGGGAGGTGACAAGGGCCGCAGTATCAGGATGCCTTACACACTTATGCAGGTGAGGTACGAAGACGTACTTGAATGAGGGAGAGGGGATTTATATATGGAAAGCAATCGCAATCTGGGGAGAGATGTGATAATCATGAACCTTGAGGAACAGCTGGGTATCTGCACCGAGCGGGATCACGGAAAGAAGATAAGTGAGTGTTCCGACAAGGAGCTGTATTATTCCATCCTTTCACTTGTTAAGACACTTATGGATGTGTCGATCCCGATATCGGGTGAAAAGAAGGTCTATTACATATCGATGGAATTCCTCATCGGTAAGCTTCTTTCCAACAACCTGATCAATCTCGGGATCTATGACAAGGTTTCCGAGATACTTGAGAAGAACGGAAAGAGCCTGGCGGCTGTGGAGGATGCGGAGCCCGAGCCTTCACTGGGAAACGGCGGACTCGGAAGACTTGCCGCATGCTTTCTTGATTCCATCGCAACGCTGGGACTGCCAGGTGACGGAATCGGATTAAACTATCACTTCGGTCTTTTCAAGCAGGTATTCAAGAACAATGCCCAGACCGCGGAAAAGAATGACTGGATAGAGGATAACAGCTGGCTCAGGAAGACATCTGTTTCATTCAAGGTAAAGTATGCGGATTTCGAAGTCACATCCAAAATGTATGACATAGATGTCATAGGTTATGAGAACGGAGTGAACAAGCTTCATCTTTTCGATGTCGAAACTCTTGATGAGGGGATTGTAAAGAAGGGTATTGATTTCGATAAGAAAGCGATACAGAAGAATCTTACTCTTTTCCTGTATCCGGATGATTCGGATAAGGACGGTAACCTCCTCAGGATCTATCAGGAATACTTTATGTGCGCGAATGCGGCAAGGCTCATTCTTAAGGACATGAAGGACAAAAAGTTTGAGCTTACCGAACTGTCCAAACATGCTGCGGTCCAGATCAACGATACCCAACCGACACTCGTGATCCCTGAGCTCATCAGGATCATGGTTGAGGAAGAGCATTTCGGAATGGATGAGGCCATAAGGGAAGTTACCGCGACCTGCGCATATACCAACCACACCATACTCGCCGAGGCACTTGAAACCTGGCCCATGGATTATCTCGAGGAGGTTGTTCCCCATCTGGTTCCTTACATCAGGGAGCTCGATAAGAGGGCTAAGGCAAAGTATGATGATCCCAAGGTCGCCATAATCGATGAAGACGGCAGGGTCCATATGGCACATATCGATATCCACTACGGACATTCGATCAACGGTGTTGCCGCGATTCATACGGACATTCTCAAAGAGACGGAGCTCAATTGCTTCTACAAGATCTATCCCGAGAAGTTCAACAACAAGACCAACGGCATTACCTTCAGAAGATGGCTTATCTCATGTAACCACGAGCTTTCCGATTTCCTCAGCGAGACGATCGGCGACGGATATACCAAGAATGCGGACGATCTTGAGAAACTGCTCGAGTTCAAAGACAACGACAAGGTTCTGGGATGCATAGAGAGCATCAAGAAGATCAAGAAGCAGCAGCTTGCCGATTTCGTTAAGGAAAAAGAAGGAGTCGAGCTGAATGTGGATTCGATCTTCGACATTCAGTCCAAGAGACTCCATGAATATAAGCGCCAGCAGATGAACGCACTTTATATCATCCATAAGTATCTGGAGATAAAGGCGGGAAAGAAGCCGGTAAGGCCCATCACCTTCATTTTCGGTGCAAAGGCTGCCCCCGCTTATATCATTGCCCAGGATATCATCCACCTGATCCTCTGCCTGCAGGAGCTCATTGATAAGGATCCGGAAGTCAATCCTTACATGAAGGTGCTTATGGTGGAGAACTACAACGTCACTTATGCGGAGAAGATGATCCCCGCATGCGACGTTTCGGAGCAGATCTCTCTTGCCTCCAAGGAAGCCTCCGGACCCGGCAACATGAAGTTCATGCTCAACGGTGCCGTCACACTCGGAACCGCAGACGGAGCAAATGTTGAGATAGCGGAGCTCGTGGGTAAGGACAATATCTTCGAATTCGGCCTTAAATCCGATACGGTCATCGCTCATTACAAGAAAGCCGATTACGTATCGATGGATTACTACAAAAACAGACCGGTCATCAGGGAAGCGGTCGACTTCATCACCTGCATACAGATGCTCAAGATAGGTGATGTCGTAAAGCTTACCAGACTTAAGAGCGAGCTGATGAACAAGGACTGGTTCATGACCCTCATAGATCTTGAAGACTATATCAGGGTCAAGGATGAGACCTTTGCGGCATACGAGGACCGTGACAGATGGGTGCGCATGATGCTCGTTAACATCGCAAAAGCCGGTTTCTTCTCGTCAGACAGGACCATTAGACAGTACAATGAGGACATCTGGCACCTGTGATGTACTGACATACAAGATATTGCGGTTGACATAAAGTATAAAGACACGGCGCAAACCGTGTCTTTTACTGTGTTTCTTTTCGAAAATCCAGTAAAATCAAGGCTTCGCGGGCTCGTTGAACAATTTTCACAAAAAATCAAACTATCATTTAAGTAATATTATGTCGCACAATATCTTGACGAAAACCTTTTTCGAGGGCTACAATATGTAGTGCACGGCCATATGAAATTACACTATATATACCGTATTTTGGCCGGATTATTATATAAAACCGTGATCGGACAGGGGAGTGTCTTATGAAGATTATTAAAAGAAGCGGCAGTGAGGTGCCTTTTGACATTGAGAAGATAGTTGCGGCTGTCAGAAAGGCTAATGAAAGCGTTATCGAAACAGAGAGGATGACCGAGAAGCAGATCGAGGTCATTGCCGATAATATGCTCACTCAGTGTTCCAGGATTCCCAGGTCTCTTTCCGTGGAGGAGATCCAGGACATGGTCGAGAATGAGATCATGAACCAGAGGGCATTTGCCGTTGCACGCTCCTATATTACCTACAGATATAAGAGACAGCTTGTCCGTAAGTCCAATTCCACCGAC
>JAFWUY010000151.1 GCA_017524035.1 Lachnospiraceae bacterium | reverse complement strand
CCGCGATCTGTCCGCCGAACCTGGTCACATACTTCTTGGCCTTCTCAAGTACAGCGGCACGTGCGTCGTCATCAATTACAGCATTAATAACGACAGCTAATTCATACTTGTTCATGCTGTTACCTCCTTTTGGTCTCTGGCCCACCCCGAAGGTGAGCAAGGAAAATATATCACGGAGTTTCAATATATCATCTGAATCACGGCAAAGCAAGTATTTTATTCCCTAAAAATCCATTTATTAGGAAAAATACCCTTTTTCGCGTATCGGAAATCTCTTTTTTGGGCAAAATATACGATAAGAATTTCCTTTGATTCAGATATAATTTATCGTGTTACGATAATTTTGTGTTGACATACAATATTCAGAGTGCTATATTGTCCCACGAAGGGCAGTCAAAGCCCTCACAGATCATGATCATTACCGGGCTCACCTTAACCCGGGCATAAACGGAGGCTGTTATGACACAGAAAAACTTAGCGAGATGGATACAGGGTATTTTGCTCGGATTCGGAGTATTCGGATTATTCTTCTGTGTGGGAGTCGTTTATTTCGGCATCATCCCCATTATCGGCAAGGATATAGTAATACGCAATCCGGAATTATCGTATATGTTTACCCCATGGATGGTATTTCTCCTTCTTACCGCCGTCCCCTGCTACATCTTCCTCTTTTTCGGATGGAAGATATCCAAGAACATAATGGACGATAACTCATTCTCGCAGGAAAACGCACACTATCTTAAGATCATGGCCTATCTTGCACTTGGGGACACCGTGTTTTTCTTCATCGGCAACATCGTTTTATTCTTCCTCAGCATGAATCATCCGGGAATGCTGCTCGGATCGCTGGTCATAGATTTTCTCGGTGTTTCGGTTTCGGTAGGCTGTGCGGCTCTGTCACACCTTGTACAGAAAGCGGCCGAGATGAAGGCCGAAAATGATTTGACAATATAGGAGGCGGGCTATGGATGAAGACAAGATCATATTCAACATAGATGTAATGCTCGCCAAGCG
Source organism: Lachnospiraceae bacterium (assembly GCA_017524035.1). GTDB lineage: Bacteria > Bacillota > Clostridia > Lachnospirales > Lachnospiraceae > AC2028. Next base: position 6,404 of record JAFWUY010000151.1, on the reverse strand, counting down.
GAAAATGAGCGTCAGCGAACTCGCCGACAGGGTCGGGATCACCGTGGCGAACATGTCCATCTTAAAAACCGGCAAAGCCAAAGCCGTCAAAGTAGACACACTCTGCAAATTGTGCAAGGCACTGGACTGCCAGCCCGGCGACCTGCTCGAATACCGGAAAGGAAACTAATCTCAGGAGAAACATTATGGAAAACTTTCGATACAAACGATCATTCAAAAAAGCTCTTTTATGGGCGGCACTGGCCATACTGTTCATATACAGAAACCGTGCATCGGTAACCTATCCGCTTTTCATGGCATCAACACTTGGGATCCTCGCATGGGACTGCAAGAGCATGGGCAAGAGTCTAATCAGAAATCTTGACGGAAAGTTTGACATCAAGCTGTTCTACTGCATAGTCCTTATGCTCCTTTCCATCCACAAATGCATCAGTTCCTCCGTTGACCTTCAGTTCGGAAGCGGAATGGGAATACTGCTCATCCTCTCCTGCCTGCTCCTCAAGATTTATTCCAATCAGGAGGCAAAGGAGATCACCGCGATGCTCTGCAAGATAGGACAGTTAATGATCGTCCCGCTCAAGAACATTGCAAAGCCCTTCACGGACTCCAAAGCGGTAAAACAGGCAAAAGCCATGGCGGCTGCCGGAATGGGCGGCGAAGGTGTCGCACAGGAATCTACGGGTAAAAAGACTGTCAAAAGCGTCCTGCTCGGTCTGGTCATCGCAATCCCTCTTCTATGGATCATCCTGGCACTGCTTTCATCGGCCGATCTTGTCTTCGGAAACATAGTCGAAGATATCCTTGACTGTATCCATCTTCCCGAGCTCACCGAAGACTGGTTTGGTATCCCCTTCAAGTTCGTCCTGTCATTTCTTGCTTTTTACGCCTGGACGGCATGCCTTCCCGCGGAAAACTTCCCCGAATCATCCGCACCGAAGAAATTTGATGCCGTTGTTGCAATCACCTTTAACAGCCTGATTGCGGTTGTTTACCTTCTCTTCAGCGGCATTCAGTTCGTTTATCTCGTAGGACAGATGGAGCTTCCCAAAGGCTATACCTACGCTGAGTATGCACACGAAGGTTTTTACCAGCTCCTTGCCGTCACGATACTGAACCTGATCCTCGTGTCATTTTGTAAAAAGCACTTTGCAGATAATAAAGTTCTTAAGGCCATCCTGCTCATCATCAGTGTATGCACCTATGTGATGATCGCATCATCCGCACTCAGAATGTATCTGTATGTCGGAGTATACGGTCTTTCACACCTCAGGGTTTATGTACTCTGGCTCCTCGTAATACTCACCGTATGGACCACAATCCTGATCGCAGGCATCTTTAAGGAGAACATTCCCTACTTCAGGATCATCACCGTATTCGTAAGCGTATGGTATCTCGTATTTGCATTTTCGATGCCCGACAAGTGGATCACCGCATACGACCTGAGTCTGAAAAACGTACCCACGGATCTGGTATACGAGGTCTATCCCGATGCAGCGCCTATTCTCAAAGAGGACGGAAGATTCTGGACTGATTACTGCCGCTATCTTCATAATGACCTTGACGAATATCGCGAAAAGAATATCCTCAGCTTTGCACGTGAGTATAACTTCTCCGAAGATTATGCGATGAGACTGATTGAAAAAGAAAACCTCGGTTCCGACGATTACGATTACAGATACGATCGCGATATGCTCTTCGGCTGATAGGCAGCCTTTCCGGTCAGATTCAAACGAAAACAAAGGGACGGTTCCGATGTTTCAGAATTTTTTGAAACACCGGAACCGTCTCCGTTTTATTCATTATGTTTTTCTTCAGTCGACTATTCCGAAACCGAGGATCGTAAATCTCTTATCCTTTTCGGGAATCCTGATCTCGACATCTCTTTCCTTTGCGGGACCGCCCCTGAATGCGATCAATGCATTTGCGTGCTGCCAGCCGATGACATGGGGATCAATGTCGAGCTTCTTTTCACCGTCCACATAAACTATCGCACATCCGACCTCGGGAGATGCGGAATCCATGTATCCGATAAGGAGTGCGCTGAATTTCATCCTTGCCCTGAAGACGACATCCGAACCGCTCTTTCCGTCATAGAACCAGTTGCCGGCAAATTCGGGAGTGACGCTTAAGTCCATATTTCTTTCGACCGCCTGAACCTCGGGGCTGTTTATTCCAAAGACACCTTTATCGTAGGAAATAACGGCAGGTGCGGAGTCGATATTGAATCTGTCAACGAGATAAACGTTTTCAAACTCTCCGCCCTTGGGAGGAGCGATGTCCGTGATATCAAGATCAGCTTCATCTTCCGACTCATCCGCGATCTTAAAGATATTGATCAGACCGTCCGCCATTATGCGGTGTCCTGTGTTGGTGGGATGATACATATCGTAGAAATAGCGGTTCTTGCTGACTACGCCGCCCTCTTCCTCACTCAGATAGAACTGGTCATAAACCGCATCCTTGATGCTGACCATGGGCAGGTTGTACGCTTCTCCCACGGGCTTAAGTCTGTCCTGAAGATTGTATCCGTCCACGAATACGGAATAGATGAGAACAACGGCAGGCTTCTGAGGACTGTTGTATATCTTTCTCACAAGGGAATCGAAGCACTCACCCTGTGTTTCGTCTCCTTCGTCATTAACGGCAAATTCCACGACAACAACATCCGGGAATTTCTTTCCGTCTTCAGTGACATCGTGATCGTAACGCAGCATTCCGAGCTCGGAAGGAGTTCCGCCGACACCTGCTTTGGTGTATCCAACATTGTCTTCGTATCCCCTGCCCGCAATGTCGCAGAAGCCCTTGAAAGCATTATATGCATAGCAGCTTGTGTTGATCGGTATGGCTCCGGCGCCCTGGGTAATGGATCCGCCGATGAAAGCGACCTCAACCTTTTCTCCCTTACGTGCCTTATCGATGGCTGCCTTAAGGCGATGGATGTTACCCTTCTGCATAAGGGACTTTCCGATCATCTTCTTATAATTCGCACTTGAAGTGTCTACTTCCTTGTCGTCCTTAAGTTCGGGCGCGGTATATCCGTCGTTAAGATAGAATGCGACGGAAACCCTGGCCTGCAGACCCGGCTCGGGGAATTCAAAACGTATCTGTCCGGGAACATTGTCATCATCCGACCAGTCGAAAAGAGAAAGGTCCATGACCATCTCCATTCCGTCGGAATCGAGTTCCATGGCAAGAGTGGTTCCCGAGTTGTAAGGATCTTTCTTTCCGTACATCTGGAAACAGAATTTCACTTTGACCGGTTCACCGGACTTCTGCACGGATACACCTATGCTGTGTACCTGCTTCTTAAGTCCTTCGACGGTATCGAGCTCGGTGAGCATGGACTCATCCTCGAGATTTCCGAAAAGCTTAGCTGCGGCCTTGAGCCTCCCGTCACTTTCGAAAATGAAACTGATACCCCTTCCGTCAGGCTGGGGATATCCGAGTATCTCCTTATCCCTCATAACATAGTAAAACGGTCTTTTGGCTGTGGGGTCCTTGGGTGCCACAGGCCCGCGTGATTCTGACATGTACATGTCCTCCTTAAAAACTCAGATCTCGATCTGAGAAAATACCTTTCCTATCGGAGCGGGTATGACGAGATCAGCACTCGAATCCCTTCCCGTAGGTGCCATATTTACCACTACCAGCTTATCACCCTTGAAATAATCGATAAGACCGGCAGCCGGGTATACGGCAAGCGAAGTTCCGCCGATTATGAGAACCTGCGCCTCCGAAATGTAATGAACGGACTCCTGAAGAGTGTTCATATCAAGTCCTTCTTCATACAATACAACATCGGGTTTGATATCTCCACCGCATTTTTGACACTTGGGTACACTCTCGGTTGAGTCGGCAATGTAATCGATATCATAGAACTCACCGCATTTGATACAGTAATTCCTGAGTGTCGAGCCGTGGAGCTCCAGAACCTTCTTCGAGCCTGCCGCCTGATGAAGTCCGTCGATATTCTGCGTTATAACGGCTTTAAGCTTTCCGGCCTTCTCAAGCTCGGCAAGTTTTATGTGTGCGGCATTGGGCTTGGCGCCCTTTATGATCAGCTTGTCCCTGTAGAACTTATAGAACTCTGCAGTGTGCCTCACATAGAAAGTGTGTGACAGGATCGTCTCAGGGGGATAGTCATATTTCTGGTTATATAATCCGTCCACGCTCCTGAAATCCGGTATTCCGCTTTCGGTGGACACGCCGGCTCCGCCGAAAAAGACAATGTTGTCATATTTCTTCACTATCTCATTAAGTTCAGCTATCTCTTTAGAACAATCTTTTTCAGCCATCGCCTGCTCCTTTCAAAATGTAAGGGCCTTCCTTGCGGGAAGGCCCTCCTTACCTGTATAGGGCCGGATCAAAGTATCTGTTTATATGCGGGAACAAATACGGGGAAAGTCTTCTCTCCCTTTACCGACTTTCCGCTTGCGATGTTAACTTCCTTGTCCATGATCGTGTATTCTATATCACAGTTTCCCGCGATCACGGTATCCTGCATTACGATACAGTTCCTGAGCTTTGTTCCTCTTCCGACATGAACGCCCCTGAAGAGTACGCAGTTATTGACTTCGCCCTCTATGACGCAGCCGTCTGCGATAAGACTGTTGGAAACCTTGGAACCGCTGCAGTATCTTGCGGGGTTATCGTCTCTTACTGTCGTGTAGACATCGGATCCGTCAAAGAGAGCCTTGAGGTTCTCGGGATCGAGCAGCTTCATATTCTCGTCGAAATAACTTACCATGTCGCTGATCCTTGCGGAATATCCCTTGAACTCATATCCGCAGATCTTCTCAGTTCCGATCATGGGAGCAAGCACATCTCTCTCGTAGAATATATGTCCCTGTGCATACGCCTTTTCGATCTGTTCTATGAGCTTTTCCCTTTCGGTAAGGTAAAGGTTCATGGAAAGATTCTGGGGACCGTATTCCTTGGAATTCGTATTGATGGATACGACTCTGTCTCCGTCAAGATCGAGAGTGTAATAAAGATCGGTGGTCTGTGTAAGCTGCATGTTCATGAAGCTGTAAGGAATCGCCTCATTCTTGTATGCGATCGTTACATCGGCACCGCTCTCCTGATGGGCACGGATCATATCAGAGAAATCAAACTTGCATGCGATGTTTGAATCGGTCATGAACACATACTGCTCCTTGCATCCCTTCAGGAATTCAAGAATGCTCGCAACAGCCTCGACACGTCCGTTATAGACCTTGATGCCTTTCTCGGCATAAGGGGGAACGATGTTGAGACCGCCGTTCTTTCTTACAAGATCCCAGGGTCTTCCGCTTCCGAGATGCCTCATAAGGGATCTGTAATTCCTTTTTACAATTATCGAGACATTGTCGATTCCGCAGTTTACAAGAGATGAAAGTGTGAAGTCGACCAGTCTGTATCTTCCCGCGAAGGGAATGGAGGCCATCAGACGTTCATTTACGAGCGAAGGGACCTCATTGTCATAGCTGTTGGCGAATATGATCGCCAGCGCATCGTGTTTATTCGTCAGCATTTTCCGCCCTCCCCGACATCTTCCTTGACCATTGCAGTACCGCCGATGACAGCTCTGTTTCCTACGCTGACGCCGGGTCCCACGGTGGCAACATTCTTCTCATTTCCGGGTTCGGGTTTTTCTCCGACTATCGCATCCTCTCCGATGAATGCATTTTCACCGATGATGCAGTGGGTGACCTTTGCACCCTTTGATATCCTGACATTACCCATTACGACAGCATCTTCTACGACTGCGCCTTCCTCAACCTCAACGCCCGCAAAGAGGATCGAATGCCTTACGGTTCCGAAGATCCTGCAGCCGTTGGTGAGCATTGCATTGTCTATGACAGCCTTGTCAGAAATATACTGCGCTGCTTTTCCCGATGATCTTGAATAGATCTTCCAGTCATCATCAAAGAGATTGATTCCGCTGCTCTCAGGATTAAGAACTTCCATATTTGCTTCCCAGAGGGATGAGATGGTTCCCACATCCTTCCAGTAACCGTTGAAACGGTATGCATACATCTTCTTGCCGTCCTTAAGAAGCGCGGGAAGAATATCGTTACCGAAATCGTTCGACGAATCGGGATTAGCTTCATCCGCTTCAAGATACTTTTCAAGAATATCGAAGTTAAAGATATAGATACCCATGGAAGCAAGATTGCTCTTGGGCTCCTTGGGCTTTTCCTGGAACTCGCTTATACGTCCGTCGGAATCGGCGACCATGAGACCGAAGCGGCTTGCCTCATCCCAGGGCACTTCCATAACAGCCACGCTGAAATCCGCTCCCTTAGCCTTGTGGAACTCAAGGAAGTCGTTATAGTCCTGCTTGCAGATCTGGTCTCCGGAAAGTATGATGACATATTCCGGATCGTATCTTCTCAAAAAGCTCAGGTTCTGATATATGGCAT
>JAFWUY010000150.1 GCA_017524035.1 Lachnospiraceae bacterium | reverse complement strand
ACCTCGTGGCTGGACAGCGGGGTTCCGCATCTGGGACAATAGGGAACAATCTTGAATCCCTTATACAGGAGTCCCTTGTCCCATATAGTCTTAAGAGCCCACCACTCGGACTCGATATAGTTGTCGTCATAGGTGATGTAGGGATTGTCCATGTCGGCCCAGAAACCGATCTTGGAGGAGAACTCCTCCCACATTCCCTTATATTTCCATACGGACTCCTTGCACTTTCCGATGAAGGGCTCAAGTCCGTAGCCTTCGATCTGTTCCTTGCCGTTGATTCCGAGAAGCTTCTCTACCTCAAGCTCAACGGGGAGACCGTGGGTATCCCATCCCGCTTTTCTGGGAACCTGATATCCCTTCATTGTGCGGTATCTGGGGATCATGTCCTTGATGGTCCTGGTCTCTACATGTCCGATATGGGGCTTTCCGTTTGCGGTGGGAGGTCCGTCATAGAATGTATAGACCGGTCCTTCCTTGCGGGAATCAATACTTTTTCTGAAAATATCATTTTCATTCCAGAATTTTTCTACTTCAGCTTCCCTCTGAACATGTGAAAGGTCTGAATTAACCTGTTTATACATATTTCCTCCTGTAAAAAAACAAACCTCCCCCCGGAAAAAAAGGAGCGAGGTCCCGCTTCATTAAGATATAAATGCACATATGCGATTTTAGTTTAAAATGGCTGTAATGTCAATATTAACGGGGCTTTTGCATTGTTTTTTGGACCGCAAAAATATATAATATATGGGTAATTTTTGGAGGGGGTACCAAAAGTGGCAAAAAAGGATTCAAAACCCAAGACGGATAAACACAAAAGGTCCAGAAAAGGCACTATTTCCGGGCATATGTACGGGGTGGCGATACTCCCCGTCGTCCTTTTTGCCCTTGTCATCATAATCGCCGGCATTCCTTTCCTGACCGGCATTCTCTATGATTCCGCGGAAAAAGAGCTCAGGGACGCCTGCATGAGCACACAGCTGCTTATGGAAGCCAGGTACTACGGCGACTACAGGCTTACCGGCAGCGATTCTCTCTATCTCTACAAAGGCGACACCGATATAACAAGCGATTACTCCGTTGTCGATTCCATCAAGGAATCCACGGGGCTTGATGTTACGCTCTTTTACAAGGATACCCGTATCCTCACCACTCTTACCGACGAAAACGGTGTCAGGATGGTCGGCACGGGCATCGCTTCACAGATCCAGACTGTTGTCTATACGGACGGCGAAGAAGCCTTCTACCACAATACGATGATCTTCGGAAAGCCTTACTTCACCTACTACATGCCGCTTGTTTCGAGCCACGGCAATATCCAGGGCATGATCGCGGCCGCCCGTCCCGCCGAGGACGTGAACAGGACCATCCGCACATATGTGCTGATGCTCGTAGGCATAGCCGCGGTTCTCACGGCACTTATGGTACTCATCGTCATAAGGATCACCAAGCCCATGACGGTATCCATAGAGAGCATATTCAAATTCGTCAAGGATGCTTCATCGGGCAATGAGACGGCCGTACTCGACGAACATGTTCTGGCCCGCCGCGACGAACTCGGAGAAATAGGCGAGAGCGTCCTTTCGATGCAAAGATCCATGAGAAACATGATGGAATCCGATCCTCTTACCGGTCTTTTCAACAGAAGATCCGCACAGAGAAAGATGGGGCCCATCGTAAGCAAGGCCAAAAACGGTGCAGAGAGCTTCTGCATAAGCATCGGCGATATCGACTTCTTCAAATCCGTCAACGATACCTACGGACATGATGCGGGTGACGAGGTTCTCATAAAGGTTGCCGACACTATCAGGGAGCATATGAAGAACATCGGATTTGTCGCAAGATGGGGCGGCGAGGAATTCCTCATGGTATTCGACAGGACAAGTCTTATCATGGCGGAAAACTCCCTCTGGAGCCTGCTCGAGAAGATCCGCTCACTTAAGATCAGATATGACAACTACATCATAAACGTCACCATGAGCTTCGGCGTCAGCGAATGGGACAAGAAGCAGAGTGTGGACGACCTCATAAAAAGCGCCGACGACAAACTCTACACGGCCAAGAACAGCGGCAGGAACAGGGTCGTAAGCATGATCGAGGAAAGCGAAGAAAGTGACGGATCCGGCGAGATGTCGGAGATCGATAAGCTCCTTAAGACAATAAGCGACGGAGCAAAAGAAGAAATGTCCGAATACCCCGAGGATACCGGACATTTCGAAAATCTTTCAGCCAAGGAATTTGAGGATATACTTAACGGTAAAGCGGATGAGGAAGCAGCCGTTGCGGGCAATGACGTCATCTCCGAAAGCATAAGCTTCTCGGCGGACTCCTACACGGATGATTCCATTCTCAGGGGTTCTTCCCCAAAATAAATCCCTTCCCTATCCGTCCCCCTCACTGAAACCTTCGGTGACCCGGGACGTAGCACGGTGCAGGATCTGTCTTTGATTCATATATCGGACGAAAAAAGCGGAAACCTTAGTTTCCGCTTTTGCTTTTTTCTTTTGACGGGAATAACTGGACGATCATTATGGCCGCAAACATGAGTATGCTTCCCAGGATTTCCCTCACGGTAAGACTCTGGTGAAGGATCACATATCCTCCGAGCACGCAGAACAGCGCTTCACAGCTCATAAGTATCGATGCGGTGGTCGGCTCCAGCTTGGACTGGCATACGATCTGGATCGTATAAGCGACCCCTCCCGAAAATATTCCGGTGTAGAGAATAGGAACCGACGCAGCCAGGATCGACTTCATATCCGGGCTTTCCGCGGCAAACATGACCACACCCGAAGTGACCGAAACGGTAAGAAACTCGATACAGGCAAGCTTGATTGTATCGTATTTTGACGCTTCCGAGTCTATGACCAGTATCTGCAGCGTGAACATCACTGCGCAGGCCATGAGGAAGATATCCCCCTTCGAAAAAGAGAAGGTTCCGCTCATGGTCAGGAAATACAGGCCGAGTACCGACAGTGCGACTCCCGCCCAAACCACGGGTCTGATCTTCTTTTTCATGAAGATCCCACAGACGGGAACAAGCACGATATACATGGCGGTTATAAATCCCGCTTTCCCAACGGAATCCGTATAGAGGATGCCTATCTGCTGCAGGTTCCCCGCAAGTGACAGCAGCACTCCTATGATGATTCCCGTCTTCCACAGCCCCGCCGACTTCCAGGAATACTCTGTGTTAACCTCCGGGGGCAGGGATTCACCGGATCTTTTCCGGGCGATTCTTCTTCCCGTATCGGTAAATACCGAAAAAAAGAACACCACTGCCGTTGCGAGCATGAACCTTACCGCGTTGAAGGTGAACGGACCGGTGTTTTCCATTCCGATGCTCTGGAATGCGAATGCAAGTCCCCAGATAAGAGCACCCAAAAGCTGGAGCAAAATATAAAAAGTACGTCTTCCTGTATTCATTTCTCAGATGCGCGCAGACTTACGCATATATTCCTTTATCTCATTATCCGAAGGTATCTTAAGCATGTCGGACACATACTTTTCCGCATCGCTGACGGACCAGAGGGAAAGGGTTCTCCTCACCTCCGGAACGGAGCCGGGATTAACGCTGAATCTCCTGCAGCCCATTCCCGCAAGTATCGGGATGAGTGCGGGATCGGCCGCAGCTTCGCCGCATACGGAGATCGGAACGCCGGCATTTTTCGCGTTGTCTATCGTAGTCTTTATAAGTCTCAGTACGGCAGGCTGTGTGACCGACTGAAGATATGCGACATTTCTGTTTCCCCTGTCGGCACTCATGGTGTACTGAACGAGATCGTTGGTTCCGATTGAAAAGAAATCACTCTCGAGCGCCAGCATATCGGATATGATCGCTGCCGAAGGCGTCTCTATCATGCAGCCGACCTTGATATTGTCATCGTAATCATATCCCTCGTCCCTGAGATCACTCTTTAATTCATACACAAGAGCCTTGACCGCTCTCATCTCATCGACACACGTGATCATCGGTATCATGATCGAAAGATTTCCTGCGGCGCTTGCCCTGAGTATCGCCCTGAGCTGTGTCGCAAAAAATCTTCTGTTCCCGAGACTGTATCTTACCGCACGGTATCCGAGGAAAGGATTGCTCTCAAGCTCCATGTCGAGATAGGGAAGGCTCTTGTCCCCGCCTATGTCGAGCGTACGGATAACGACCTCGCGGTCATCCATTGCCTGTGCTATGCGCGAATAAGCCCTGACCTGCTCCTCCTCGCCCGGAGCGTGTCCCGCTTCCGCGTAGAGGTTCTCTGTCCTGTACAGCCCTATTCCTTCACCGCCGTTATCGAGCGAATGCATGACATCGACGATATCGTTCACATTGCAGAAAACCTCGGCGCTTTCCGAATCGGCCATCTTTGTCTTCATCGAGCAGAACCTTTCAAGTTCCTTTCTCGACTCGATATATTTTTCTTTTCTTGATGCGAACTCCAGAGCAAGGGCGGGATCCGGTCTTTCATAAACATATCCGTTCAGACCGTCAACGATCACCGTATCCCCGTTTTCTATCGCTTTGGTCGCTCCCGGCACACCGTACACAGCGGGAAGACCTATGCTCCGTGCAACAAGAGCGGAGTGCGAAGTCATTCCTCCGGTCTCGCACACAAATCCCGCCACACCGCAGGCCTTAAGCTTTGCGACCATGTACGGGGTCAGATGATTTGCCACAAGAACCGTGCCCGGCTTGAGCGCGGAAAAGAAAGAGTCGACGGACCCTGAGGAAACCATCTCGGAGATCTCCGTAAGTCCGAGTACTCTGGCTACTCCTATCCCTATTCCCTTGGAAGTTTCCGAACCTGACAGCATGCGCTTCGATCCAAGCTCCCTATATCAGTTTAAAGTGTTTGAAAGCTTTATAAATTCCGTCTTCGTATATGGAATCCGTGACATAATCGGAAGCCATAAGAAGCTCGGGATTTCCCTGGCCCATGGCTATTCCGTGAGCCGCGGCTCTGATCATCTCCATATCGTTCATTCCGTCGCCCACCGCATAGATGTTCTCCGCGGGAACTCCGTAATGCTTTCTGACGATCTCCATACCCGTTGCCTTGGAATGGCCCTTCGGTATAAATTCTACCACAATATTGCCGTGATCGATCATATCAAGAAATCCGCCGAGTTCCCTGCACACGGCATCATAATCGGTATCGGCCGTGATATCCGCACTGAACTTATTGATCGGATCAGAATCGGTGAGCACATTCATATGCTTTGCCCTGTCTCCGAGAGATTCCCAGAGAGTTGCGGCAAAGGGATCATCGGGAAAATCCTCGGGGTCGAAGAAGCAGTTTTCGCTTCCTTCGAGCACGACCGGCATATGCTGATCGGATAACACTTTGAGCGAAGTCTTTATCTGGTCCGGAGTAAGAAGCCTTTCATACTCAACCCTGCCTTCTATCTCAACGTGGCAGCCGCATGCGGCTACGACTCCGTCCATTCCGAGTTCTTCAAGAGCGGCGTATCTTGTGTTGGATCTCGAACGTCCCGTGTTAATGAATACCTTATTGCCCATTACCTTGGCAAGCTTTATCGCATCCTTGGTGCTTTCCGGAATACGGAGTATCTCATCCCATATGGTCATATCTATATCAAGAAATATCAGATTCATTCTTTTCTCCTGCGGTAAGCACTCCCTCATATCCCATAAGGAACGGGATCGTGAACATTATAGGGAATGCATATCTTGCATGCTTCATAAAACAGGGTCCGGCCATGCATACCAGAAGCGATATCAGCTGCATGGGATAAAGATGAAGATTGCCCTTTCTCCTTCTGATGAGTATGAGCATTATCCATGTCCACAGTCCGGGACTCTGCAGCGCTCCGAAGACCGATATGCGGTCGATATAGCGGTAGAAGAATATCAGCAGTTCATCCGCACCTTCGAACAATCCCGTCCTGGAGAAATATTCGCTGTCGAGTTCATATCTGACAGAAGTGTCGGTTTCCGGATCAAACCATCCGTATGTGCTCAGGAAGAACGATTCAAAATATGTTCCGGGATGCTTGAAAAACATCCTGAACCAGGTCTTAAGATATCCCGATACAACCTCACGGGATGCGTCTGTATCATAGAACTGCTTTACGGGATCCGATATGGTCGGATCGTAGAGTTCGATCATATCCCGGTAATCTCCGAAAAGAGCATTGACGGATGATATTTCCTCGTAAGTCAGTTCACTCTCATACCTTACCATAGTGAGGGTTGTCTGCTGCATGGGTATGGACAGCATTTCCTTAAGTCCGTCACTCTCCGCATTCACATACGCCTTTATTCCCGATGACATCGCAGTACAGAAGGCCAGGGGGATCACAAGAAAATATGCCGCCCTCTTTACGGTCGCTCTTATATCCGTTTTGCCGGATACTTTGCCGAGACCGTATACGCTCATGACAAGCCCGTTAACAAAGATGATGATCGATCCGTTGTTTCTGCATATGCATACGAGTGCGGATGCTATAAGTATGGCTGCAAGCGATGATCTCTTTTTCATAAATGCACTGATATCCTCGTAATACTCCGTGCACAGAACGCAGTACCAGATGCAGGCAGCCGCAAAGGGAACGTCCTTGATCGCCGTGGTTGCGATGTTCGAATAGATCGGTGAAAGCACATATATCGCAAGGACGGTGACGAGGAGAGGAATTCCCGCTTTCTTTTTCTTAAGGCGGGTGATCGTGAGCGAAAGTGCCGCTGCCAGTGCGAGCGCCTGCAAAAAGATCCAGACAAAAAGCGCCGCATCGTAATTTCCGAAGAGTGCCTTGAATGCGCCGAAGAACAGGCCTATGAATGCGGTCAGTATTATCGGATGGTGTCCGGACCATGGCATATCGCCCGTGGTCTGCATAAGCTGTCCTATAAAATCCGCATTGTGGTTTCCGGGAGCGTTCAGGATCATTATCGGAAGCCACAGGAGCATCAGAAGGATCGTAACATTCCTGAATGAATGATCTCCGAACAGCTTATCGAAGATCTTACGGCTGCAGTCCATCACGGAAATGCGTGAAAGTCCCGCTTCGAACAGAGCGAACACATATCTGAAGATGATACCGAATCCGAAGGATGCAAGAACCGACCTTATGATAAAGGGAAACGTTCCGTAGATTCCCGAAAGATCTCCGAGATCGCGTGCGGATCTTCCGAGTATGACGATAAAGCCGAGGATCATCGGAAGGAAATACCCCCTGACATACTCTCCGAACTTTTCGTTTATATACTTTATCGCTACCCCACAGAGGATCGCGGCAACGACCATATCAAACTGAAAATCACCGAGTGTCGAATAGATCCTTGCGATAACAAAGTCCATCGAAACCCTTCCGTATGCCCAGAAAGGTATCGCTTCGGTTGTTTTATAGGTTATCGCAAATCCGCAAAGGAGAGCCGAAAGGACAAAGCCGGCCGCTCCGAATCTGTTCTTTTTTTTCATGGAGGTTTTTTCCATTATCCTTTATCCCCACATCATATATGAAACACCGCGTACAAGTCTTTCGAAGAACAGGACTCCGCAGTACGTATGATACAAAAGCACGATCCCGCAAAGGCAAAGATAAACCCTTGAAAAGAGAGATGACTCTTTAAACCTCTTCATATCGTCGGTCCACATGATGAGCGATATTCCGAAGATCAGTATTATCGTAAACGCATAGCCCCAGCTGAAATTGGCATCCATATCCCTTGCGCCGAGCTCGCTGAAAAGGAAGTACTGCAGAAAACCCGTGCCGGCGCTCATCCATGCAAAAAGAAGAACCCTGTTCTTGAACAGTTCTTTTGCGTGGAACAGTAACATCATGAGCGGAAATGCTATGGAAAGAACACTTACCGCGATAAGGTTCGAAGCATGGACTCCCATCGCCCTTCCGGGTGCGATGACAATATGGTTGCTTCCGGCATTCACATCATACAGAGCCTTGTTCTGAAGCAGCATGATGAGAAACGACGGTATGACGGATGTCGCAAACAGCAGAAGTTTTCCGGCAGGTGCATTCTTTTTGACAATGTCCGTTATGAGGAACACGAGCATCACAGGCGCGACGGCAAGGATGAAATTGGGCTTCGCGGCGGTTGTGAGTGTCAATGCCGCAGTGAAAAGAATAAATGACTTTTTGGTCAGTTTTTCCGATATGTCTTTTTCGATATTAAAATAGATCAGTAAGGTCCACAGCCCCATCCACTTCATCATGAGGTAAGTGGAGTTGTGCCATATCGATGACGTGTGCATTCCCATATACCGGCCGCTCGAAAGGCCCTTGATATAGCACGGCATGAAAATGTTAAGAAACAGCGCCATGATCCACGCTTTGAAAATATCGATACGGTGACCGGTAATATCAACAATGAGCCTGAATGTGAAATATACCGACAGGTATGCAAACGCTCCGAGGATTAGGGGAAGCAGTACCATCAGATGAATGCGGTCCAGTGCGATGAGAATGAACGAGATGAGCGAATAGATCAGTCCGTCATCAACAGCAAGGCTTATATGCGCGGGAAGATCCGATTCATATACCGCACCGCCCGTCCATCCCATGAACATGAAATACATATAAATGCATGCTCCGACATAGACCGTGACAAGCACCGTCGCTGCCATATGTGCCGCAGAAGGACGTTTTGCCGTCTCAGACATAGAAATATCCTCCCGTATAGAGCCATACAAAGAATACGATGCCGCATCCCAGATGCCATGCATAAACCGCCCACTCAAATACAAGCAAAGGTACTGGCTGTTTTTTCTTTACCGTGTTTTCGATGAGAAGCATCATTCCGGCAACAAACACAAAGAATATTCCGTAGATATATCCCCACGCGAAATTGCAGTGAATGAATCTGTCTCCTTTTTCATAAAGGAAAAGGAACTCAAGGAAGCCTGCCATCATCACTTCCCATGCAAGAAGGAACGTCTTGTTGTCCTTGAAACGCTTCAGGTTAAGAAGCATCATCACACCCGGAAACGCATTTGCAAGCATGATGGCAAGAACGATATTGCCGGTATATACGCTCCACGCTTTTCCTATCGCAAACCCGATCCCGCCGTCCTCACCGGCATGCGAGGAAGAGCCGAACACACCTCCGAACTGTATGATGAGTGTGATGAAGGTGGGAACAGCCGTGGCAAGAAGACAGAGGAATTCCCTGAACTTCTTTCCCTTTGAAATGATCAGCCTTACGATCATATGAACGGCAGCAGCGGAAACGAGCACAAATGTAAAGCTCGGCTTGGTGAGCGTCGCAAGAAGAAGCGCAGCCGAAAATGCAATGTACTCCTTTTTATCAACGTGGTCTTCGTAATATGTGATTATGTGTGCGAAAAGAAAGAATGCGAGTATCGCAAATCCCCTTGCCGCAAGATAGGTCTGATTATAGTAGGGATTGGCACTGTATACCCCGAGATTCCTGAGTGTCATTCCGGGAAGATATATACTCTTCGGCGGATAGAGCATCGAGATAAAGAATATCGAATATGTGATGAGCAGGATAAAGCTCTCGAATGCGGTTCTGTTCCTGTCGTTCTCGGGAACGAGAGGGGCAAGCTCCTTCAGCATAAAGTATGAAAGAACCGCCGGTGATATCGAATTGAGTATCGTAGCGGAAAAAGTCGCACCCCACTTCACATTTGAAAACAGCGCAATGAATCTGCCGAGCATAAAGTAAACGGGATAGGGAAAATCAAATCCGCTGTCGAGCCCCTGCATCTCGAGCAGGTAGGCATCGACATCCGAGCCGTAATGCTGATACTCAACATGAAACGCCTGATTTCTGAACAGCACAAAAAGAAGGCATGTATATGCCGCCAGAAGAAGAAAATATACGATCTTTGTTTTCTTTGATATCCTAAGCTTCATTATGCGATGCCGGTGACCTTGTAATCCTTGTCTTCTACGGCTTTCTTCAGAACTTCGTCCGCAACATCGGATGAAAGGCTCACAACGGCCGTTCCCTTTTCATGGGATACTTCCGCACCCGAAACGCCCTCCAGTGCCTCCAGTGCTTTCTTAACCGAAAGCTCGCAGTGTGCGCACATCATTCCTTCGATATTTATTGTCTTTGTCATATTTGTCTCCTTTACGGCGGAAAAAACAGATTTTTCCTCATTATCCAACAGTTTGCGTTCTCTGTCAAAACCGCGCGGTGCCCTGTCTTTTGAGGGATCGTGAGGCCTGAAAAGATTAAGGCGCAGTGCGTTCATGCATACGGTAAAACTCGAAAGGCTCATGGCCGCGGCACCGAACATCGGACTCATCTGCAATCCGATACCGGCAAGCGCACCTGCCGCTATCGGGATGAGAAGGACATTGTAAATGAATGCCCAGAATAAGTTTTCGTGTATTACCGTAAGAGTTTTTCTCGAAAGCCTCAGCGCGGCACAAACATCCGAAAGCGAAGACCTCATGAGGACTACATTACCCGCATCTATCGCAACATCGGTTCCCGCACCGATCGCCATTCCGGTATCCGCAATGGTAAGAGCGGGCGCATCATTTATTCCGTCTCCCACCATGAGAACCTTGCCGTGCTCACGGAGTTTCTTAATGACGGCTTCTTTTCCGCTCGGAAGAACGCCCGATACGATCTCGTCAACTCCGGACTGCCTTCCTATCTCCGCCGCGGTCAGTTCGTTGTCTCCCGTAAGCATCAAGGTCCTGAGACCGAGGTTCTTAAGCTCCGATATCGCTTTTGCCGAATCGTCCTTAAGCACATCGCTTACCGCGATGATGCCGAGAAGCCTGTCATTCTCGGAAAAGAACAGAGGAGTCTTGCCCTCTGAGGACAGCAGCTGCGAAGCATTTTTAATCTCATCCGTAAGACTGCATTTATCAGAAACAAATCTTTCGTTGCCGCCTCTTATCTCGTTTCCGTCCTTATTTCCCACGATTCCGTTTCCGGGGAAAATATGAATCTCACTGATCTCGTAAGAAGAGATATTTCCGGACTCCGCATAAGCGATCACTGCCTTTGCAAGCGGGTGCTCACTTCCTTTTTCTATCGAATACGCATTCTTCAGAAGATAATCTTCCGAGATGCCGGGAGCAGGCAGAATGTCCGTCACGACCGGAGTCCCCTTTGTGAGAGTCCCCGTCTTGTCAAAAACCGCTATCCTGCTCCTGCCCGTTTCTTCAAGTGATGCGGATGTCTTGAAAAGGATCCCGTTCTTTGCGCCGACGCCGTTCCCCACCATGACAGCGACCGGTGTCGCAAGGCCGAGGGCACAGGGACAGCTGACAACGAGAACCGTTATTGCCCTTGTGAGGGCATATGACAGTTCACCTCCGGCAATCATCCATATAATGAACACGGCAAACGCTATCGCGATCACCGAGGGAACAAATATACCCGATACCTTGTCGGCGATTCTCGCTATAGGCGCCTTGGTGGATGATGCATCCCTTACCATTCGTATTATCTCGGAAAGAGTCGTATCCTCACCCACTCTTTCGGCCCTGCATGTCAGGAATCCGGAAAGGTTTGTGCACGCCGCGGAAACCCTGTCACCCGGTTCCTTATCGACGGGTATCGATTCTCCGGTAAGTGCGGATTCGTTGACCGCGCTGCTTCCGCTTATGACGGTTCCGTCAACGGGAATATTCTCTCCGGGCCTGACAACATATATGTCTCCTACCTTAACCTCTTCGACGTTAACCTCCGCCTCTTTTCCGTCACGTATGATGACGGCAGACTTCGGCGCAAGCTTCATAAGGCTCTTCAGGGCATCGGTGGTGCGTCCCTTGCTGTAGCTTTCCAGCGTTTTTCCGACCGTGATGAGTGTGACTATCATCGCAGCGGATTCGAAATACAGCTCGTTCATCATAATGTCCATCGCATCTTCCATACATACGTTAAAGATCCTGATCAGATTGATGATGCTGTATATATATGAAACACCCGCGCCCATTGCAACGAGTGTATCCATGTTCGGAGCTTTATGAATGACCGCATTGATACCGCTTATGAAAAACTTTCTGTTTATGATCAGTATGATCCCGGAAATAACCGCTTCGAGTACCACGGTCCCGCTGTGGGCGAGTCCCATTGGAACGGGCCACCCGAACATCATCACACCCATGCTGAAATACATAAGCACGAGAAGAAGTGTCACCGATGAGATAAGTCTGCGTAAAAGCTTAGGGGTTTCGGTATCCTTCAGTTCTTCCTCCGTTACGGCACCGCTCCCCGCATCCGATATGCTTGCTCCGTACCCGGCATTTTCCACAGCCTTTATGATATCCCCGGGCGAAGCACTTCCTTCCACGCTCATGGAATTCGTAAGCAGAGAAACCTCACATTTAGTGACACCCTCCACACCCGACACAGCTTTTTCGACATGTGCCTGGCAAGCTGCGCAGCTCATACCTGTTATCTTGTATCTTGATGCATCAGACATTCTCGATGTTCTCCAGGTTTTTCATATACTCTGCATATCTTTCGTCCTGTACCGTACTTATATCCTCGGATGGAATGCTCTTCATAAACTTTATTACAAAAGGGACGGAGATGACTGCCGACAAAATATCGGCAACCATCTGCGAACACTGTATTCCAAGAAATCCCATAAAAGGAGGGAGCAAAATAAGGAGGGGTATGTAGCAAAGTCCCGATCTGAGCATGGACAAAAAAGAAGCCTTCATTGCATCCCCTATGCTCTGGAAGAGCATATTTCCGATGACCGATGCCGGCTGCACCACGACTGCTATGCACATGAATCTGAGTGCCGGCACTCCGTAGTGCACAACAAGCTCTATCTCCTCATCCTCCACAAACATTCTGATGACATCGGCCGCAAAGACAAAACCGAGCACCGCAAAAACGGCCATGATGACCGTACCCGCTCTCCAGGTTACAAAACACGCGTGTTTAAGTCTCTTGTATTTCTTCGAACCGTAATTGAATGCGGAAACAGGCTGAAAGCCCTGTCCTATTCCTATCATCGTACTTCCAATGAACATCAGCACTCTTCCGTCTATTGTCATGGCCGCCATGGCTGCGTCGCCGAAGGGCTTTGAAACGATGTTGAGTATCGAAGTTGAAAGCGTAGCGCACAGCTGTCTGAGCAGTGAAGGAAATCCGGTCTTCACGATATCGAAAACACTTACTGCTATCTCAGCCGCGGGAAGCCTGAGGTATTTTAACCTTATGGAGCTGATCGCCCTGTGTGAAAGGAACATATAGAGCAGGATGCCGAGACTCAAAAACTGTGAGACCATGGTTGCGATCGCGGCACCGCGTATCCCCATCCCGAAACCGAACATGAGTATCGGATCGAGGATCATATTGAGAACTCCTCCCGACACAAGACCGAACATTGCAAAGAATGCCCTGCCCTCATATCTCATTACGTTGTTGAGTACGCAGCTGACGGAAAGAACCGGTCCGGAAATAATGATGTAGAGAGCGTAGGTTTTGGCATAGGGGAATATTGTATCCGTACTCATCAGGTGGATCAGCGGATTGATAAAGACCAGTCCGAGAAGCATCAGAATAAGACCCGATATAAAAGAAGCCGCTATACCGAGAGTCAGTATGCGGTCGGCTTCTTCTTTTTTCCCCACGGCGAGAAGGCGTGCGATCTTGGATCCCGATCCCTGACCGTACATAAAACCGAAGGCCTGGAACACGGTCTGGAACGACATTACGATCCCAATCGCGGCACTTGCACTTTTTCCGAGTTTTCCCACAAAGTACGCATCGACCAGATTGTAGATCATCGTGATCAGCATGCTCACCACGGTAGGAACCGCCAGGGTGAAGATCAGCTTTCCCGGCGGTGTGAGTATCATTTTTTTGTACTGCCTTGCTTCTTCGTGGTTCAAATCTGTTACCTGATAAGTCTTTCTATGTCTTCTTTGGTCTCGGCTTTGAGGATCATGCCGGCAAGTTCCTTACAGCTCCACACATTCAGCTTGCGGATCTGATCCTTCGTTTCGGATACCCTGCCCGGATCGACGCTGAATGACTTCACTCCCATTCCTATGAACACGGGAAGCATATCGGGATACGAAGCTGCCTCTCCGCATATAGTAACGGGAATTCCCGCTTTCGACGCACAGTCGCACACTCTCTTAACCGCGCGCAGAACGGCAGGCTGGTATATGCTGCACAGCTCCGACATGAGAGGATTGGTCCTGTCGGCGCACATGATGTACTGTGCAAGGTCGTTGGTGCCTATTGAGAAGAAGTCCACCTCTGACGCCAGACTGTCCGCACACAGAACGGCGGCAGGTGTTTCTATCATGCATCCGAGTTTGATATCCGCTCTGTATGCTTTTCCTTCCGCACCGAGCTCCGATCTGCACTCTTCTATGATCTTCCTTACCTTCAGTATCTCCCCCATGGATGTGACCATGGGAACAAGGATGCTGACACTGCGTCCGTCCGACGCACGAAGTATCGCACGTATCTGACGTTTGAAATGATCTGCGTCCGAAAGGCTTGCACGAAGCCCTCTTAACCCGAGCGCGGGATTTTCTTCACGTACAGGTTCACCGGATAACGAAACAGGTTCCTTATCTCCGCCCGCATCAAGCGTTCTTATGACAACCGGCTTTCCGCAGAAGGAATCCGCGATATGTTCATAACAATGTGCCTGATCTTCCTCCGAGGGGATAACGCTTCCGTTCATAAACAGGAATTCGGTCCTGACCAGGCCCGCACCGTCGGATGCGGATACGATTCCCGGAACCTTCTCGAATCCGATATTGCACATCACATCAACAGTCACGCCATCCATCGTAACCGAAGGAGCATAAGGTTCCCTGACCGCCCCGGCTCCTTCCCTCGCAGCCCTGATCAGCTTTCCGTAGGAATCCTTTTCATCACTCGTGGGAGAAACTATCACCACGCCTCTGTTGCCGTCCACAATGCATTCGGTTCCGGCAGTTGCACATTCATCGCCGAATCCGACTCCGAATACCGCGGTTATCCCCATGGAACGGAGTATCACCGCAGCATGGGATGTTGCCGTGCCCGTCTTAAGAACGACTGCCTTCACTTCATCATCCTTGAGGCTTATGATCTCCGCAGCACTGAGTCTGTCTGCAAAAATGACATCGCCGTCACTTTCTGTCTCCCCGCCGTCACTTTCTCCGTTTTCTCCCATCCGGGACAGAATGCCGTTCCTGACTTCCCACAGATCGTCACTTCTTTCGGCAAACAGTTCGTCTCCCGAAGCCCTCAGAAGATTCTCATACTTTCCGCAGGCTTTCCCCAGGGCTTCCCCTGCTCTCATTCCCGAATCGATAAGGCTGATGACCTCGTCAGAGAGCACCGGATCCCTGGCTATCATGATCTGTCCCGATATGATATCCTTTCCTTCCCTGCTCGGAGCCGATGCGGCGAGCTTTTTCATATCACCTTCGAATTCCAGGAGTGCATCAAAAAAACGCATCCTCTCAAGATCCGCGTCGAAGACCTCCGTTTGAGCGGAAGCCGTCGATGCTGCAGATCTCGACCTGATGCGTCCCATCACTATTCCTTTATTAACGGGAAGGCCTTTATACTTCATCGAATACCTTCATTATCTCCTTGTAGTCGGGAAGCTTTCC
Organism: Lachnospiraceae bacterium; assembly: GCA_017524035.1. Taxonomy (GTDB): domain Bacteria; phylum Bacillota; class Clostridia; order Lachnospirales; family Lachnospiraceae; genus AC2028. The sequence continues at coordinate 8,993 of JAFWUY010000150.1, read as the reverse complement.
TTCGAACACAGCGGCGCTTCCGGCAGCTATTCCGAGCTTGAGTGCATATCCGTAATCATGCTCATCCAGGAATCCCTTTATAAATCCGGCAGTCATGGAATCGCCTGCACCGAACGCACCGAGCGCTTTTCCTTCGGGTGCCTTGCATTTGTGGATCTCACCGGTCCTGTCCAGAAGGATCGCACCGTCCGCACCCATCGACACTATTACATTCTCCGCTCCGGACTTCTGAAGCTTTTCCGCTTCGGAGATGATATCCTTTTCATCCTTAAGCTCGCGTCCCGCAGCCTGGCAGAGTTCCTCGAGATTGGGCTTTACGAGGAAGGGCTTGAACGGAAGCGCTCTCTTAAGTCTGTCCCCCGTCATATCGACAACGGTCTTTACGTTTTCCGGAACCGCCGAAAGGATCCTCTCGAGCATATCCTCGGGTGCCTGTGTGGGCATGCTTCCCGCAAGGACAAGCACATCCCCTTCCGAAAGTCTTTCAAGCTGGTCACAGAGCTCATCGACCGATCCGCTCTCAACAACAGGGCCTGCCGCATTGAGCTCGGTCTCTTCGAATCCGCGTTCACTCGCATCTTCGTAGGGAACCCTTATCTTGACATTGATCCTGCTCATTCCGTTTTTGAAAGGAAGCATTATAAATCCGGTACGGATGCCTATGGAACGCACGGTTCCTTCTATCTCATCACCGGTAGTGCCCGCAATGAATCCGAGTGCCTTGGTGGGAACATCGAGATTCTTGAGAACGACAGATACATTGATACCCTTTCCGCCTGCGCGGAGCTCTTCTCTTTCCGATCTGTTCGTCCCGCCCTTTTTAAGGTAGGTTGCCGGATACATTACATAGTCGAGCGAAGGGTTAAGTGTTAAAGTGTAGACCATTTTATCTCCTTTTGATATGCAGCATGCTGATAAGAAGCAGTACAGGGAACAGTTCGAGTCTTCCTGTGAGCATGTCGAATATCAATATTATTTTCGAAAAGACGGAAAAGAATCCGTAATTGCATGTCGGACCTACGAGTGAAAGTCCGGGACCGATATTGTTCATCGTCGCCGTGACGGCCGTAAAGCCCGTTGTAAAGTCATAGTTTTCAATGCTGAGGAACAAAAGCGATATGAAAAAGATGACGAAATAGATCGATATGAAAACGTTGGTGGATCGGATGACAGATTCCTTGACGGTATTGCCGTCCATTCTCAGCATCTTTACTTCCCTGGGATGGCGGAGCACAGACAGTTCCTTCTTGAACTGCTTCATAAGAAGGACGACTCTGTAAACCTTGACGCCGCCCGCGGTAGATCCGGAGCATCCGCCGATGAACATCAGGATCAGAAGTATGGTCCTGGAAAGTTCGGGCCATGCATCGAAGTCAGCGGTGGAGTATCCTGTGGTGGTCATGATGGAAGCCACCTGGAAGAAGGAGTGATGGAACGCATCTCCGAGATTTCCGTATATCTTGCTTATGTTAAATGCGATCAGCACGGTCGAAGCTATGATGATGCCGATATAGTATTTTACTTCCTCAATATGGAATGCTTCCTTTATCTTGCCGGATATCACGAAGAAGTAGAATGTGTAGTTGATACCGCTTGCCGCCATGAAGAATGCAATGACGTTCTGCTGAGCGGCGGTATATGTTCCGCAGGATTCATTGACCATTCCGAAGCCTCCGGTTCCGACGCTTACGAAGGTAAGGAGTGCGGAAGAATACAGATCCATTCCGGTTATGAGAAGTGATATGATCTCGGCAAGAGTGATCCCGAAATACATTCCGTACATGAGTCTTGCGCTGTCACGCACATGAGGAACGATCCTGTCGACGGAAGGGCCTGTCGACTCCGCCTTCATAAGGTTCAGATCGGAGGTTCCGAGCATGGGAAGTACCGCCATCATGAACATGAATACTCCCATGCCGCCGATCCAGTGCATAAAGCTTCTCCAGAACATTCCGGATCTGCTTAAAACGGTGACATCGGAAAGAATGCTCGCTCCCGTGGTGGTGAAACCCGAGACCGTCTCAAAAAGCGCATCAATATAATTCGGAATATCGCCGCTGAGCATCAGGGGCAGTGCACCGATCAGTGAGAGAACTATCCAGCACAGCGCAACGATTATATATCCTTCCTTAAGGGAAAGATGTTTTCCTCTCTTGATGCGTGTAAGGGGAAATCCGAGGATGAGACAGATGAATATGGTAAGCAGATACCACATCCAGTTACCGTCGGAATAGATCACGGATACGATAAGGGGAAGTATCAGGAACGCACTTTCAAATATCAGAAGTATCCCAACTATATAAAGTATTATCGAATTCTTTTTCATTGCTATTCGAGGATCTCCCTGATATTGGCTATGTGGGCTCCGCCGACGACAACTATAACGGAATCGCCCACCATGAGCTCGTCCTGTCCGGTGGGGATTATGTTCTTGCCGTTTCTGAAAATGCTGCAGACAAGAGCGTTCTTTTTGAGCTTCAGGTCCTTCAGCATGACTCCGGTAACGGGCGACTCTACCTTGATCTTGAACTCGAGCGCCTCAGCCTTTCCGTTCTCAAGCTTATAGAGCGATTCAACATCATCTGATGCGTCCGCACTCATCGAATGTGCGAACTTGATGATATGATCCGCGGTTATCTTCTGCGGGTTGATTATTGTATCGAGATTGAGTGCATCGATGACGGATCCGAAATTGAGTCGTCCTATCTTGGTGACGACCTTGGCGGATGAATGCTTGCGAGCATACAGCGAAAGAAGGATGTTCTCCTCATCGAGTCCCGTAAGGGCCGCAAAGCCCTGGAATGTGGAGATGTCCTCCTGATCGAGAAGATCCCTGTTTGTTCCGTCTCCGTGAATGATCCTTGCAGCGGGAAGCTTGCTTGAAAGCTCTTCGCATCTCTTGTAATCCATCTCGACGATCGTTGTATCTATTCCGGATCTCAGAAGCCTTTCCGCAAGGTAATACGACATCGTTCCTCCGCCGACGATCATGGCATTCTTGACCCTGCCCTTTACTTCGCCGAGCTTTCTGAAGAATGCGAGCGCATCCTTTCTTGTTGCGGCTATGCTTACATTATCCTCTGCGGCAAAGGAGAAATTTCCTTTGGGGATGATGACTTCATTTCCTCTTTTGATGGTACATACGATGATGCCCTTCAGCATATCCTCACGCAGCGCCATAAGGGACTGTCCGCAGACGGGCATTCCTTCCGTTACATGGAAATGGAAAAGCTCTATCCTTCCTCCGGAGAAGGTGTCGATCTTGAATGCGGAAGGGAAAAGGAAGACCCGGGATATCTCCATTGCGGCGGCATCCTCGGGATTAATGACCATTGCAAGGTTGAACTCCCTTTTGAGGAATTCAATCTCATGTGAATATATGGGATTCCTGACTCTGGCGATAGTCTTGCATTTTCCTGCTCTTCCGGCGATCAGGCAGGCCAGCAGGTTTTTCTCATCGGAATCGGTAACGGCGATGAAAAGATCGCAGTCAGAGATCCCCGCCTCCACAAGGGTCTGATAGCTTACGCCGTTACCGACGACACCCATCGCATCGTAATGATTGGTTACGGCCGCAATGGCTTCGCTGTCCTCGTCAACAAGCGTGATATTATGATCCTCACTTGAAAGCTGCTGGGTTATGACCATTCCTACCTTGCCACAACCGACTATGACTATGTTCATAAATCCTCCGGATATGTTCTGCGCGCTCACCCGGGTGCCATATATGCCACCGGGCCGGGGCGAATCTACTACATCTTGTATAATACTCTATTGCAGGCGGGATTTCAATTTACGTACGTCCCCTCATTTTCTTGCATGATGGGGGGATTCGTCGTACTCCCTGATATATTCTTTCGTATAATCGGCATCGGATCTGCACGGAGCGTAGACCGTACCGTACTTCTGCCTGGTCTCCTCGCCCTTTCCGGTGATGAGGAGTACCGTGGGTCTTCTGACTTCAAGTATGGCCTTATGTATTGCGGCACCCCTGTCCTCGATCTCTTCATATGCGATGCCGGCTTCCTTCGCGTACTTTGCGATCTCTTCGGAGATCTCCTCCGCGGGATCCGGACCCGGATCCTCGGCACAGATGTAGATCTTGTCCGCATATTTCGCCGCAACCTGCGGAAGCTCATACCTTCTCTGATATGCCTTTCCTCCGGGGCAGCCGAAGATACCGACTATGTCATAGCCTGGAAATTCCTTTTCAACGGATGAATAAAGCGCTTCGAAGCTGAGCTTGTTGTGTGCATAATCGACGAACGCATTTACAAGTCCGTCCTTACTCCTGAACAGTTCCATTCTTCCGGGGGACTTTGCCTTGCGGAACCCCTCCCTGATGCATTCGATGGGTATCCCGTATATGTCCGCTGCAGCGATGACCCCGAGAGCATTTTCAACATTGAAAAGTCCGGGCATCGTCAGTTCGAAATCCTCTTCAAAAGAAGGAGAAAGCTTCTTTGTCACTTTAAAGAAGATGCTTTCGCCATCCTTCCTGATATCATGTGCGTAATAATCCGCCGCCTCGTCCCTGCAGCTGAAGGTCACAAAACTTTTTGCGGCCTTTGCTTCATCAAGAACTCTTTCTATACAGTCGGAATCGAGGTTGACCGCGGCGGTATCGGTAAGAGCGAACATCTTCATCTTGGAAGACAGATAATCCTCAAAATCGGTATGCTCGTTCGGACTGATATGATCCTCGGAAATGTTCATGAAAACCGAAACGGCGAATCTCATGCCGAGCACCCTGTCATATTTGAGCGCCTGGCTGGATACCTCCATCTCGAGAAAATCTATATCGCTTGCGACCGCGTTGGCCATGTGCTTGTGAAGTTCAAGCGATTCGGCCGTGGTGATATGGGATTCCTCCCTGATGACGCCGTCGTAATTGTCTATGGATGAAAGAACGGCGCTCTCTCCTTTTCCCTCGGAAGCCAGATACTCGTCGACCACCGACTTCATATAATATGTCGATGTCGATTTACCCTTTGTTCCGCCGAACGCGGTGATCTTAAGTTTATTCTGGGGATAATCGTAAAAGAGATCGCCCAGGACCGGCATCGCCTTCCTTATATCGGATACGATGATCGCGGGAACGCATGCTCCTTCTTCGTATTCCTTTTCGGACACGTAAGCAACAGCGCCGTCATCTATCGCAGATTTAAGGTATTCGGGCTTAAAAGCCGCTCCCTTGCATATAAAAAGAGTTCCCGCAACAACCTCTCTGGAATCGTAAGTAACAAGAGAGACGGTTTCGGAAAACTTTTCCTTTAAAAGGCACTTCTGCAGAAGTCCCGCATTATCGAGAGCCTTTTCGTATTCGGATATGGAAAGTATTAAACTCATAATTCTTCGTACCCGGCCCCGCTTCTTATGATTGATTCTCTTACGAGCACATCGAGTGCATCGACGCAGTGTGCGGGAACCTTATGATGTTTTTTGTAAACGCTGAGTTCGGTGCATGCAAGGATTATCACGTTGCAGCCCTTCTGCTGAAGATTCGATACCGCAGCATGGAACTTGTCCTCGTCACCGAGCTTTCCGGCTTTGATGTCGTCATAGATAAGGGACATCACCTTCTTCTGGAATTCGGGATCGGGCACCTCGCTCTCGAGACCGTACTCGCTGCACGCCTGCTGGTAGAGGCCTGTTTTGACAGCTCCGTCGGTCGCAAGTATTCCGACCTTCTTTACCCTGATCTCGCCCTCCGCGATATAGCGTGCGGTCTCCTTTATCATATTGATAACGGGGATCTGAGTCATCGCCTGTATCTTATCAAGGAAGAAATGCGATGTGTTGCAGGGAATCGCAATATTGCCCGCACCGCACTTTTCGAGCTTTTCTATCTCACCCTTCATTGAAGCAAGAAGCTCATCATACTCACCCGTATTGATAGCCTCCGTCCTGTCGGGCATTGAAGCATGGCTTAGGATGACCATGTCAATATGGTCCTGATCCTTCAGAGCCTTGGTATGAGCTATGATCTCTTCGTAAAAATATGCGGTTGCTTCGGGGCCCATGCCTCCGATGACTCCTAAGATCTTCTTCATCATCACACCTTATAGTATTTCCTGAACTTTACGTAGTGGCTGAAATAGTTTCTGATCATCCTGTACATTCTTCCGGGATTCGAATCACCCTTAAGGAATATCGGGTTGACCACCTCTCCCTCACTCCAGAGCCTCTTCATTGTGGCTTTGAGCGTGGGATCCTTTACATATTTTAAAGCTACGCCCTTGGGAACAACCGTCCAGAGATGCTCTTCTTCGGCGTATCTCAGCGGCAGGTCCTTCTTATAGAAATAATCCTCGGTAATGTATTCGGCAACATTGAAGCCGGAACCGGTGACATAGAAATTACTCCTGCCCTGTCTTGTGTTTATCTCAAAGAATTTGAATTTTCCGTCACGCGTGTCATATTTAATGTCGAAATTGGAAAATCCGACATAGTTCATCGACTCGAGGAGGTTCTTAACCTTCTCCATCAGTTCCTTGTTGGGCTCGGTTATGATGAGCGCATGGTTTCCCAGTCCGTGCGGAGTATGCTCTTCGAGAAGAACATGTCCGAGACACATCATCTTAACCTTTCCGTTATGATCGGAATATGATGTGAGAACCCTCATATATTCATCGTTACCGGGGATCCTGTCCTGAATGATGAGAGTATCTGTATATCCGGCACCGTAGATGTCGTGGATTACGCTTATCAGTTCCTTACGGTCATGGATCGTGTAAACCTTCTTCTGGGTATCAAAGGGATGCTCCCAGTACTGTATCCCGTTTGAAGGCTTAAGGATGACGGGATACGGGAAATCCATCGCAAAGTCATCTCCCATGCTGCTGTTATAGATGACCGTTCCGGGATAATCGATGCCCCACTTGTCACAGAGTCCGTAGAAGGTCTCCTTCATCTGAAGGGAATGCATGAGATCATAGTCTATATAGGGAGTAATGATATTCTCCGCAAGCTCCGCCTTATGCTTCGAGCAGAGTGCCACATACGAATCGCCGCATCCGACAAGTATTATGGTCTTGTCACTGTGCTCTGCGGCAAAGTCGTTCATTCTCTTTACGAAGTACTCATCCGTCTCGATGGCGGGATTTGCTTCGTATTCAATGATCCTGCTGCCAAAGCTCGGTCCCGTCGGATACTTTCCGAACACATAGCATTTTACGTTGTACTTTTCGTAAAATGCCCTCGAAACCGAGTATGTATTGATATCTCCCCCGAGCATAACGGGGATGAATTCTTTTTCGGTAAATGATAAGGACATCGGGGCTTACCTCTTATGGTCTTTCGTTTTCAAAAACAACCTTAAGTATACCACATTTTCGGCTTTTTCGCTCGTTTTGGGCTTGTTTTGGGCCGTCCGGCTCCCAAATGTCTGGATTATTATACACGTTTGGGATAAAATTAAAAAAATCGAGGTAACGATCAATGAAAAAAGCTATAAAAATACTGATCAAGATTGTTTTATCCCTGGTTTCGGCAGCCGTGGCCTTTGTAATCCTCCTGTTCGTCTTTTTGACGATTCGTGAATACAGGCCGGATGAACGGGAAACCCTGGTAACGGCATTCGAAGGTCAGGATATGCAAAAGCCGAAGGCCGGCGATGAGCTGACAGTCGTAACCTGGAACGTCGGATGCGGAACCCTGGGTGACAATGCGGATTTCTTCATGGATTACGGCGAGATGGTATACACCGCCGATAAGGACCGCGTAAAACGTAACCTTTCGGGCATAACCGAAACTCTTACGGGCCTGGATCCCGATATCATGCTCCTCCAGGAAACGGATCTCAATTGCAGCAGATCCTATCATACCGACGAGACCGAGGTCATATCGGATGCATTCCCCGGATTCGATCATACATTTGCTTACAATTTCAATGTTGATATAGTTCCCTATCCCATCCCGCCGATCGGCCATGTCGAGAGCGGCATCATGACTCTTTCGAGATATGACATAACGTCAGCAGAGAGGATCTCTCTCCCCTGCCCGTTCAAATGGCCCATCAGGATCGCCAACCTGAAAAGGTGCGTATCCGTTAACAGGATTCCCTTGGACGGCAGCGATAAGGAACTCGTTATCGTGAATCTCCATCTTGAAGCTTATGATTCCGGCGAGGGCAAGATCGCACAGACCAATATGCTTGCCGATATCCTCAAGGCAGAGGTCGATGCCGGAAACTATGTCATCGCGGCGGGAGATTTCAACCAGGCATTCTCCGGAACGGACATATCGGCTTATCCCGAGTATCCCGGAAAGTGGCACTGCGGACTTCTTGAAGAAGGCGTATTTGATGATTCGCTGATCTTCATCCAGGATCCTTCCGCTCCCACATGCAGATCCCTGGACCAGCCCTATGCGACGGCTGCGGATAAGGACCACTTCCAGTTCTACGTGATCGACGGATTCATCGTTTCCGATAATCTCGAAGTCATCTCGGCAGAAACCCTGGATTGTCAATTTGAATATTCCGACCACAATCCCGTAGTCATCAAAGTGATCATCAGGGAATAAACCGCATCAAAAGCGATCAGATTATATAAGAGTCAGGAGATAGCTTCTCCTGACTCTATTTTTTATATTTGCGGGTGACGCTAATGATATGAGAATTCGAGACTTCGTCGTCTGCGTTAGAAACGGCCGCCTGGCCTGAACGAAGTGAATGGCCTGCGGCATGAGGCAGAACAGATGTCGATCAAGTTTCGCGCCTGACGACGAAAAGCGAGAATTCTCATACTACGCGGACAGGATGTCCGAAAGACATGATTGCAAGTACACGGATGTACTTGCATGTCCACGGCAGGACCCGCACTGCAACCAAAAAAGTCAGGAGAAGCTATCTCCTGACTCTTAAAGTATATTGATGTTGTTTCAGATCCCGAACAGATCGCTGTAAGCCTTGAGTGCTCCGTCGGTCTCGTGTGCAAGGACCTTCTTTGCAAGGACCTTACCGAGCTGAACGCCTTCCTGGTCGAAGCTGT